>NZ_JBVJIP010000012.1:0-82728 GCF_055586225.1 Actinoplanes sp. NPDC051388 | reverse complement strand
ACCCCCCCCCCCCCCCCTCCCCCCCCCCCCCCCCCCCCCCCCCCCCCCCCCCCCCCGCCACCCCCCCCCCCCCCCCCCCCCCCCCCCCCCCACGTTCGCCGGTGGCGCGTCAGTAGGGTCGGTCGCCATGAAGCTTCGCGAGGAAGAAGTGCGGGTGCCGGCGCCGGATTGCGAGATCCGCACGATGCTGATCAGCCCGGTCGGCGCGGGGCCGTGGCCCGGGGTGCTGCTCTACACCGACATCTTCCAGCTGACCGAGTCGACGTTGCGCTCGGCCCGGCGGCTGGCCTCGGCCGGGTTCGCGGTGTGTGTGCCGGAGATCTATCCCCGCGGCCCGCTGGCGGGCGTCGCGCTCGAGTTCGACGACGCCGGGAAGCAGGCGGGCCTGGACGGCGCGGCCGCCACCACGACCGCGCAGTTCGACTCGGACCGCGTCGCGGTGCTCGACTTCATGGCGCGGCGCCCGGACATCACCACGCTCTTCGCGGCGGGCTTCTGCATCGGCGGGCACCTGGCGTTCCGGGCCGCGCTGGACGAGCGGGTCGCGGCGACCGTCTGCTTCTATCCCACCGGCCTGCACAACGGCGCGGTCGGCGCCGACGCCGACGCGGGCTCGCTGGGCCGGGCCGCCGACATCCACGGCCGCCTGATGATCATCTTTGGCTCGCGCGACCCGCACGTGCCGGCCGACGCCCGCGTGCGGATCCTGTCCGCGCTCTACGCGGCCGGGCTGACCGACCTGCAACTGCTGGTGTACGAGGGCGGCGAGCACGCGTTCATGCGCGACATCGGCGCCCGGCACGACCCGCTGCTCACCGACCTGGCGTTCACCGAGGCGGTCGCCTTCCTCCGCGCCCACTGACCGCTCAGCTCCGGCGGGATCCCTTGTCGACCGCCCGGTCGGCGCGCGGCCCGAGCCGCTTCGGCGGCGGGTAGGTGGACCAGGCCGCCGCCAGCCGGTCGACGCCCTCGCAGAGCATCGGCACCGGCCGGTCGAAGCAGAGCCGGAGGTGGCTGGACGCGCGGCGATCGGGGTAGGCGAAGCTGCCGGGCAGCACGTCGACGCCGTGGTCCGCGGCGTGATCCGCGAACGTCGCGGTGTCCGGCAGCGGCAGCTCGACCCAGAGCGACAGACCGCCCCGCGGCGGCTCGAACCGCCACGCCGGCAGCAGCGCGGTGAGCCGTTCCCCGACCAGTGCGGCGTTCGCGGCGAGCTCCCGGCGGCGACGGGCCAGCACGTCGTCCATGGACCGCAGCACCTGATCGGCGATCAGCTGGCTGGGCGCGCTCAGGCCCAGCTCGGTGCGGTGCTGGCGGCGGCGCAGCTCGGTGGCGAGGTCGGCCCGGGCCCGGATCCAGCCGATCCGCAGGCCGCCCCAGATCGACTTGGACAGCGACCCGATCGTGCACACCGGTGCGGCGCCGCAGCGCTCGGCGAGGCCCTTCGGCGCGGCGTCGTCGAACCGGAGCTCGGCCAGCACGTTGTTCTCGATCACCGGCAGCCGCCGGCGGTCGAAGATCCGGGCCAGGGCGGCGAGGTGCTCGTCGGCCAGCACGCCGCCGGTCGGGTTGTTCACGATCGGCTGCAGCAGCGCGGCCGCGAACGATCGGCGGGCCAGGGCGCGGTCGACGGCGTCCGGGTCGCGGAAGTCGACCGGCACCGGGATCAGGCGCAGCGTCTCGCACACGTCGAAGGTGCCCGGGTAGGCCTCCCGCTCGACCACGATCCGGTCGCCCGGCGAGGTGAGCAGCTCCAGAGTGGACTGCATGGCGCGCTGGGCTCCCGGGGTGACGACCACCTGGCCCGGATCGGTCGGCAGGCCGCGCATCGCCGCCCGGCCGGCCACCGCCTCCTGGATCTCGATCAGCCCGGTGCCGTAGCCGTCGCCGGGCCGCAGGCCGAGGATCTCCCGCGCGGTCAGCCGGAATCCGCAGGCGACCAGCGCGCGGGCGTCCCACGGCACCGAGGCGGACAGGCTGACCGCGGCCTTCCCGGCCACCCGCTCGGCGAACGACCGGCCGGGCTGCTGACTCGTGCCCGCGATCCAGGTGCCCGACCCGTGCAGGGCGCCGATCAGGCCGCGCGCCCGCAGGTCGGTGAGCGCGGCGCGCAGTGTCGGCCGGCTCACCGAGAGCGCGCCGGCGAGTTCGCGCTCGGGCGGCAGCCGGGTGCCGGCCGGCAGCAGGCCGGCGTCGATGGCGTGCGTGAAGGCCAGCGCGATCTGCTCGGGCAGGCGGCCCGAGACGTCGGCAGACATCCAATCGCCGAGGGCGTCGGAGACGAGGCGTGCGTCCATGAGCACATACCAATTGGTAAGCGGGATCCAGACCAATCGAGCCTAGCGTCAGAGCATGGCCGTTGACCGATCGCCGTCGCGCACCGGGACGTCCCGGTCCGGCTGGCTCGCCGTCGGCACCGCGTTCGTCGCGCTGGCGGTGGCGTTCGGTTTCTCGTACAACTTCGGCAGCCTGGTGGAGCCGATGCGGGCGTCGCTCGGGGTCAGCGCCGGCCAGGCGAGCTGGGTCTTCTCGGTCTTCCCGTGCACGTTCCTCGCGCTCAGCGGGGTGGCCGGCAATCTCGCCGACCGGTACGGCCCTCGGGTGCTGTTCGCGGCCGGTGGCGTGCTGATGGCGGGCGGACTGGCGCTGACCGCGGCGGCCGGCCACGTCGTGCAGGCCGTGCTGGGTTATCTGGCCGTCGGCGTCGGGGTCAGCGGCGTCTACGTGCCCGCGGTCGCCAACGTCGGCGCCTGGTTCGACCGGCACCGCGTGCACGCCATCGGCGTCGCGGTGACCGGCATCGGCGTCGGCACCGTGATCGGCCCGATCGTGACCGCGGCGCTGGTGGAGCAGATCGGGTGGCGCCGCACCGAGGTGTGGCTCGGCGTCGTCGCGCTGGTGGTGCTGGTGGCGTGCGCGTGGATCACTCCGGTGGCCGGGCGTGCCCGCACGGACGGCGTCGCCTGGCCGGTGCGCCAGCTGGTCGGCGATCCGATGTTCCGGGTGCTCTGGGCCTCCGGATTCGCGATGGGCCTGATCCTCTACGTGCCGTTCGTCTTCATCGCCCCGATGGCCGTGCAGTCCGGCGCCTCGGCCCTGCGCGCGGCCACGCTGATCAGCGTCATCGGGTTCGCCAGCACCGCCGCACGGATCCTGTTCGGGCTGGTCGCCGGGCGGATCGGGGTGGTGCTCGCCTACCAGGCGACGATCGTGGCGATCTGGGCCAGCTTCGTGCTGCTGGTACCGGCCCGGTCGTTCCCGGCGCTGCTGGTCGTCGCGCTGATCTTCGGGGCCGGCTACGGCGGCAACATCGCGCTGATGCCGGCCGTGCTCGGGCATTACTACGGCGTGCGGAGCCTCGGCACGGTGACCGGCACGATGTTCACCAGCGCGAGCCTCGGCGCGTTGCTGGGCGCGCCGCTGTTCGGGCTCGTGGTGGGCGTGTCCGGCGGCTACCTGCTGCCGACCGTCCTCACCTTCGCGCTCGCCACGATCGGCTCGATCGGGCAGATGTTCCTGCCGCAGCTCAGTCGCCGGTCAGGTCTCACCGGCTGAAGAACCCCGCGACGAGCAGAATGCGCATCGTGGCGGTCTTGCCGGAGCCGTCCGGGAACTGAATCCGGGGTTCGCGGCGAGACATGGGTGTTCTGCACGCATCCATGGACGGAGGCCCATGACGGCGGTAATGGATCGGGAACTGAGCGACGTCGCGATCATCGCGGCGTCCCGGGACGACCCCGACCGGTTCGGGCTGCTCTATGACCGTTACTGCGCGATGTTGTACCGCTACGCGTATCGGCGGCTCGGGCCCGCCGGGTCGGCCGAGGACGTGGTCGCGGACGCGTTCGTGGTGGCCTTCCGCAAACGCGGCGGCTACGACCTCAGCCGGGTCGACGCGCGGCCCTGGCTCTTCGGCATCCTGACCAGGGAGATCTCCCGGCGCCGGCGGTCCGAGGAGGCGCGCTACCGGGCGCTCGGGCGAGCCGGCTCGGACGACCATGTCGAGGAGTTCGCGGACCGGGTGGTCGCCGCGGTGGCCGCGCAGGCGGTGCGTGGCGCGCTGGCCGTGGCCCTGGGCCGGATCCGACCGGCCGAACGCGACGTCCTGCTGCTCATCGCCTGGGGCGACCTGAGCTACGAGGAGGTCGCGGAATCCCTGCACATCAAGATCGGCACCGTGCGCTCCCGCCTGCACCGGGCACGGCAACAACTCCGAGAGGCGCTCGGCGCCCAGCAGATCGAGAGGACGCCATGAACGAGATGACCCAGCTCGCGGAGCTCGGAGCCACGCTGGACCCGCCGGCGGCGTACCCGTCGGCGGACGCCCGGCGGCGCGTCATGGCGGCGACCGGGAAACGGCGCCCGCGGTGGGGCCTGCGGCTCGTCGCGGCCGGCGGCCTGGCGGCCGTGGTGACCGGCGCGGTGCTGGCCGGCCAGGTCGTCGGGGTCGGCGACCGGCCACCGGCGGCCGGTGCGGAGGCGGCCGACATCCTGCGCGGCGCCGCGGCGCAGGCACATCGCCGGCCCGCCGTCACGGTCGCCGGTGACCAGTTCATCTATGTCGGATCGATCGCCACCTCGGCGACCTTCGACGAGGGCGGCGACGGCAAGGCGGAACTGCGGTCGGTGGAGCGCCAGATCTGGCTCTCGGTCGACGGCACCCGCGACGGGCTGCTCCGCACGCGGCCGCGGGACGGCTCCGAAGGCTGGCACGACAACCCGATCCCGGGCTGCAAGGACGGCAGGATGACGGCGCGCAAGGGCGACCAGTCCGTGGTGGTCGACTGCACGGCGGAACCCGGCTACCGCGGCGATCTGCCCACCGACCCCGATGCCATGCTCGCCTTCCTGCGCGACCAGGGTGAGAACAAGAACCCGGCCGATCAGCGGGCGTTCACCGCGGCCGGAGACCTGATCCGGGAGGCCTATCTCGCTCCCGACGTGCGGTCCGCGGTGTTCGAGGCGGTCAGCCGGATTCCCGGCGTCACCGTGGCCGGCACCGTGCGGGACGAGGCGGGCCGGACCGGCGTCGCGGTCGCGCTCGACGAGGTGCAGGGGATCCGGGCCGCGCTCATCTTCGACCCGGACACCTTCGAATATCTCGGCGAGCAGAACGTGCTGCTCGCCGACCAGGACGGCCTCAAGGCGGGACAGTCGGTGAACTCCACCGCCGTCCTCCAGGTGGCGGTGGTGCCGGCCGCGGGGCGGCACCCCTAGGTCACGGCCTTGTGATAGCGCCGGGCCAGGTCGGCGAAGGCCTCCCTGAGCTCGGCCGGGCCGACCACCTCGAGGTCGGCGTCGAACCTGCCGAAGGCGGCGGCCAGGCTCGGCCAGGACCACGATCCCGCGTTTGTCTCGTGCCAGACAGCGAATATATGCGAGTCGACTATCGACTCAGCAGCGAGCCGCACAACATAACCCACCTGGATGCCGGAGGATGCGCGTAGCCCTTACCCGCTGGCCTTGCAGCAGGGTTTTGATCAGCTGACGTGGGCGTGCTGGTCGGCTGCGGCCGAGTCGCCGACCGACATTGGTGACCTGGTGACGCACTGGTGCGCGCGGCCGTTGGCGAGCTGGACCCGGGGAAGGCGACCGAAGCCCACCCGGGGCGGCGGGTGGGCGCGGTGAAGGGCCCGCGGGTCAGCTGGCCGTCAATGCGCCGGGTTCCGGCGTGCGGGCTTTGGGCTGGTCATCGTCGACCGGGGCAGCTAGCCGGGCCGTGCGCCGTCGGGAGATGACGAGCGTCGCCGACCAGAGGAGCCCTGCGATTGACAGCCATCCCAGCACGTCGCCGACGAATAGCGCATACGGCGTCCGGGCTCCGCGGACCGGCACCGCCACCGTCAAGGTGTGTTCGGTGGTGACGGGATCGGCGCGGTACCAGCTCGCGTCTTGCCCGAGGATCCGGCCCTGATGGTCCGCCGCCACCGAGGTGCCTTGACGCACCGGGCGTACCACGCTCATCCCGTTTTCGACCGCGCGTAGCACCACCTGCTGATTGAGCGCGTCGGTCACCGGGGCCCAGTCGCTGGAGGGCACCAGCAGGATGTCCGTGCCGGCGCGGCCGGCTTGGCGGACCAGGTCGGGGAAGCTCGCGTCGAAGCAGATCACCGTCGCCAGCCGCCCGTACGGCGTGTCCACGATGGGCACGATGCCGGGACCGCGTAGGTTGCCGTCGCCCAGCGGCTCGGTGGTCTTCAGGTAGTCCCACACCGTGGCGCCGCTCGGGTCGAACATGATTGCACGGATCTCGCTGAACGGGTACTGCCGTGAGGGCAGCAGCCACAGCACGCCGATCTGGAGGTAGATGCCCTCCGTCCGGGCCACCTGCCGAGCCTGTTCGAGCACCGCGTCCTTGTCCTCGACGAACTCGTACGCAGAGACTTCGGCCCAGACGACGATCCGGGCACCGGCCTGGGCGGCCCGATGGGTGCGGGCGACCAGGTCGTCGAGCATCGGTGTCAGGTATCGCGCGCGCAGCTCGGCGCGTTCCGCCGCGGAGCGGGCTCCCGGTGCCAGCTTGGCGCTCATCAGCGCGTCGCTGGCCGCTCGGTTCGGCGCCAGGCCGGTGATCCGGACGGTCGCTGCGCTCGGCGGGTCGAGGGCGATCCGGGCCCCGCCGAGGGCGAGTACCGCCCCGAGCACCGTGCCGAGGACGAGCAGCGTCCGCCCGGCGCCCGCGGTCGTGCGCCGCTCCCACACTTCGTTGGCCACGGCGGCGGTCCAGGCGATGAGCAGGCCGATCATCCACTGGCCACCGACGGCGGCCGACTGCAGCAGCGGGAGGTTGCCCACCTGCGTGCCGGCGACGTGGCCGGTCGTGCCGAACTCACCGGTGCCGAAGAGGAACACCAGTGCCGTGTCCGCCAGCGGGAAGACCAGGGTGCGGGCGATCCCGGCGAGCCGGCCGATGAGCAGCCGGTCGATGGCGTAGGGGATCGGGGTCAGGACGGCGCCGCCGGCGGCCGCGATGAGCATCTGCTCGGCCGGCATGACGCCGCGGAAGCTCGCGTACGTGCCGAGCGCGCCGGCCACTGCGAGAGCCGGTACAGCCCACCGGGCCCGGATGGTGCGGCTGAACCGCAGCAGCAAGACGGGCGTAAGCCACGCCGCAAGGGGGATGGTGGTCTGTAAGAGGGTGAAGGGCAACAGGGCCGCTCCGAGAGCAAGCCAAAGCCAGGACATCATCGGTGCTCCCGGGTTGCTTCGTTGTCAATGGAGGTGACCAGACGGACCTCGCTGTGCGCGTCCCAGAGCTGGTCGAGCAAGGCACGCAGGGCGGCCTGGTCCAGAACCAGCTGGGTCATCACGGTCCGGCCGTTCTCGGTGTAGTGGGTGAACTCGCCGAACCGCCGGCGTAGCTCGCTGGCGAGCCCGTCGGACAGGGTGCCGCGGATGTCCACCCGGTAGCGCAACGTCATATCGGTCTCCTCGTCGGTCGAGGACGACGATCACCCGCGCCAGGGTCGGTACGCACCACCCCGGCGGAGAACCACCCGGGGTGGGTGGCTCAGATCAGGCCCAGCTGGCGGCCGCGGCGGACGGCCTCGGGGCGAGAGGCCGCGTCCAGCTTGCGGTAGAGGCTCTTGGTGTAGCCCTTGATCGTGTTGACCGACAGGTAGAGCTCCGCGCCGATCTCGCGCCGGTTGAGGGGCCCCTGCAGTGCCCGCAGGATGGTCAGCTCACGCTCGGTGAGCTGCTCAGCGAGCGCGCCGTCACGGCGCGCCAGGGCCACCGCGCCCCGGCCGATGCGCTCCTGGGCGGAACGGAGCGCCGCCGCCACACCGGGCAGCACCGGCTCGGTGCGCATGATCTCGTCAGCTTCGGAGAGGGCCGCGGCGGCGGCCCGGCGGTCACCGCCGGCGAGTTCCGCGGCGGCCCGAGCGGTCAGCGCCCGCACCGACTGGCTCGGGTGGCCGGCGGCCAGGGCCAGGTCCGCGGCGTGGGCCAGGACGGCGCGGGCGCCGGGGACATCGCCGTCGAGATGCAGGAGGAGTCCTTCGGCGAGGCGCAGGTACGCGACGGCCGGCGCGGCAGCAACACCCAGGGTGTCCTCCATCCGGGCCGCCTCGGGCAGGGCGGTGCGCAGCAGCTGACGTACCTCCTCGATCCTGCCGGCCTTGAACTTCGACACGGCGAGCAGCCCACGAGCCTGTAACAGGCTGAACGCGGGGAGATCGACAGCTGCCGCCCGGCCGACGGCGTCGCCGAGCAGCTGGGCGGCCTCGTCGTCGTGATCCATACCGCTGAGCACGCTGCCGAGTGCGATGCGGGAGATCACCCAGCCCTGCCGGGTGGGATCGGACTCGAGCGCCACCGCCCGCCGTGCCATGTCGAGAGTCTGTGCGGCGGTCTCGCCGGCATTGCCGTAGACGGTTCGTAGAGTGGCCGCTGCGGCGCGGGCCGAGTGCCAGCCGACCGGCGGCGCGGAGTCGTCGGTCAGCGTCGAGTCGACGGCGTCCAGCAGTGACGCGACGCGGTCGAGCCGCCCCGTGAGTCCGGCCGCGGCGGCGAGAGCGATGCCGAGCTTGGGACTGGCTCGGACGACCTCCGACGGCAACGCGTCGGCCAGCCGCAGGAAGGTCCCGAGGGCGCCGCGCGCCATGAAATCGTCGTCGCTGTCGGCGAGCAACTCACCTGCGGCCACCGGATCTCCCGCCGCGACCAGGCACCGGAACGCGCCCTCCCGATCGCCGGTCGACCGGTGCCACGCCGCCGCCCGAAGCAGCAGCGCCGGTTCCTCGCTCGGGCGGGTGCCGCGCAACTCGCGCCGCAGCGCCTCACGGAACAACCGGTGGTAGCGGTACCAGGTCCGCCGGGCGTCCAGCGCCACCAAGAACAAGTCGGCGCGTTCCAGCTCGGCGAGGATCCGCACCGAATCGCGCCGCTCGAGCATGAAGTCGCAGAGCGGGCCCGACAGCCGGTCCAGCACCGAGGTTCGCAGTAGGAAATCGCGCTCGTCGGGCGCCAGGCGGTCGATGACCTCCGCGGTGAGGTAGTCGACCACGTGCCGGTCGTCGTCCGCCGGCACGGCCAGGTCCGGCGGCCGGGTCGGCGTGCCGCGCAGGGTCAGTGCCACCAACTTGAGACCCGCCGCCCAGCCCTCCGTGCGGGTGACCACCTCCTCGACCACGTCTTGCGGCAGCTCGTTCCGCTGCGTGTCGCGGCGGCTGACCGCGGCGACCAGCGGGCGCGCCTCGCCGGCGGTGAACCGCAGGTCGACAGCCCTGATCTCGGTCAACTCTCCCCGTGCACGGAGCCGGGCCAGCGGAAGCGGCGGGTCGGAGCGGCCGGCAAGAACCAGTCGTGCACCGGACGGCAGGTAGGCGAGCAAGAACTCGAGACCCTCGTGGATCCGCCGGTCCCGGATGACGTGCAGGTCATCGATAACGACGCTGAGCTGACCCGACCGCATCGCGAAGTCATTGAGGAGTGTGGGCAAGGCCACCTCCAGCGGGTCCACCTCCGGCACCCGCAGCGCGGCCAATGCTGCTTCGCCCAGTGCGCGATCGGCCACTCGGATGGCCGACACGAAATAGGTCCAGAAACGGGACGGCTCATCGTCCGCCTCGTCGAGGGTCAGCCAGCCGACGCCGGTGCCACCTTCACCCGTCACCGTGTGCGCCCAGTCGGTGAGCAGCGTCGTCTTTCCCCAGCCGGCCGGCGCGACCACCGCCACGAGCGGCGTACCCTCGCCGAGGACCTCGATCAGCCGGCGTCGCGCCACGGTGCCGTCCCGACGCGGTGGCACGCTGATCTTGCCGACGACGAGCGGAACTCCCTGCTCCGGCGCGTCGCTGCTCACCACCGGCCGATTCTGTCACCGCACGGTCTCACAGCCAATGAGCGCTGACCTCCAATGCCCACGCCGCAGCACAGACCGCCCAGATCAGACGCGCCGTCGCCGAAGTACCGAACAACTGCATTGGCGTGGCACCTCATCCCGCCGTCGAAACCTCTCCTCCGACTCCGGTCTCGTTGCCGTCGCTGTCGTGGAAAACGTACTTCCAGACCAAGTCGTGTTTCTCGACAGCGACCGGCTCCAGGCCGCGTTCGGAAATCTTCGCAACCTCGGCGACTGGGTCGTCGAACCAAATCATGCTGACAGCTCCGCCGGCCCGCTCGGGATCCTGGATGATGTACACGTACCGATCCTCTGCCAACTGCCACACCGCCTCGATGTCGTTCGGGTAAAGGCTGGTTCGGCACCGAGCAGCCGCTTGTACCACTCCAGGCCATTTCTAAAATTCCGCACTGGGATGCTGCTGCCGCGCCGGCCCAGGCATCCCGGCACGCGCTCGCGATTGTCGCCCCGCGTGGACCGGCCATCGCTGCATCCTGCGCGCCGCGCTCAGGCTAGTCATCGCGCGAGCAGCCCGGTCCGGGGTGACGTCCGCTTCTGGCCGCCGATCGAGCGCGGATCCGAGGGCGGCCGTAACGCTGAATGCCGCCTGCCTGCCTCCTCCAAGAATTACGAACGCTCAACCAACAGGGCGCACCTGCGAAACGGGCTCGCGTTCTTTGGTTGATCTGCGCCACGGCTTCCGCGACGAGCACCAGCTTCAGTCGGCCCAAGGCGTCGTCATGCAGCGCCTTGCCGACGACCGCGAACAGGAAGAATGCCGAGTCCTGATGAAGTTCTGGTGGCAACTCGCCATGACATGTCAGGAGGTGACCACATCGGACCTGGATCGGCACGTCACGCCCGTCAAGCGAGAAGCTGTGCAAGAGCTCATCGACGCGATCAGGCAGTCGCCGGAAGCTATCGACGCGTGGATCGCCGCGGCATCTAAACGGTTCCCTGTTGTTCAAGACCGGGGCTACGAGGTGAATCAGGGCGACCGCGGCACCTGAGCGCAAGGAGCGCCGCGTCCGGTCATGCCGCCGACAAGGCGCGAGGTCGGTGATCTCCTGCGAGCGGCCGCCAGCGGGTCGGCCGGTCGACGGTGGCCACGCGTGGGGCGGAGGAATCGACGACGGCATCAGCGGCCTTGGCGGTGCCGGTCGCTTCTCAAACCGCCCGGAGGTCAAGGGCATGGCGTACGAAGTCGCGGTCGTTCCCGGTCGACCACCAGATCACGCCGGCGCGGTAGCCGATGTCGAACGCGTCCGGGCTGATCATCACGGATCGGCCGTTGTCGATTTCGTACGCGATGAGCTGGACGTGGTTTGTGAGCTGCGCGTTCCGGTCGATCTTGCCGAGGATGGTGAACCTGCCGAGCGGCGCCGGATCGGTCAGGACGGCCGCCATCGTGCTGTCCCCGACCCGGCGACGCTGTGTCCCGTCGGCCCGCAGCACGTCGATGACGGTGCCGTCGTCGTCGATGCGGGTAATCCGGCACCAGTCCGGGTCGCATTGCGTCTCGCCGCGTTTGGCCGTCGGCATCGTCCGCACCTCGCCGGTGACCAGGTTGCGCAGTTCCTTCGTACCGCCCGTGGCGGTCACCCCGTCGGCGAGCCAGGGCCAGGCCGACAGCTTCCAGTCCCCGGACACCGGCCGCGTCTCGGTCGGCCCGCCGCCGAGCGCGACTGAGCGGACCAGCGTTGTATCCGACGGTCCTGAAGCCACCCATCGCACCCGGCCGTCTGCGATGACCAGGTTGGCCTCGGAGTCGTCGGATTTCAGGTCGCCCACGCCGGCCGTAAGCCGGCGTGCCTGTCCCCCGCCGATGCTCGCGCGCCACAGCGCGGCCTGGGAGCGGTTGCTGCGCTCGACCCACACCAATACGTCTCCGTCCGCGGTGACCGCCGGGAATGACGGGTAGTCCTGCTGGGGTAGTGCCCGGATGGTTCGCACCGATCCGTCCGCCCGCCGCAGAACCAATCGTTGCAGCTTCCCGTCGGCGCTGGGCGCGCTGCCGACCGAGGTGCGCGCGTCGAGGAAAAGCATGGGCTGGTAGGCGGCGCCGTCGGCCAGCGCGGCCGCGATCGAGGCCCGTGCGGCGTGTGGCCAGGCTGTCGCTGCGGCTACCGGAACCGGTGGCCGCGACCGATCTACGCTGGGTAATGCCAGCAATACGGCGCTGGCCGCGAGCGCGGCGAGGGTGCCGAACGGCCGGAGAGGTGTGCTCACAACCTTGAGTACGCACACGGCGGTCTTCCGGCTCATCTGATGAATCCGGATCGGGTCGTCCGCAAGGCACTGCGGGCGGCTCATTTGCGTCCGCGCCGGCGTGTCCATGCGCTCCTCAACCACGAGGGCGGTAGATCAACCGGCTGGGCCGCCCGGGCCGATAACAGCACATCCCGGCCACCGACACCCGCGCGCTGCTCTTCGCGGTCACCTTCACCACCGCAGTCACGCCACGCGGCGCCCAGGTCGTGGCCTTACAGGCTTTTAACGTCTGCCCGCACTCGTCGGCGAAACAGATCCACGCTCCGCGCCGTGCTGCGACTCTTTTAGCGACGGCCGCTGATAACGGCGCCAACGCGCGATTGCCTGTTCGTCACGCTCGACACCACGATGGATCGGCATCTGCACGCTGTAACCCAGCCGGCGCATCGCCTGCCACGCCGTGGTCACCCCGACCCGCAACTGGAACATCGTCGCGATCAGCGCGACCACCCGCCCCAAAGTCCACCACTGGTCATCGCCGTAACCCGCCGCGGCCGGCCCCTGATCGAGGCGTTCCCGTAAACAGGCAAGCTGCGCGTCGGACAGTGCCGGGTCCGGCCCGGACGAGCCCTTCGACGCCAAAGCTCGCACACCCCCGGCCGCCCACGCCCGCCGCCACTGACACGCCGAGGGCCAACGGCCTACTGAAGAGCGGTGGCCAACCGAAGCCCCCGGGGCAGGCGTCACCCGGATCACACGCCGCCCCGGTTCCACCTCTGCCCGCGCCCACGCGCGGGACGGCACAACAGAAAGGAGGAGGCAAACCGGCGATGGCCGAACAGAAGCTCGGGCGACCGCGGGATAATCCCGACGATCGGCCGTTTCATCCGGCGTGCCGATGCTGGAGAAGGCCGCGCAACATACAAGAAACTCGATGCGTCAGGGCAGCGGCGACGCTCTGCTCCATTTAGGATGGCGGTCGGCGCTTGGCCGCACCCTGGACGTCAAGCAGCGGGGGAAGAACGACGTCGAAGGGAGAGCGCACATGCGGCTTCGAGCGATCACACACACACGGTTCTGGCAGCGATGCTGTCGACGGCGGGGATCCTGACGGGAGCGCCCCCGGCGGCCGCGGCGACGTACACGGTCACGCCCCTGCCACTGCCGGACCACGCGGACATGCTGGTCGTTCCCGTCCGCCACGACCTCTACGTGGCCGGCGGCGACCGGATCGTGGTCGCCGACCAGACCGGCAACCTGGTGCGGACGATCAACGGCCAGACCGGCGTGTCCGGTCTGGCGACAAGCGCCGACGGCCGGCGCGTGTACGCCGCGCTGAGCGGTGCCCACGCCATCTCGGCGATCAACACCGCCACCCGGCGGGAGCGGCGGCGCTACCCGGTCGGCCGGGCGTGCCCAGGCGACGTCGTGACCGCCGTGGGCAAGCTGTGGTTCACCTCCTCGTGCACCGAGGGCTCCGACGGCAGCGTCAGTGCGCTCGACCTCAAGACCGGCGCGATCACCACGTACGTCACCGGGCTTCCAACCGCCCAGGGCGCTCCGCTGCTGACGGTCTTCGAGCGCGAGGGCTGGGGGGTACGCCTGATCGTCGCCGCCCGTGACCTGAGCGGCTCGGAGCTGCGGGTCCTCGACATCACCAGCGGCGCGCCCGACCCGATGTGCTGGGGACCCGGCCCGTGCGAGGCTCGCATCCGCGGCATCGTGAACGACCTGGCGGTGACCGCGGGCGCCGCCGACATCGTCCTGGCCACCGGGACACAGTTCCACCCCGAGCTGTCCATCTTCGGCCTGGCCGAGATCCGCACCTATCCCACGGGCCCGTACCCCACGGCAGTCGCGGTGGCGCCCGGGGGCCGCCTGGCGCTCGGCTCGTGGAGCCCGCGCGGCGACGACACCGACCTCTTCGGCTACATCGAGGGCGGCACCGAGCCGGAGTGGACCCAGGAGCTGGGCACCCGTGAGACCGCGGCCAACGACGTCGCGCCGCGCGGCCTGGCCTGGTCCACCGACGACAGCTGGCTCTACACGGTGGTCATCGACGGCGCCGGCGGCAGCCCGGTCCTGCACAGCAGGCTCATGTTCCCCCGCCCGTAGCGGGGTTCCACGCGACGTCAGCGCCGTGGTGCGCACCGGACGCGTCGCCGCCGAGGCCGACATCGGCGGCGACGGGATAGCGCTCGGGTGGCCGTGCGGGTCACCGGAGGCCGACTACTGCGGCCGATTCATCCCCTGGTCTCTGGTGCGGGATGCGGACCCGGAGGCCACGCCGCCCGAGCTGCGGCTGACCGACGGGCGCACGGTCTTCATCGCGAGCGCACACCGGGAGCGGCTGGCAACGGCTCTGGCCGAGGCCGGGGTGGCGGTGCGGCGGCGGCCCGACGTCTGGCAGGACCTGCTGGAACCGTTCCTCGATACCGAGTACGACGACGCGTGCCCCGGGCCCGCTATCTGCGCTTCCGTCGCTGGGCCGACGCGATCGCCGCCCGCGCGCCACGCTGAGGAGCCGGCGTGGCTGCAGGGACCGCGTCGTGGACCCGCACTCGACCGCGTAGCTCTGCCGCTCGTGAACCCGGTCGGACGGCCGGGCACCGGACAGGAGCCGCCGGCTACCGGTTCGTCGCCGCCCCGCGCCGGCGGACGTGGACGACTGTGCCGGCAATCCGGCGTGGACGGTGCGGATGGCGTCGGCCAGCTTGGCGGCGTCGTCGTTGACGAGATAGCCGCTGGCGCCGGCCCGAACGGTGGCGCGCACGTGGCGCCGGTCGCCGTGCACCGAGCAGTGCCGGAGCGCCTCCAGCACCTCGGGCGGCAATGTGTCGGGCAGGTTGGCGAAGGTACTCCACCCACAGCCCTGCGCGGCGCTGTCGTTGCCGGCCTGGATCAGGGCGAGGGACAGGCAGCTCGGGGAGCGCAAAAATCGACGGGCGCAGGTCCGGCTGCTCCAGCCAGTCGGTCAGCCACTTTTCTACCGTCCAGGCCTGAGCGAGGACCCGAGGGCTCGGCTCGCCGACCGCGGCGTCTCGGGCCACGATCGCGGACGGCTCGGACGCGACCCACCGCGGCGTACCCGCTGGCGCAGGCCATCAGCGCCGGCACCTGCGCAAACCTTCGTCTGCCCAGTGCCCGGCGTTACGTGTTGTTCCCTTCATGAATAAGTTCCTCACCAGTCTCAATGAGCTGAGTAGGGACTCGCGATCCGAAGGGTTGCAGGTTCAGGTCCTCGCGGTGCACCAACGACAAATGAGCCGATCTGTGAGTCCAGAACCGGACTCACAGTCGACTCACGTCAACCAGCAGGCGATCTTCCGATCGCTAAACCTGCTGGTCAGGTTTTGGTACGCCGCGTAGGACTTGAACCTACAACCCGCGGATTAAGAGTCCGCTGCTCTGCCAGTTGAGCTAGCGGCGCTCTCTGACAACGTCCGAAACGATAGCACGCGCCGTGATGTTGGCTCCAATCGGCAACCCCCTGGGCGGCGCGGCGCGTCAAAGTAACCGGCGGGCCGACGCCGCTGCTTGCGTTCGTAGGGCAGGATGTGCGCGCGACAACACGAGAACGGGGATCGACGATGCTCAGCAGGCGCCTGGTGGCGATCTTGGCAATAGCGGTGGTCACGCCGTTGGCGCTCGCCGCGTGCGGGGATGAGGACGCCGGCAAGCAGGCGTGGGTCGGCGGCACTCCGACCGCCTCCGCGGCGCCGTCCGAGGTCTCCCAGCAGGAGTCGGCGCCGTCCGGACCTGTCTCACTCAAGGTGACACCCGCCACAGGCAAGAAGGACGTGCCGGTCAGCGCCGAGATCGGCGTCGCGCTCACCGGCGGCACGATCAAGAGCGTCGCGTTGCGCGACAGCAAGGGCGGCACCGTCGCCGGCGAGATGCGCGAGGACGGCTCGGCCTGGGTGCCCAGCAAGCCCCTCAAGACCAAGCAGGGGTACGAGGCCACGGTCGTCGCCACCGACTCGACCGGCACGGAGACCACCGCCACCACTTCCTTCACCACGATGGGCAAGCCGGCCAAGAAGACCGGCACCGGGCTCTACCTGTTCGACGACCACACCTACGGGGTCGCGATGCCGGTGGTGGCCGAGTTCAATCCTGGGATCAAGAAGAGCGATCGTGCGTCCGTACAGAAGCGCATGTTCGTGAAGACCGACCCGCCGCAGCCCGGCACCTGGTCGTGGACCTCGAGTGGCACCCAGGCCTATTACCGCGCGCCCGAATATTGGAAGCCGGGCACGAAGCTCACCGTGCGCCTCGCGGTGGGAGGGCTGCCGACCGGCGGCGGGCGCTACGGCTCGCAGGACCGCGCGGCGACCTCCAAGATCGGCCGGTCCTTCGAGATGAAGGTCGACAACAAGACCAAGAAGATGACCGTGATCCAGGACGGCAAGACGGTCAAGACCATGCCGGTCAGCCTGGGCAAATCGGGCACACCGTCGTCCAGCGGGCACATGGTCGTGATGGAGAAGAAGGCGACCACCGTCTTCGACACCACGGACACCGACGGCTCTGAGGGCTACGTCACAGACATCGAGTTCGCTCAACGTCTGACCTGGTCAGGGCAGTACATCCACTCGGCGCCGTGGTCGGTGGGCTCGCAGGGACGCCGAAACGTGTCGCACGGGTGTGTCAACGTATCCCCATCGAACGCCCGCTGGCTGTTCGACAAGACGCTGGTCGGCGACCCGGTCACGGTCAGCGGCACGGGAGACAAGCTGGATTACGGCAACGGATGGACGCCGTGGGACCTGAGCTGGAAAGAGTTCGCCAAGGGCAGCGCCCTGCCGGTGCCGGCCGATCTGGGGTGATCCCCTGAACGTGTCCGGGTGACCACCGTCAGTGCGCGGCACGATTCCGGGATTGGTCGACCGGGCATTCATGACGGAGGATGGGCGCCGGGACGAAAATGCTGGTGAGGAGACAAGGGTGACGAGTGAGGTTCGGGTGACGGGTAATACCCGGCCAACCGGCCGCGCCGGGCGTCGGAGCTGGCGCACCGCGATGGCCGTGATCGCGGCCGGTGCGGTGCTGCTCGGCGCCGGGTGCAGCGGCGACAAGTCGCCCAGCTGGCAGGGCGGCGGTTCGAAGGATGACGGCGGCACGGCCGCTTCTCCCGCCCCGCCGGCCAGCAGCGTCTCGGTGACTTCGCCCAAGGCGGACGCGACCGGTGTCGAGGCGCTCTCGCCGGTGAAGTTCACCAGCGAGGACCCGGCGAACACCAAGGTGACGGTCAAGAACTCCAAGGGTGACGAGGTCGACGGCAAGCTCGACACCGACGCCGGCACGTGGACTCCGGCCAAGGGACTGAGCTGGGGCGAGAAATACACGATCACGCTCGACGCGCCCGCGACGGACGGCAAGGTCGGCACCGCGGAGAGCACCTTCACGGTGATGAAGAAGCCGTCCAAGCTGGTCCGGGTCTCGAGCTTCCTGGGCGACGGCAACGTGGTCGGCGTGGCCATGCCGATGATCATCCGGTTCGGCCGTTCGGTGCCGGAGAAGTCGCGCGCCGAGGTCGAGCGGCGGATGCCGGTCACCTCCACGCCGGCGCAGGAGGGCACCTGGCACTGGGTCAGCGCGACCGAGGTGCACTACCGGCCGAAGACCTACTGGAAGTCCGGCACCAAGATCTCCTATGCGGCAAACCTGGCCGGCGTGCCGATGGGTGACGGCTATTACGGCCGGTCAAACCTGACCGTTGACCTCAAGGTCGGCCGTTCACTGGTCATGACGGTGGACAACAAGACCAAGAAGATGACCGTCGTCGAGAACGGCAAGACGATCAAGACGATCCCGGTCAGCCTCGGCAAGGCCAGCACCCCGTCGTCGAGCGGCACCATGGTGGTGATCGAAAAGAAGCGGCACACCGTCTTCGACACCATGGACGAGCTCGGCCCGGACGAGGGCTACCGCACGGAGATCGACTACGCGCAGCGGATCACCTGGAGTGGCCAGTACATCCACGCCGCGCCGTGGTCCGAGGGCGTGCAGGGCCGCACCAACGTCTCGCACGGTTGCGTGAACGTGTCGATGAAGCTCGGGGCCTGGCTGTTCGGGAAGACCATGATGGGCGACCCGATCACGGTCAAGGGCACCGGTTCGCCGCTGAAGAACGGCAACGGCTGGACCGACTGGAACGTGAGCTACGAGGAGTACAAGAAGGGCAGCGCGCTCTAGCACTACCCCGAACGCTGCGAACGGCCTCTTTTCAGACGAAAAGGGGCCGTTCTGCTTCTACGCTGAGCGTGTGCCGAGAACCCTGCCCGTCCTGCTGCTGAGTGCGTGCCTGCTGGTCGGGGGTTGTTCCGGGGACGGGACGCCGCCGGCCTCGACGGGCGGCGCGGGGGCGGGCGGCAGCAGCACGGCGCCGGTGTCCACCGACCCGTCGGCCACCGAGGACGTGCCCGGCGAGGTGGCCTGTGGGGCGCTGGCGGCCGCGATCAACGACGCGACGCTGATGAACGCCGGCGTGGTCGACGCGATCGTGACCGCGTCGAGCACGGCGGACGCCCCGATCACCGACGCGGCGCAGCGGCTGGCCACGGCCTATGCGGCGGCGGTCGCGGCACGCGGCGCGGAGAACGAGCCGGATGCGGTGGCCGAGGTGAGCGTGGCGGGCGCGGAGATGTCCTCGGTGTGCGGCGAGAGCGGCCTCGACACCGTCGGCTGACCTTCCCGCCTCGCCAGGAACGCCCGGGTGGTCACGCCGGCTACCGCGCCTCCGCCCACGATCCGCCTCCCCCACGATCCCGCTTCGCCCACGATTCCGCCCCGCCCACGATCTCGCCCCGCCCACGATCTCGCCTCGCCCACGATCCCGCCGCATCGCCCACCTCGTGCTTGCTTGCCGGCGGCTCAGCGCAGGTGGGTGCGTTCGTCGATGTGGTGGGTTGGGGTGCCGGTGAACTGGTCTCGGCTCGTTGGCCCGAAAGCCAGGTTGAGGGTGTCGAGGCGGTAGCTCCACTCGCCGCGGCGGATCAGGGGCCAGGAGAAGCGGTAGTTGAGTTGCCAGCGCAGCCACTGGCCGCGGTCCAGCCAGACGGCCGGCGGGCGGCTCGGGCGGGGTGGCAGGCCGTTGAAGGCGAGCGGTACCTCTACGCGCAGGCGGCCGTTGCGCTCGGTCAGGCGGACACCCTCGGGCTCGCCTGGTCGGAAGTCCTCGCTGGGGACGAAGTCGTGCCGCTCGTCCAGCACGACCTCGTGGACGGCCGGACAGGTGTCGGCCGGCAGGACGAAACCGGACGGGGTGGCGTTGCGCCGGGTCGCGGCGGGGCCGCCACGGGACTTTTTGGTCCAGGCGGTGCGCACCCACTGCATGACCACGTCCACCCGGGGATCATCTCGGGGCAGGTCGGGGTCTACAACGGCATTTCCGGGACTCTCTGGTCCGCGAGTCGGTCACCGCGTTCTGCCTGGCGGCGCCTTCGAGAGCGCTCGACACGATCCGCACGAACGTGATGCTCCGGCGCCGCGGCAGCAGCCACGTCCCTCATCAGGTGTCGATTCGTTGATTGAGGTCGCCAGGCTCGTTCCCGTCGCGCAGGACGGTGGTCGGGCCGCTGGGGAGGTTGGCCTGGTTGGGGAGTTGGACCTCGGTGAAGGCGCCGTTGGTGAGCATCCACAGGCCGAACCAGTCGTCCTCCTCGTCGTGGATCAGGACCTGGACCGACTCCGGGTAGGGCCCCGGCAGGGACTGCAGGTGTGTGAGCAGGCCGGCCCAGTGGTCTGCTGGGTGAACTCGGCCGCCCAGCCTCGGCCGAAGGTGCCCGGCCACTGGCTCTCGATCGGGACGAAGATGCTGTGCCACGGGCGGGAGCCGTCGTTTTCCCTGGTCAGTGGGTCCATGACGGCATGTGCTTCGGCGGCCAGGACGATTACTTCCGCGATTCGGCCCACGCCGGATATTTGATCTTGTGGCCGGGGCTTGCGGGTGCTGTGTGCGTACCCGGAAAGAAGTCGGCCCGGTCTTGACGACCGGGCCTGACCACCGCTGCATTTGCTTGGGGTGACCGACGGGACTTGAACCCGCGACCCCCGGGACCACAACCCGGTGCTCTACCAGCTGAGCTACGACCACCATTGCCACCGCTAATCCCACGGCGCCGGACAATCATAGCCACATCCACCCGGCCCGCGTCGAGCGGGTTCCGGCGTGGCAACGTGACCTATAACTCGGCAGCGATGGCCTTCGCTTGCTCGACATCGGGGCCGGGCTGCGGGACGAAGACGGTGCGGCGGTAGTACTCGAGCTCGCGGATGCTCTCGCGGATGTCGGCGAGCGCGCGGTGGGCGAGGCCCTTGGCGGGCTGGCCGAAGTAGACCCGCGGGTACCAGCGCCGGCACAGCTCCTTGATCGAGGAGACGTCGATCATGCGGTAGTGCAGGTAGTTGTCGAGGGTCGGCATGTCACGCGCGAGGAAGCCACGGTCGGTGGCAATGGAATTGCCACAGAGCGGGGCGGTGCGGGGATTAGGGACAAACTCTTTGATGTACGCCAGCACGGCCTCCTCAGCCTCGGCCATGGTGACCGTGGACCGGCGGACCTCGTCGGTGAGACCGGACTTGGCGTGCATGGTGCGCACCACCTCGGGCATCGACTCGAGAGCCGCCTCGTCGGCATGGATGACCAGGTCGATGCCGTCGCCGAGAACCCTGAGCTCAGGGTCGGTGACCAGCGCTGCGACCTCGATCAGCTTGTCTTTGCCGAGGTCGAGACCGGTCATCTCACAGTCGATCCACACCAGAAGATCCGCCACGGGCTCAGCCTACGCGCTGGTGAACGCGCATGCGGCACCCTCTCCCACACCTACCGTTCCAGGCCTTATAGGGGTTTTTAGTCTGTTTAGAGCAGGGACTTCCTAGATTGGGCGTTCAGGGCTAAACTAGGCTTAACGGACGAAGCCCCCCTTCGGTTACTCCGTTTCCCCCGGTAAAGGGCCCTCCACGTCGGCAGCGTGGAGGGCCCTTTCATGTGTATCGACTGCTTTGGGAAATGGAAGCGGGCCGCCCCGTGGTGACTGGGGCGGCCCGCTTCGGTGGTTCGGGTCAGTTCTTCATGTCGGGGTTCGTGGTGGGCTCGCCCGGCTTGGGCTCGCCCGGCTTGGGCTCGCCCGGCTTGAGCTCGCCCGGCTTGAGCTCGCCCGGCTTGGGCTTGCGCTTGCGGCCGAGTGACAGGAGTTTGGCTGCCTCGGCCTGGTAGCCGGACAGGGCCGAGGAGGCGGATGCCCTGGCCCGGGCGGCCTTGGTGGGCTTCTTCTTCTCGTCGGTTTTCGCGTCCGCGTCGGTGGTGCTCGGTGACTGGCGGGAGGCCGGGAGCTTCGCCGGTGTGGACTCGGCGGTGGGGCTCGTCGGCTTGGACTTTGCCGTGGCGCCCTGGGCCGGGTAGTCGCGGCGCAGGGATGAACCTGGGCGGCCCAGGGTGGTGGCAGGGTCTGGGAGCTGGTCGTCGGCGGCTGCGGGGCGGATCGGGTCCGGGGTCGTGGGGCTGGTGGGGCGGGTTGGCGACGGGACCGTGGGGCGGGACGGGACCGGGCGGGTGGGCGCCGGGGCTGGGGCCGTTGCGGTCGCGGTGCTCGTGGTTGCCGGGCTCGCGGTGCTCGCGGTCTGGTCGGCGGTGTGGGGCTGAGCCGGCTGTTGTGTCGGCTGGGCGGCCACGGTGGTCAGGTCGCGGTAGTGGGGCGCCTTGGTGCTTGTGGGCGTCGGCGTCGTGGTGGTTCCGCCCTTTGAGGACCTGATCGGGTCGCCTTCGGGGCGGGCTGGGGACGGCGTTGTGGTGTCCGGAGTTGGGTCGGGCTTGCCGCCGGCGGGCTGGGTGGGCACCGACGACGGCTTGTCGCCCTTCTCCGGCTTGCTTGTGACGTCTGCCGCCTTGCTCGTGGTGCGCTTCGGGTCGTCCGACTTGGCTGCGGCGGGGCGGGATGCCGCGATCAGCTCCCGGAGTGCTGCGGCGTCGGCTGCGCCCTGGCGGAGAGCGGCCAGTTCGATTTCCGACTTGGCCGGACGGGCGTGGGTGGCGGCTTCTGCGGGCTTCGTGGCCTGGTCCGAAGTGACCGGTTTGCGGGAGCCTTCGGGCTTGGCGGTGGCCGGCGTCGACTCTGCGTTCTTGGTGACCGGTGCCGTCACTCCGGTGGACGGCTTGGTGCCGGCTGTGGTCTTGGTTGCTTCGGTGTTCTTGTCGGCTGTGGATCGCTGGGTGCCGACCGTCGCCGGGTTGGCGGAAGCTTCACCGGCGGACGGTGTGGCCGCGGCCGTCGACTTGGTGGCGGTGTCGTCCCTGGACCGGGTGGTCGCGACCGGTGGTTTGGCAGCCGCCGAAGGCGACGTTCCGGTGCTGGGCACGGAGGCGGTGGATTCCGGCTTGGCGGTGGGCGTCGCGGATCCGCTCGCGGATTGCGACGTGGCGGTCGAGGACTTTGAGGTCAGCGCGGACACCGACCCGTCGCTGGGCTGCGTGGTGGCGGCCAAAGGCTTCGTAGTCGGCGCGGACACCGATCCGGAGCCGGGCTGCGCGGTGGCGAGGGTCGGATTGGCAGTGGGTGTGCGGCTCGTGGCCGCGCCGGGCGTTGCGGGGCCGGTTGTAGTGGTCGGCGCTTGCGCCGGCTGGGTGCTTGCTTGTGTGCCTGCTGAAGAGGCGGGCCGGGCCGAGGCAACGGGCGCGGCCGGCGCGGTCGCGGGTGAGGCCGTAGCGGCCTTTGCCAGTGCTGTGGAGGACTCGGTTGTGACCCTGGCGGGTTCGGTTGTCTCGGGCTGGTCGTCGGAGATCGCCTTGGCGGAGCCCGACGTTGCCGGCGCTGCGGAGCGGGAGGTCATCTCGGTGGGCGTCGCCTGCCCGGCGGGGCGCTCCGTGGTCGCTGCGCCCGCGGGCGGGGGCGGCGTGGAGCTGGTCTCGGTCGTTGCGGGAGCCGAAGTCCGTGCGGGAGGGAGCGGCTTGCCCGCGGCAGCCGGGATCAGCGCCGCCAGGCCTCGGCCCGGGATGCGCGGCTTGGCTGATTCGGGCTGGCCCGGCGACGTCGGAGCCTGCGCAGACGAGACCGGTGTGGCCGCGGCTCCTGAGTCCGGAGTCTGTGTGGAAGAAGCCGGCTTGACGGGCGCCGACGCTGCCGGGCTCTGCATGGGAGAGGAAGGCTTGACCGATCCGCTGACACCAGAGACAGCCGGCGGCTGTGCTGCGGGAAGGGGCTTCGGCGTCGAGGTGGCGGCTGTCGCCGGAACCTGCGCGGGAGAACCCGGCTTGACCGACGACGCGTCGGTCGAGGTCTCAGCGCGCGAAGCCGGCTTCACCGCGGGAGTCGCGGCCGACGCCGGAACCTGCGCTGCAGAAGCTCGCTTTGTGGACGTCGTGGTCTCTGCGAGTGATTCCGCCTTGGCCGACTCGGTTGCCGCTTTGCCTGCCGGGGATTCCGGCTTGGTCGAGGAGGTCGAAGTCGCGGGAGAGGTCGGCTGGGCCGAACCTGCCGCGCTTGACGTCGATGCCTCCGCCGAAGGGCTCGCCTTGGTAGGTGCCGTCGAGTTGGCTGCGAGGGAACCCGGTTTGGCCAGAGCGGCCGCCGCCGAAGCCGTCGGCGAAGCCGCCAGGGCCTGCGCCGATGCGCCCGGATTCGGCGAGGCGGCCGGGGTCTGGGCAGCCGAGCCCGACTTCGCCGAGGTCGACGACGACGCGGCTGAGGTCTCCGCGAGTGAGCCCGGCTTGACCGATGCTGCCGGAACCTGCGACGGAGAGTTCGGCTTGTGTGAAGGCGCCGATGCCGACGAAGAAGCCGGCTTGGTCGGCGCGGATGCCGGGTTGGTCGGCTTGGTGGTCGCGGCGGGAGCAGCGGTGGCCGGAACCTGCGCGGAGGAGGCATGCGCGGACGACGCGACCGGAGAGTTGGTGGCGGAACTCGGCGCGGACGAACCGGCCGGAGCTTGCTCGGACGAGCTCGACTTCGCCGAGCTCGATGTGGCCTGGGTCTGCGCGGCCGGGGACGACTTGGCGGTCGATGCCGGCTTCGCCGAGTCGGCCGCAGCCACACCAGACTTGGCACCGACCGACGAAGCGGCAACCGATGACGCAGTGGCCGGAGACGAAGAGGTCGGAGACGAAGAGGTCGGAGACTCGGCGGCCGCGGCCACAGCGGTCGGGGACGCGGCGGTCGGGGACGCGGGCGCCGGCGTGTTCGGCTTTGGGGTGGTGGGTGGGAGGGTCAGGCCTACCTTGCGGGACTCGGCTCGGCGCAAGCCGTTCGGCTCCCAGGTGCCGGATGGCCGGCGGTTCTCGCGGGCCAGCGCTGCCGCCGCCCGCGCCTCCGTCTCACGAGCTCGCGCCGCGGCGGTCTCTGCTACCCAGGCTTCCACCGCGGACGCCTCGAAGACCGGGGCGCCCTCGGCCGGAGTGGCCTGCTTGCGACGCGCGGGGCGGCCGAACAGCGGGTCCGATGTGGGCACCGGGCCGGAGGCGCCGACCAGGCCCGCCATTGGCGGGAGGCCGGAGGCCGAGGTGGTGCCGCCGATCAGTTCCAGTGGTTCGCCGGGGGCCTTGGTGGCGGGCGCGCGGTGGGCGCCGCCCGTGCGCGGCGGGATGGCCGTCGCTGCCGCGTAATCCGCGGCGGCCGGCGGCCCGGCCGGTGGCCACGCCAGCTGGCAGCCGCCGGCGGCCGACTGCGAGGCCGCAGCGCTAGACGTCGAGGCCATGGCGGAAGACGACGAAGCCACGGCGGAAGACGGCGAGGCGGCGGCGGAGGAGGACGGCGAGGCGGCGGCGGCCGACTGCGACGCTGCGGCGGAAGACGACGAGCCCGCGGCGGCGGCCAACGCCGCCGACGGCAAGGTGGCCGTGCGCGAACCCTGCCCCGACGCGGACGCCGCGGCCATCGAGGCCGAAGCACTGGCCAGCGAGGCCGAAGCAGCAGCGAGCGCCGCCGAAGTAGCGGAGCCGGCCGAAGACATGGAGCCGGCCGAAGACATGGAGCCGGCCGAAGAAGTAGAGCCGGCCGAAGAAGTAGAGCCGGCCGAGGATGCGGAGGCGCCGGCGAGAGCAGGCACCGGCGAGCCCACGGCAGAGTAGGAGGACAGCGAGTCGGCCAGGGTGCGGGGGCGGTTCGCTGCCGCGTGGCGGCCGCCCGTGCGGGTCAGCGGCAGCGGTGCGCCGATCGCCTTCATCAGGTCGGGGACCTGGCTGGGCTCGACCACATAGACCACCTCGCGGCGGCGGCCCGGCCAGGCCAGCACGATCATCCCGGACATCACCGTCAGGCTGCCGAGCATCAGCAGCGCCCAGGTGCTCGAGTTCAGCCAGCCGGGGCTCAGCGCCGCGGTCGCCTTCAGCTGCAGCCCGGGCTCGGCCGCCTGGTTCATGATGACCAGGCTGTAGGCGCCGTTCTCCAAGGCTTGCGGGTTCCAGTCGAGCTGGCCGTTGCCGGCGCGCATCCAGATCGTCGTGGCCGACGGCACGGTCTGGGGAGCCTGACGGCCGGTCACGCGGGACGTCTTCACCGGCAGCGCGCCGGTGCCGATGTCGACGGAGCGGACCACCGAATGCGGCACGCCGTCGAGGTAGGCCGCCGCCTCCGCGCGTGGGGCCAGGCCCACGAACGCGGGGCTGCCTCCACTGCGCACGGTCAGGCGCAGGCGGCCGTTGCCGAGGCGGGTGAACGGCGCGTCCTTGCGCAGCAGCGCGTCCACGTCGTCGATCACCACCGCGTGGCCGCTCGTGGTGATGGTCTGCACCGGGCCGCTGAACGCACCGCCCGCGTCGCGGTGCTGCATCGCGGCCCAGAGGCCCGCTCCGGCGAACAAGGCCGGCAGACCGATGGTGAGCAACAGCATGCCGAGGATCGTGCGCAGCGCCCGCATCAGCTTCTCCCCCTTCTCGGGTGTCACTGCGCAGACGATACATACCAAAAAGCCACCAAAGTGGTCAAACGGTCGCTAACAGTTCTATCGAAACGGCAACGAGGCCTAATTGATCTTGACGTCCATGCTCAGCGTGGACCGGTCGATGTCGCTGGTACGCACCGTGAAGCTCAACTTCCAGGCGCCCGACTGCGGCAGCGCGATGTCGCCCACCGCGTGGAAGTCCGTGATGCGCAGCAGCGGGATCTCGATCGGCTCGATGCTCGCCGAGGGCAGGCCGGCCGTGGCGGTCCACTCCACCACCGGCAGCGGCTTGCCGTCCGGCGTGTACGCGTAAAGGTGGATCGAGTTGTTGCCCACCGCGGCGGGGAACACGTCCACCTGCAGCGCCATCGTGTCGTTGCGGATCGTCTGGGTCACCGTCGTCGTGGTGGCGGCCTGTTCCGAGGCGGCGGCGGTGCGCGGCGGTGGCACGTTCACCAGCGCCGACGTCACGCCCAGCACGATCACGATGATGCCGAGCTCGACCAGCACCGCCCGCCGCAACCGGGGCGGGCCGGTTTCGGCGGTCTTCGCGATCACCATCCTGCGGGACCAGGCGGCCACCGCGACCGCGATGATCACGAGTCCGACCTTCACCAGGATCAGCCGGCCGTAGAGGCTGTTGACGAAGCCGGAGAACGACGACACCTCGATCAGCGCCTGCACCACGCCGGCCACCACCAGCGCCCCGACCGCGGCGGCCGCCCAGCGCGACCAGATCGGCAGGATCGCGCCCAGTTCCCGTTCGTCGGCCCGGGGCAGCAGGAACGCCACCAGCATGACCAGCCCGCCGACCCACACCGACATGGCGGCCAGGTGCACGGCGTCGACCACCACGGACACCCCGGCCACCGGCGAGGCGGTCGGGTGCCCGGTCAGCGGCCAGGTGGCCAGTGCGGCCACCCCGAGCACGCCGAGCAGCGCCAGGTCCGCCTTGGACTCGCCGCCGTCACCGCGCAGCAGCGGCCGCAGCAGGAACGCGGCCGCGGAGATCACGCCGAGCCGGACCAGCATCACCGCTCCATACGTGCTGCCGAGCACGTCCTGGAAGTCGGCGAAGGACGCCCCGAAGAAACCGGAGCCGATCGCATAGGGCGCCTGCAGCCAGAGCCCGAGCAGGGTGCTGCCGGCGATCAGCCCGAGGCCGGTCCAGACCAGCCGGGCCGGTCCGGTGCGCGACAGCCGGTGCGGCCACAGCAGCGCGAGCACCAGCACCGGGCCGACGAGCAGCACCAGTCCGGCGTACCCGAGGTATTTGCCGACCGGGATCATGGCCCGCACCACCGGGTCGATGGTCTCCGGGATCGCGTCCTCGGTCGGCGGCGCGGACGCGGCGCCGACCGAATAGGTCAGGCTGCCCGCCACCGGGTGGCTGTCCGCGGAGATCACCCGGTAGCTCACCAGATAGGTGCCCCGGCCGCCGCCGGACCGCAGCGGGATGGTGACCGAGGTGCCGGTCGACGTCGGCTCGCCCTGGTCGGCGCGCGAGCCGTCCGGGCCGAGGATCTGGATCTTGCCGGCCAGCAGCTGGATCGACTCGCTGAAGGTGAGCGTCACCTTGTTCGGCGCGTCGGGCACCACCGTGCCGTTGCTCGGGTCGCTGCCCACCAGCGCGGCGTGCGCGCTGGCCGGGGCGGCCGGGCCGAGCAGCGCCAGGAGCAGGCCGAACATGAGGCCGAGCCAGGCCGCGAGGACTCCGCGCACACGACGTCGATCACCAGACATGAAGGCAATGCTCCCCGATCACGACGACACCGCACACGGGCGGGTGGGTTTCCTGACGTACCGCGTACCATCAACGGCCGTGACGTCGGGGGAAAACGGCCGAGACGCGACCACCCTGCTCGCTCTGCGCGCGCAGGCCGGCGACGCCGGCGCGCAGGCCGACTTCGTCCGCGCGACCCAGGCGGAGGTCTGGCGCTTCACCGCCGCGCTGGTCGATCCCGGCGCCGCCGACGACCTGACGCAGGAGACCTATCTGCGGGCGTTCCAGGCGCTGCCCCGCTTCGAAGCGCGCTCCGGCGTGCGCACCTGGCTGCTCGGCATCGCGCGGCGGACCTGCGCGGACCATCTGCGCGGGGTGGTGCGCCGGCGGCGGTTGTCGCTGCGGCTGGCGGCGAACGCGTGGACCGCGACCCCGCAGCCGGAGCCGGGTCAGCGGATGAGCGCGGCGGATCTGCTGAGCCGGCTCGGCGAGGATCGGCGGACCGCGTTCGTGCTGACCCAGATGCTCGGGCTCTCCTATGCGGAGGCGGCCGAGGTCGAGGGGGTGCCGGTCGGCACCATCCGGTCGCGCGTGGCCCGGGCCCGCGACGAACTGGTGACCGCGGTCACCCAGGCGGAAGCCAGCTGATTTCCAGGCAACCCCCAGCCGGATTCGGGGAACCTCGCCGGTAGGTCCGCCGACTAACCGGGCGTGAAGATGGCGTGGGTCTCGACCGCCGCCCGGCTCGGCCTGGCCGCGGTGTGGATCGTCGCGGGCGGGCTCAAGGTGACCGACCTGGCCGCCTCGGGGCGTGCGGTGAACGCGTACCGGTTGATGCCGTTCTCGGCGGCCCAGGTGGTCGGCGCGGTGCAGCCGTTCCTGGAGATCGCGCTCGGCCTGCTGCTGCTGATCGGCCTCGCGGTGCGGCTGAGCGCGGGCATCTCGGCGGTGCTGCTGGTGCTTTTCATGGCCGGGATCGTCAGTGCCTGGGCGCGCGGGCTGCAGATCGACTGCGGCTGCTTCAGCAAGGGCGGCGACCTGAGCGCGGGGCAGAGTCCGGCCTATCTGTGGGAGCTGGCGCGCGACGCCGGCTTCCTCGTGCTCGCCGGGATCCTGCTGTGGCGGCCGCGGACCCGGATCTCGATGGATGGCGTGCTGATGGGAGTGGGATCGCGATGAGCAAGGGAACGAAGCAGCGCGTCGCCGCGAAGCGGATCGTGGAGCAGCAGAAGGCGGCGGAGAAGCGCCGCAGGACCACCGTGTGGACGTCGGTGGCGGTGGTCGCGGTGCTGCTGATCGCGGGCCTGATCGGCTACGGCGTGTATTCGAGTCAGAAGCAGGACACCGCGACCGGAGCGAACCCGGCCAGTGCGGTGGACGACGGGACGGCGTTCGCGGCCGGCACCGGGCCGGTCACCATCGACATCTACGAAGACTTCATGTGCCCGGTCTGCCGCCAGTTCGAGACCGAGTCCGGCGCCGCCTTGCAGCAGCTCATCGCGGCGAACAAGGTAACCGTTCGCTATCACCCGATCGCGATCCTGGACGGCGCCTCGAACGGCAATGAGTATTCGACGCGCGCGGCGGGTGCGGCGGCCGCGGCGGCGGAGGCGGGCAAGTTCGTGCAGTATCACCAGGTGCTCTTCGACAATCAGCCGGCCGAGGGCAGCGACGGCCTGGACAACGCCAAACTGGTCGAGCTCGGCGAGTCGGCCGGCCTCACCGACAGCTCGTTCCGCGATGCGGTGACCGGCGGGACCTATCGCAACTGGGCCACCCGGGCCACCGAGACGGCCTCCTCGCGTGGCGTCTCGTCCACCCCGACGGTGCTGGTCAACGGCACCAAGCTCGCCAATCCGACCCCTGCCGAGCTGCAGAAAGCGGTCGGGTGAGACGTGCGCTCCTGATCGTCGCGGTGGTGGCCGGGGCACTCGTCCCGGCCGCACCCGCTTCCGCGCACGGCGGCGACACCCCGGATTCCACTTCCTTCCGCACGCGGGTCAGCGGCGTCACTCCCGCGTTGCCCGGTCTCTCGGTGACCACCATCGAGGCCGGCGCGCGCCTGGAGCTGACCAACGACACCGGGCGGACGGTGGAGGTGCTCGGCTACTCCGGTGAGCCCTATCTGGAGGTGCGGCCGGACGGGGTGTTCGAAAACTTGCGGTCGCCGGCCGCGTACCTGAATCGAACTCTGGACGGCGAGACCCCGGTGCCGGCGGACGCCGATCCCACCGTGCCCCCGCAGTGGCGCCACGTGTCGGCGGATCGCACCGCGCGCTGGCACGACCAGCGCACGCATTGGATGAGCGCCGGGCTGCCGCCGTCCGCGGCGGCCGACCCGTCGTCGGCGCACCGGATCAGGTCGTGGAGCGTGCCGTTGCGGCAGGGGGCGGCAGCTCTCGAATTGCGCGGGACGCTGGATTACCTGCCGCCACCGCGGCCCTGGCTCTGGTGGGGCGGCGCAGCGATCCTGGCGATCGTGGTCTTCCGATGGCCGTCGTTCGCCGGGGCGGTGGCCGGGGTGGGACTGATCGCTTACGCGACATTTCGGACACTGGACGCGCCCGCGCCGGCGCTCACCTACGCCATCGGCCTGGTGGGCGTTTTGTCGGCTTTCGCGAGACGATCACCCTTCCTGCTGACGCTCTCCGGCGCGCTGATCGCGATCTTCGGCGGCCTGGTCGACGTGGGTGTCTTCCGGGCCGCGGTGGTGCCGGTCGCCGGGCCCTCGTGGATCGCCCGGGTCGCCGTGCTGACCGCCGTCGGCGCCGGGCTGGGCATGGCCGCGGCCGGGATCCACCGGCTCCGGAAAGTGTCGGAGGCCGGGGCTAAGGTCGAGGCATGACCGACTCCCGGCTGGCTCACGGCGACGCCGCGCCCGACTTCACGCTCCCGACCGACAACGGCGACAGCCTCTCGCTCAAGGATCTCCGCGGGCGCAAGGTGGTGCTTTATGCATATCCCGCCGCGATGACGCCCGGCTGCACCACCCAGGCGTGCGACTTCCGTGACTCGCTGGCCTCCCTGCAGGGCGCGGGTTATGAGGTGGTCGGCATCTCCCCCGACCCGCCGGCCAAGCTGGCCAAGTTCCGCGAGCGTGACGCGATCACGTTCCCGCTGGTCAGCGACGAGGACAAGAGCGTCCTGACGGCATATGGCGCGTGGGGTGAAAAGCAGCTCTATGGCAAGACGGTGACCGGGGTGATCCGCTCCACGTTCGTGATCGACGAGGACGGCGCCATCGACAAGGCGCTCTACAACGTGAAGGCCACCGGGCACGTCGCCAAGCTGCGGCGAGACCTGGGCATCGACTGAGCCACAGCGCCGCCGATCGCTTCGTTCTCCATCGGGGCTGCCGATAGGACGGGTAACACACCGCCCCGACAGCCCCGGGAGACCGCCAATGTCTGGTCCGCTGCGCAATCTGCCGGTCGCCCAGAAGCTGTTCGTCAGCTTCGGCGTGCTGTGCGTCTCGATGATCGCCATCGGGGCCACCGGGCTCGCCGAGGTGCAGAGCGCGGACCAGCGGCTGGAGCACGTCTACCGCTCCAACCTGCAGGCCACCGAGCTGATCGGGCAGGTCCGGGCCGATGTGCAGCAGGCGCGCGCGCTCACCGCCACGCTGGTGCTGCACTCCCCCGCCGCCGACGTGGGAAACATCGAGCAGGCCATCCGCCAGCTCGACCACACGATCGACAGCACCTGGCAGCAGTACACCGCGATCGACATGATCGGCCGCGAGGCGGACCGTGACTCGTTCGCCACCGCGCTGGCCGGCTACCGCAAGGCGCGCGACGGGTCGCTGGTCCCGGCCGCCAAGGCGAACAACCTGGACCGTTTTCTGTCCGCGCAGGGCGGTCAGGCGGACCCGTTCGCCAACGCGATGACCGCGTCGCTGAACAACCTGGCCCGGTTCGAGGACACCGCCGCCCAGCAGCAGATGGCCGCCGCCCGTTCGGCCGCGAAGCAAGCCCAGGTCGTGGTCGGCGTGCTGATCGGCGCCGGCCTGCTGATCGCGCTGGTGCTCGCGGTGGTGGTCGGCAACGCGCTGTCCCGCCCGCTGCGACGCACCGTCGAGGTGCTCGAGGGCCTCGCCGAGGGCCGGCTGGACCAGCGGCTCGACGTGCCCGGCCGGGACGAGGTGGGCCGGATGGCCGGCGCGCTGAACACGGCGCTCGACCGGCTGACCGGCACCCTGCAGGGGATCAACGGCAACGTGGCAACGCTCGCATCGTCCTCCGAGGAGCTGACCGCGGTGGCCGGGCAGATGAGCTCGTCCGCGGCCCGCTCGGCCGGTCGCGCCAACGCGGTCTCCGCCGCGTCCGCCCAGATCAGCAGAAACATCGCCACCGTGTCGGCGGGCGCCGAGGAGATCGGCAGCTCGATCGTCGAGATCGCGCGCAGCACGGCCAGCGCGGCCGAGGTGGCCGGCACCGCGGTGCGGGTCTCCGGCGAGGCCGGCGCGATCCTGAACAAGCTCGGCGTCTCGTCCGCGGAGATCGTCTCGGTCGTCAAGATCATCACGTCGATCGCGGCGCAGACCAACCTGCTGGCGCTGAACGCGACCATCGAGGCGGCCCGGGCCGGTGCGGCCGGCAAGGGCTTCGCGGTCGTCGCCGGCGAGGTCAAGGAACTGGCCCAGGAGACCGCGCGGGCGACCGAGGACATCCGCACCCGGGTCGGCGCGATCCAGACCGACTCGGCCGCGGCGGTGTCCGCGATCGAGGAGATCGGCGCGGTGATCGACCAGATCAACGAGACGCAGACCGCGATCGCGGCGGCGGTCGAGGAGCAGACCGCGACCACCAACGAGATGGGCCGCAACGTCGGCGAGGTCGCGGCGGGCACCGGCGAGATCTCGGCGAACATGGCCGAGGTCGCGGAGGCCGCCGCGGAGACCACCGGCGCGGCCACACACACCGCGGCGGCCGCCGACGAGCTCGCCACGGTGGCGGCCGATCTGCAGAAGAGCCTGGCGATGTTCCGCTATTGAGTGGAGATGTCGCGCCGACCCACGGCGGCTGTCATGCGGCGCAGACCCGCGAGGCGGCCGCCGTGGCTCGTCCCCTGCCTGCTTGCGTCGAGGGTTGTCTAGACTTCTCTCGCCGGCGGGAGTGGCGGAATGGCAGACGCGAAGGTCTTAGGAGCCTTTGTCCGTGAGGGCGTGGGGGTTCGAGTCCCCCCTTCCGCACCGAAATGCGACGTCCGATGCCCGCCAGACTCGGGTGGGCATCGGCTGCAGGATCGAAGCATGACCTACACCATCAACGCCCTGCCGCCCGAGGTCCTCGACGACGTCCGCGGTCGCGGCCTGGATGTGTCCGGCAACCCGGTCGAGCACGCGGTCGCCACCGGCGGCGAGCCGCTGCGATGCTGCCTGCGAGACGCCACGCCGGGCGAGGCCCTGATCCTGTTCGGCTATGAGCCGCCGCTGCCGCCCAGCCCCTATCGCGAGGTGGGCGCGGTGTTCGCGCACGCCGAGGCGTGCGCCGGCCCGGCGAACGCCCACCCCTACCCCGCCGACTGGTACGGCCGCAAGCAGGTCCTGCGCGCCTACGACGACCGCGGCTGGATCCACCCGGCCAGCCGCCAGCACGACGGCAGCGACCCGGAAGCCCTGCTCAACGCCATGTTCGAGGACCCGGCGGTGGCGCAGATCCACAGCCGCAACATCGCCTACGGCTGCTTCATGTTCACCGCGACCCGGGCCTGATCAGACGTCGATGGTCAGCCGGATCGTGACCACGTCGCCGACGTCGACGCCCTCGGTCCTGCGCACCTTGGCCTTGAGCGGCACGATGTAGCCGCCGTTCTTGGGCCAGAGCGCCGTCGTCCACTCGGTGCCACCCATCCGCACGGCCGCCGGAATCATCCCCCAGCCATAGGTGACCTGCGACGATGCCGCCTCCAGCGCGGCGCTCTCCTCCTCCGGCACGGTCACGAAGTGGTGCGGCGCCGGCCCGCGCCACTCCCAGACCTCACCGGTGAACTCCAGGTCCATGCGGATCACCATATTCGCTACGGCAGAATCGCGGCGTGGCAAGAACTCAGGGTGACGCCCAACCGCCGGAGGCCTCGGTCTCCCTCGACTACTTCATCGGGCTCTACCTCGCCAAGGACGATCCGTGGGATCTCGCGACCAAGTGGCACGACCAGCGTAAATACGCGGTGACCATGGCCAGCCTGCCGCGCGCTCGATACCGCTCGGGTTACGAGCCGGGCTGCTCGATCGGCCTGCTGACCCGCATGCTCGCCACCCGCTGCGACGAGCTCCTGGCGGTGGACAGCGTCGAGTCGGCCGTGGCGCAGACCCGGGACCAGATCAAAGACCTCCCCGGCGTACGCGCGGAGCTCGCCACGTTGCCCGCCGACCTGCCGGACGCCACCTTCGACCTGATCGTCATCGGCGACCTGCTCTATTACCTGAGCGCGCCGGACCTGCAGGCCACCGTGGACGGCCTGGTCGAACGCCTGGAACCGGGCGGCGACCTGGTCTCGGTGCACTTCCGCGACCGGGAGAACAGCGGCAACTACGACGGTTTCAACGTGCACGCCGAGCTGGCCGCCCGGCCCGGCCTGACCAGGGTCGTGCACCACGAGGACGAGTGGTTCGTGCTGGACGCCTTCCGGGCCGGCTGACCCGGTCAGTCCGGCGGCACCAGGTCGGCGGCGACACCGAAGTGGTCACTCGCCCACACGCCGCCGACCGGCCGGTCCAGCACCCGGAAGCAGTCCTCGATCCGCAGCGTGGGGCCCCACTGGTCGTAGCGGACGAAGAGGTAGTCGATGCGGCGGCCGATCTCGAACCGGATGCTGCCCAGCGCCCGCAACGGGTTCTCCGGCACGAAGGTGTGCCCGCCGGCCACGCCGTGCACGCTCTCCCAGGCGTCGCGATAGACGACGCTGAGGTCGCCGAGCGCCTGCCGGCCGGACCAGAACCGGACCACCGACGAGTCCGGGGTGCTGTCGAAGTCGCCGGCCAGCAGCACGTGCGCCGGCTCCTGATCGCGCACGGCGTCTTCCACGAGTCCGGCCGTGACCCGGGCCTGCAACTCGCGCTCGTGCGCCAGGTGGAACTGCCACGACGGCTTGAAGTGCACCAGCAGCACCCGGCCGTCCGGGGTGTCGATGCCGGCCAGCGCCACGCTGCCGATCCACGGCTCGTCCCGGTGCACCCGCGGCGTCACGTGCAGGAACTCCTGGCGTACGTCGGTGATCGGCCAGCGGCCGGCGATCGAGGCGCCCACCCCGTCCGGGGTGCGGCCCTGCTGGTGCAGCACGTGGTAGCCGTCGCCGAGCAGGTCGGCGACCTGGTCGTAGTCGTCCGTCACCACGGTCTCCTGGAAGACCGCGAGGTCCGGTGCGAGCCGGCGCAGCTCGTCGGCGAGCACCTCGCGCCGCGCGGTCCAATCCCCGAGCCGGCCCAGGATGTTGAAGGTGAGTAGGCGCATGATGCCGAGGTTTCCCGGCGCCGCGGCGCTAAACCCGAGCGGCCGCCGCCACCGTGCGCCGGGTGTCGCGCCAGGCGATCCAGGCGACCCGCAGGCGCGGGGATCGCGCGGTGCCGCCGCGGCGGCGGGAGCGCAGCTGGGCGATCAGCCAGCGGGGCGCGGCGGCCTGCTCGACAGCCTCCGACTTGGTCAGCAGCGTGCCGTGCGCCAGCGTGTGCCGGCCGCGCGCCATCGACGTCAGGCTCAGATCGGCCATGTCGGGGTCGCGCCACAGCCACGGCCGCTTCGCCGCCCAGGCCCAGTAGCCGGTCAGCTCGGCGCGGGCGGCCGCGCGCAGGTCGTCGTCGGTCATCGCGGGGAACAGCTCGCGCGGCGACTGGCCGAAGACCGCGTACCCGTGCCGGACCAGCTCGGCCCGGGTCACGCCGGAGAGGATGCGCTCGACCTGCACGCCGTGTGTCCACGTCGGATGCTCGGCGGCGGGGTCCAGCCGGGTGCTCTCGTCCACATAGACGCAGCCCAGCTTGAGGGCCGGTGCGAAGCCGTCGTGGATCGCGGTGATCGCCGCGCGGTCGACCGGACCGGTCACGATCGCCACCAGGTCGAGGTCGCTGACCCCCTCGATGTGGTCGCCGGTGGCCAGCGAACCGGCCACGAGCAGGTCACTGACCCACCCGAGAGACTTCAGTTGCCTGCCGAACTCCTCGACGACCATCCCGACAGGTTACGTGCCAGCAAACCCTTCGGCGCCACGGACAGCACGGGTTCCGGGCCGGCGCCGTGCCGTTCCAGGATCGCGTTGACGGCCAGCACCGCCGAGGCCGCGGCGCGTTCCATCAGGGCGGCCGGGAACGGCATCCGGACCCAGTCGCCGGCCAGGAAGAGTCCGTCCGCCTCGGTCCGCACGCCGGGGCGGGTGGCGTCGCTGCCGAGCCCGAAGGCGGGCGCGTCCCGGCCGACCCGCTCCTCGGCCTCCAGGATGGACATCCCGGCCGTCTCCGGCCACAGGTTGCCGAGCTCGGCCCACATCCGCTTGGTGAGCTCGGTGGCGTCGACCCCGTCCGGCGCGGCATAGGCGTGCAGTTCGACCACCGCGCCGCGATGCCGCCGCGCCCACTGCCCGGCGGCCCGCTCGACGCGGTGATAGAGCGTCACCGAGTCCAGCGTCGGCTCCTGCGCGACGCTGGTGAAGATGCTGCGTTCCGGTGCGAAGTCGCGATCGGTCCAGAGCCGGCTGACCGCGTACGGCGGGGCGGTCCGCAGGCTGCCCAGTTGCGCGGCCAGCGCCGGGGTGAGCGCCGGGGACGCCGCCGCGAGGTCACGCGCGGATCCCGGATCGGCGGCCAGCACGACGTGATCGGCGGCCAGCGTGGCGCCGCCGCGGAGGATCACCTTCCAGCCGGGCTCGATCCGATCGACGGCGACGCCGGTGCGGATCTGCCCGCCGAGCGCCTGCAGCTGCTCGGCCAGCGGCCCCCAGATCGCGGTCTGGTAGTCCTGCGTCGGCGCGTCGAAGTCGAGCCCTTCGGGATTGCGCAGGAAGTAGAAGTGGAACTGCATGATCATCTCGGCCGCGGACATGTCCTCCTGGTGGTTGAAGAAGGAGTGCGCGAAGACGTCGAAGAGGTTGGCCCGCGCCCGGGCCGGCATCCCCAGCGCGTCGAGGAAGTCCTTGGCCGAGACCTGGTCGAACTCCCGGTAGGTCTGGTCGGCCGAGAAGCTCAGCAGCGGCATGGCGGCCCGGCCGTCCACCCCGCGCAGCTCGCGCAACCGCAGGCTGGGTGACCGGACGACCAGCGTGAGCAGGTTGAGCGGCGGCCGCTTGGGCAAGCCGGAGAAGTTCTCCTCGGGCCATTGCCGCGAGATGACCGGGTAGCGCCCGGCCGGCCGCAGGAACGACAGCGCGGGGTCGATCCGGCGCAGCACGTTGTGCCAGTTGTAGTACTGCCGGAAGAAGCCGTGGAAGCCGTGCTCCACCATCTGGCGCGAACCGTCGGCCATGGTGCGCGGCCAGGCCGAGAGCCGGCCGCCGAGCTGCCCGGCGGCCTCCACCAGGGTGACGGCGACGCCTCGCTCGGCGAGCAGCAGCGCCGCAGTGGTGCCGGCGATGCCGCCGCCGATCACCACGGCCCGCACGCTTGGCTCGACCAGCCGCGGCAGCTCCGGCCGGGCGCGGACGTGGTGATGGGCACGGCGGCTGCTCAGCTTGGGCGTCACGCCGAAATGTTAGCGGCATTCGACGCAGTAATCGACGCAAGAGCAGGCATCGTCTAGTGGACCTGATAGACGGCGGCGGCGATGGTCACGAAGGACCGGACCAGGGGCGTGTCGGTGCGCCAGGCCACCACCAGCGGGCTCGGCGGCATGTCGAGCAGCGGCACGACGGTCAGGCTCTCCGGCAGCGCGAACGGGACCATCGGGGTCAGACCGACGGTGCCGTTCCACAGCACCGCTTGCAGGCACTCGCCGATCGTGCGCACCACCGGGCCCTCGCGCGGCGCCTCGGCGTTCCAGTAGCCGCACCACAGCGGGTCGGTTCCCTCCGGGAACTGAAACCATCGCCGGTCGGCCAGGTCGGCGATGCGCAAGCTGTCGCGACGGGCCAGGACATCATCGGTACGCAGCACCGCACCGACCGGATCACGGCGGAGCACGTGCACCTCGAGCCCGGTGTCGTCGAACGGCGCCCGGGTGAGCGCGACGTCGACCAGCGCCGCCCGCAGCCCGGCGGACGGGTCGCTCAGGTCGGCCTCGCGCACGTGCACCCGCACGCCGGGGTGGCGCTGCCGGAAGGCGCCGGCGAGCAGGGTGCCGGGCTCTTCGGCGCTGTCGGACAGCGTACCCATGGAGATCGTGGCCGGACCGGCCGCGGCCGCGACCCGGACGCGGATCTGCTCGCTCTGTTCGAGCAGCGACCGGGCCTCGTCGAGCAGCGCACGACCGGCCGCGGTGAGCTGGACGCCGGCCGGCGAGCGCTCGAGCAGCACCGCGCCGAGGTCGGTCTCGAGCTGTTTGATCGCGCGGCTCAGCGGCGGCTGCGTCATGTGCAGCCGGGCGGCGGCGCGACCGAAGTGCGACTCCTCGGCGACGGCCACGAAGTAGCGCAGGGAGCGAAGGTCCATCAGCAGCGACGATACCGTCGCGGTATCGGGGGAAGGCGATCGGTCTTGGACGCCGGCCGCCCGCCGCGCTGGACTCGGACCATGACGATCGTGGAAATCGAAGACGTCCGGACGCTGGCCGACGACCTGGTCGTGATCCCCAACCGCGGGGTCGATCTGGTGCCCAACATCGGCGTCGTCGGCGGCCGGGACGCGGTGCTGGTGATCGACACCGGGATGGGCCCGCGAAACGCCGAGAAGGTGCTGAAGTACGCCACAGACCAGGCCGGCGGGCGCAAGCTCTTCCTGACCACCACGCACTTCCATCCCGAGCACGCGTTCGGCGCCGCGACCTTCGCCGGCGCCGCGACCTACGTCGTGAACCGGGTGCAGGCCGACGACCTGGCGACCCGGGGGCAGGGCTATCTGGGGATGTTCCGCGGACTCGGGCCGGAGATCGCGAAGCAGCTGGACGGCGTCGAGATCCCCGCGCCGGACGTGATCTACGACGGGACGACGGACCTGGATCTGGGCGGGCGGACCGTGCGGCTGCGGGCGACCGGCCGCGGGCACACCCGGGGCGACCAGGTGATCACGGTGCCGGACGCGGGCGTGCTGTTCACCGGCGACCTGGTGGAGACCGGGCAGTTCGCGATCTTCCCGTGGTTCCCGCCGCACGACGTCGACGTGTCCGGGCTGGGCTGGATCGAGGTGCTGGCGCGGTTGATCGCGTCGGCGCCGCGCATCGTGGTGCCCGGGCACGGCGACGTCGGCGGGCCGGAGTCGCTGACCACCGTGCTCGACTATCTGGAGCTGCTGCGGGACGAGACGTGGGCCCGGCGGGACGTCGACGAGGTGCGCGAGCTGCTGATCGCCCGGCACCCCGAGTGGGCCGGACGCGAGTGGATCGACCGCGGCTTCGAGGCGCTGTCCACCGAGCGCGATCCGGCCGCCGGAGTTTCCGGCATCCCGGCCGGCGGGTAAGCGTCGACTATGGACAAACCGGAGGCCGGCGGCGCACGATCGGCATCCTTGTTCTGACGGCTCTGGTCGTGGCGCCGCGCCGGTTCTTCGGCGGCTAGCTGGTCGCGGCGGCCTCGGCCACGCTGCGGAGGATGCAGAACTCGTTGCCCTCGGGGTCGGCCAGCACCACCCAGCCGCCGCCGTTCGGTTTGCGGAGGTCGTCGACCTCGGTCGCGCCGTGTGCGAGGAGGCGGGCCAGTTCCGCGTCTCGGGTGCCCTCGACCGGGCGCAGGTCGAAGTGGATGCGGTTCTTGACCTGCTTCTTGTCCGGCACCTCGATGAACAGGATGCGGTGCCGCCCGTCCGGCGAGATGATCACGCACTCCTCGTGGCCCGGCTCGTTCGGGTCGTCGGGATCCTCGGCATAGGCGAGCACCCCCTCCCACCAGCGGGACAGCCGGAAGGCGTCGGTGCAGTCGACGGTGGTGTGTGACACGAAAGACGTCATGACGGTCACCACACCAGAGCGGCAGGCGGTGGGCAACCGAGTAACGCCAAGATGGAGGTATGGCGCTCTCCCTCGAGCTCGACCCGGAGTTGACCACCGAGCTGCGTGAGCAGATCGTGAGCCTGTGGGTGGAGGTGACCAACTCCGGCGGGGCGGTCGGGTTCGTGCCACCGGTGACCGACCGAGAGGTGCGGCCGACCGCCGAGGGCGCGGTCGCCGCGGTCGTCGCGGGCGGCGACCACCTGATCGCCGGGTTCGACGACGGGCGGCTGGTGGCGTTGCTCTTCATCGCCGACAACGGCCACCGGCTCAAGGACCATTGGCGCACGCTCAAGCGGGTGATGGTCGCACCGGGCAGCCAGGGGGCGGGCCATGGCGCGGCGCTGATGCGCGAGGCCGAAGGGGTGGCCCGCAAGATGGGGCTGGACGCACTGCAGGTGACCGTGCGCAGTGGGAGTGGCACCGAGAGGTTCTACGAGCGCCTGGGCTACCGCGAGGTGGGCCGGGTTCCGGCGGCACTGCGGGTGTCCCCCGGCGACGACCGCGACGAGATCATCATGTGGCTCGAGATCCGCTGACCGGCAGAGCCGGCCGGCACGACTCAGGCGGTTATCGCTGCGAGAGTCGACCGGAGGACGGCGGTGGTGTGCCACGGCTTGGTGGTGGCCGGGTCCTCGTTCGCCTCCAGCAGCGTGAGGATGCGGCGCAGCTCGGGCTCCAGCGGTGCGGCGTCCCGTCCCCAGCTCGCCAAACCCTGGATCAGGTTGCCCAGTTGGCCTTCGCCCCGGGGCACCAGCGCCAGGCGCTCGGCCACCGTCGGCAGCAGATCCGCTGCGTAGGCGCGCATCCCGCTGATCAGGTGACCTGGGAACATCGGCAACCGGGTCCGGCTGATCATCGCCCGCAGGGCCGGCAGACAGCGGGGGTCGCCGGCCCGGGCGAGGGCCCGGGCCGCCTCCTCACGGATGTCGCGATCCGGATCGGAGAGAGCCGCTGCCAGCGCGTCCGCCGCCGGACGGGCGACGCCGCCGGGCAGGCCCGCGAGGGACTTCGCCGCGCCGGACCGCACGGTCACCGGCGTGCCGGGGTCCACCAGCACGTCGCCGATCATCTCGATGAGCCGGCCGGCCGTCGCGGAGCGGGGTTCCGCGGGCAGCCCGCCGTCCCGGGTGAAGACGTTGTGCACGGTCTCGGCGAGGAGCGACTCGAAGCCGCGCGGCCGCACCGGCTGCTCGGCCAGGCGCCGCAGAAACGCCAACCGGTCGAGGTCGCTGCCGTGGAGCGACTCGACGGCCGCGTCGGACGCACGGCTCCAGCCCCGGCCCCACAGGTCCACCCAGGCCTGACCGCCGTCCGCCAGCGCCTCGGCGAGCGCGTCCAGCACCGCCTCGGGCACCGGCTCGTCCGCCCGCCAGCGGGCCTCGGCCCAGCCCAGCGCGGTGCTGAAGCGCACCACCGGATCCTCGTGCGCGAGGCATTCGAGCAGCCAGTCCCGGGCCGGTGGCAGATGGTTCCCGAGGTTGGTGGCGGCGAGCATGATGCCGGCCCGGGTCGGCGGATCATCCTCGTCGGCGAGCCGGTCGCGCAGCGCCGGAACGATGACGGCCGCGTCGGGCCAGGAATAGCCGAGCACATGCGTGGTCATCCGCCGGACTTCCGGATCGGAGTGCCGCAGCCGCGGCAGCAACCGCACCGGGCCGGTGTCCGCCGCCGCGCGCACCATCTCGACCCAGTCCTCGACCGGCGGCAGATCCAGGTCGGCCAGAAGCGCGCGCATGCCACGCCCGCTGGCCTCGTCCGGCTCGTCGAAGGCGCCGGGGTCCCAGGCGGACCAATACCGGCACAGCGTGGTGTAGGCAGCCTGGTCCATGCCGACCAGAATGCGCCATCCGCGCCGCCCGGCCACACGGGCGTCCGGAAACGGCCGGGCTACCCGCAGGACTTGGCGGCGAGCGCGGGGGCGACCACCGGCGCGGGCTCGGAGGTGACGACCGCGGATTCCAGGAGCGGCGCTTCCGTGGAGGGTGAGACCGACGGAGAAGGCGACGGGGACGAGGAGGGGGACGGCTTCTTCTTGGGCTTCGGCTTCGGCGCGGCCGCCACGGTGGTGCCGCCCGAACCACCGGAAGCGCGCACCGACGTCTTCTGGGTCACGCCGGGCTTCATCTTGATGCCGGAGAGCGTCTTCGTGGTCCCGTACGCATCAGTGATCTTGATCGTGAAGGGGCCGGACCCCGCGCCGCCATCGATGATCCAGTAGTTGAAGTCGGTGCGCAGTGCGGACTTGAACGAGCCGCCGCCGCTGGACACCTTCACCGAGGTCAGCGGGTTGGCGTGGTGGTCGATCAGCGCCGCGAACCAGTATCGCGACGAGCCCTCCTTGAGCCGCACGGTCAGCGCGCCCGGCACCGAGGGCGAGCGCACCTTCTTGAAGGAGATCGGCACGATCCCGTCGATCTCGTTCGCGATCTTCTTGAACGCGGTCCGGCTCAGGTCGATGTGCCCGGCCTCGCAGGGCGGGCACGAGTCGATCACCTTGACCCGCACCTTGCCCTTCGGACCGGTGACGTCCAGATAGCCGCCGCACGCCGCGCCGCCGTCGTAGTCCGCCTCGCCGAGCGCCACGAACAGGTCGTCGGCCGGCGCGCTGGGGAACGAGCAGTTGCCGGTGCCGCCGTTCAGGTCGTAGAAGGTGGCCTTCGACCCGGCGGCCGCGGCGCACGCGGGGTCGCCGTGGTTGAGCAGCATGGCGATGCCGACGATGCCGGCGAGGACGATCGCGCCACCGGTGGTGAGCCAGCGGGGGGACAGAAGTCGGTGTGCGGTCACGACGAAGGATCCTTCGGTGTGCGCATCGAAGGAGCAACTGTCCTAAGACAGACCTAAGACGCGAGAGTGACCTCGTCACCCACCCGGATGGTTCCGGACCCGTCCGGGATGAGATTCAGGCCGAAGAGCAGACCGCCGTCGATGTTGCGATGGCGGCCGAGGATGCGCAGCGGCTGCCGGCCCTTGACGCCGGTCTCCTGGTCGATCGTGGTGACCAGGCAGCGGGCGCAGCCCTTCGCGGCGCGGAACGCGACGTCGCCGACGATGAGCCGGCGGCCGGTCCAGTCGTCCTCGGCCCACGGGGTCGAGCCGCGGACCACGAGGTTGGGCCGGAACCGGGTCATCGGCACCGGCTCCTCGCCGTCCTCGACCAGCCAGTCGTTGACCGCGGACAGCGAGGCCTCGTTGGTGATCAGCATCGGGTAGCCGTCCGCGAAGCTGACCCGATCGTCCGCGTGCGCATGACCCTCGATCGGGCGCGCGGCGGCGTCGGCCTGCCAGATGAGCCGCGCGGGGACGCCGAGGAACTTCTCGAGCCAGCCGTCGTCGGCGGCCACCCGGCCGGCATAGGGCGGTTTGTTGGAGAACACCCGGACGAACTGCTTCGGCCCGTCCACCGGCTCGGCGACGTGCAGATCGGGCATGCCGGGCGTCCGGACGATCAGGCCACCGGCCACCGGCATGACTCGCAACTGGCTGAGCAGGGCGATGTCGCGCTGCGTGATGCCGACCCCGTCGGGGTCGACCACGATCCACCGGCGATCCCCGGCGAGACCTCGGCGTTCCACCACGGCCTCGTCGTGGTCGTTCCGGTGCACCCCTTTGATCGGGTACGTGTGCAACGACGCGATCCGCATCTCCCCGCCCTTCCCGCACCTGACGTGCGCTTTCGAGCCCAGCGTCTTTGACACCATGCGACAAGGCCTAGCGCGATGAAAGTTTCCATGCATAGTCTGCACGAGTGAATGACGCGGCCGTCAGGACGGCGGATCGAGTGGTCGATCTGTTTCAGGGCGCCCGCCTCACGCCCACCCAGCGCCGCATCGCCCACAGCCTGGTGCAGCACGCGACGAGCGCGGCCTATCTGTCCGCGGCCGAGGTCGCCGACCTGGCCGGTGTGAGCCAGCCGTCGGTGACCAGGTTCGCGATGGCGCTGGGCTATGCGGGGTATCCGGCGCTGCGCCGGGAGATGCGCGCGCTGGTCGATTCGAGCACCGCGCCGCCCGCCGAGGACAACCCGATGCAGCGGGCGATCAGCGCCGAGGCCGAGCACCTGGGCCGGCTCCGCGACCAGCTCGACGACCTGGGCCCGATCCGCGCGGCCGCCGACCTGCTGGTGCACAGCCGGCCACTGCCGGTGCTCGGGCTGCGGGCGGCGGCACCGCTGGCCTCCTATTTCGGTTACTTTGCGGCCAAGGTGCACCCGGACGTGCGGGTGCACGACGCCGGCGGCACCCAGCTGCTGGACCGGCTGGATCAGGCCCGCGCGGCCGGCGCCTCGGCGATGCTGGCGGTGGTGCTGCCGCGCTATCCGAGGGAGACGCTGGACGCGGTGCGCGAGATGCGCCGCACCGGGCTCGCGGTGGTGGCGATCACCGACTCGGTGGTCAGCCCGGTCGCCGAGTGCGCCGACGTGGTGCTGCCCGCGGCGGTCGGCACCGGGCTGGTGTTCGACCTGCACACCGGGCCGATGGCGATGGCGATGGTGCTGTTGCAGGCGATGTGTGACGCGGCGCCGGAGCCGGCGCAGCGCCGGCTGGAGGAGTTCGAGGCGACCGCCGCGCGGCGGCACATCTTCGAGGGGTAGGGGACGGCATGGAGATCAGGGCGCCGCGCGGCACGACGCGGACCGCGAAGGGCTGGCCGCAGGAGGCCGCCAAACGGATGCTGATGAACAACCTCGACCCCGACGTGGCCGAGCGGCCGGAGGACCTGGTGGTCTACGGCGGCACCGGGAAGGCCGCCCGGGACTGGCCGTCGTTCCACGCGATCGTGCGGGAGCTCGACGAGTTGTCGGACGACGAGACGCTGCTGGTGCAGTCGGGGCGGCCGGTGGGCGTGCTGCGTACCCATGAATGGGCTCCTCGGGTCTTGATCGCCAATTCCAACCTGGTCGGCGACTGGGCGACCTGGCCGGAGTTCCGCCGCCTGGAGAAGCTCGGGCTGACCATGTACGGCCAGATGACCGCCGGATCGTGGATCTACATCGGCACCCAGGGCATCCTGCAGGGCACCTATGAGACGTTCGCGGCGGTGGCGGCCAAGCGGTTCGGTGGCGACCTGGCCGGGACGCTGACGCTGACCGCAGGGTGTGGCGGCATGGGCGGCGCGCAGCCACTGGCGGTGACCATGAACGGTGGCGTCTGCCTGATCGTGGACGTGGATCGCACCCGGTTGCAGCGGCGGGTGGACAACCGCTATCTGGACGAGATCGCTCCCGATGTCGACGCTGCGATCTCGATTTCCTTGCGCCACAAACGGGACCGGACCCCGCGGTCGATCGGCGTGGTGGGCAACGCCGCCGAAGTCTTTCCGCTGTTGTTGCACCGTGGCGTCGAGATCGACATCGTGACCGACCAGACCAGCGCGCACGACCCGCTGAGCTATCTGCCGATCGGCGTCTCCCTCGAAGACGCCCCTGCCTACAAAGACGCCAAGCCGGAGGAATTCACCGACCGCGCCCGGGCGAGCATGGCCGCGCACGTCGAGGCCATGGTCGGCTTCCTGGACGCCGGCGCCGAGGTGTTCGACTACGGCAACTCGATCCGCGGCGAAGCCCAGCTGGCCGGCTACGACCGCGCGTTCGCGTTCCCCGGCTTCGTGCCGGCCTACATCCGGCCGCTGTTCGCCGAGGGCAAGGGCCCGTTCCGCTGGGCCGCGACCTCCGGCGACCCGGCCGACATCGCCGCCACCGACCGCGCGGTGCTCGACCTGTTCCCGGACAACGAGCCGCTGGCCCGCTGGATCCGGCTGGCCGGCGAGCGGGTGGCGTTCCAGGGCCTGCCCGCCCGGATCTGCTGGCTCGGCTATGGCGAACGGGACCTGGCCGGGGTGCGGTTCAACGACATGGTGGCCCGCGGCGAGGTGGCGGCGCCGCTGGTGATCGGCCGCGACCATCTCGACTCGGGTTCGGTCGCGTCGCCCTATCGGGAGACCGAGGCGATGGCCGACGGCTCCGACGCGATCGCCGACTGGCCACTGCTGAACGCGCTGGTCAACACCGCGAGCGGCGCCAGCTGGGTGTCCATTCACCACGGTGGCGGGGTGGGCATCGGCCGGTCGATCCACGCCGGCCAGGTGTGCGTGGCCGATGGGACGGCGCTGGCCGGCCAGAAGATCGAGCGGGTGCTGACCAACGACCCGGCCACCGGCGTCCTCCGGCACGTGGACGCGGGCTACGAGTCGGCCGCCGCGACTCTCGTCAACGTCCCGATGCGGCGCTCATGAGCTTCTCCAGTCTCTGGCAGGAGATCGAGCCGATCGGGCTTTCCTCCCGGGGCGGATACCTTCGTTATGCCCTGGCCGAAGCGGAACTGGTGCTGCGGGACTGGTTCCGTAATCAGGCCGACCGCCGCGACATGACGGTGACCGAGGACGGCAACGGCAACCTCTTCGCATGGCGCGGCGAGCCGTGGGCCGAGGGCACGGTGCTGACCGGCTCGCACTTCGACTCGGTGCCGCACGGCGGTGGCTACGACGGGCCGCTCGGCATCGTCAGCGCGTTCCTGGCGGTGGACCGGTTGCCCGCCGATCGCCGGGTCGGCGTGGCCGCGTTCGTCGAGGAGGAGGGCGGCCGCTTCGGCTTTCCGTGCCTCGGATCCCGGCTGCTGACCGGCGCGATCGACGCCGACGTCGCAGCCGCGTTGTGCGACCGGGACGGCGTGACCTTCGGCGAGGCGCTGGGCGCGCGACCGGCAGGCGCCCGGCTCGATCTGGTCGGCCGGCTGTCCGCGGTGGTCGAACTGCACATCGAGCAGGGCCGGGCGCTGGACGTGCCGGTCGGGGTGGCGAGCGCGATCTGGCCGCACGGGCGGTGGCGGTTCGACTTTCGCGGGGACGGCGACCACGCCGGCACCACGCGGATGTCCGACCGGCGTGATCCGATGTTGACGTTCGCGTACACGGTGCTGGCGGCGAACAAGGAGGCTCGGCTGGCCGGGGCGCACGCCACCGTCGGCCGGGTCGCGGTGGAACCCAACGCCACCAACGCGATCCCGTCGCTGGTGCGCGGCTGGCTGGACGCGCGCGCGGCCGACCCCGCGACGCTGGACAGGCTGGTCGAGGCGGTGGTCAAGCGGGCGGTGGACCGGGCCGGGCGAGACGGCACCGAGGTCGACGTGACGCCGGAGTCGGTGACCGCCGAGGTGGCCTTCGACACCGCGCTGGCCACCCGGCTGGCGGCGCTGCTCGGTGACGCGCCGATCCTGCCGACCGGCGCCGGCCACGACGCCGGGGTGCTGTCCACCCACGTGCCGACCGCGATGCTGTTCGTCCGCAACCCGACCGGGGTGTCGCACTCCCCCGCCGAACAGGCGTCGGACGCGGACTGCGAGGCCGGCGTGGACGCGCTGGCCACCGTCCTCGAGGACCTGACATGAGGTACCACGCGGAACACGCCTGGATCGGCGGCTCGGTCGCCCGCGACGTGTTGATCGAGGTGGTCGACGGACGGTTCGCGGCAATCCGGCCGGGCGCTGCTTCTTCCGGAGCGGCCCTTCTCCGCGGCCTCGTGTTGCCGGGCTTCGCCAATGCGCACTCGCACGCTTTCCACCGGGCGCTGCGCGGGCGCACGCACGGCAGCCGCGGCAGCTTCTGGACCTGGCGCGACCTGATGTACGAGGTGGCCGGCACCCTGGACCCGGACGGCTACTACCGGCTGGCCCGGGCGGTCTACGGCGAGATGGCGCTGGCCGGCATCACCGCGGTCGGCGAGTTCCACTACCTGCACCACGGCCCGGGCGGCGCCCGTTACGACGACCCGAACGCGATGGGCCACGCGCTGATCGCCGCCGCGGCCGACGCCGGGCTGCGCATCACGCTGCTGGACACCCTCTATCTCACCTCCGGTGTGGACGGCCGGCGCCCGGCCGGGGTGCAGCGCCGGTTCAGCGACGGCAGCCTGGACGCCTGGGTCGACCGGGTGAGCCGGCTGCACGAGGGCCCGCACGTGCGGATCGGCGCCGCCGCCCACTCGGTACGCGCCGTCCCGGTGCACGACCTCAGCGGCCTGGCCGGCCAGCACCCCCTGCACCTCCACCTCTCCGAGCAGCGCGCCGAGAACGAGCAGTGCCAGGCGGTGCACGGCTGCACGCCCACGGATTTGTTGCGCCGCTACGGCATCCTCGGTCCCACCACCACCGTCGTGCACGCCACGCATCTCACCGACGACGACTTGAAGTCCCTCGGCAGCACCGGCACCGGCGTGTGCGTCTGCCCCACCACCGAACGCGACCTGGCCGACGGGATCGGTCCGGCCCGCACTCTCGCCGACGCGGGCAGCCCGCTCTCGCTGGGCAGCGACAGCCACGCCGTGATCGACCCGTTCGAAGAGGTCCGCGGCCTGGAGATGAACGAGCGGCTGTCCACCGAGCAGCGTGGCCGGTTCACCCCGGCCGAGCTGATCGCCGCGGCCGCCAACCACGCGTCGATCGGCTGGGACGACGCCGGCTCGATCCGCACCGGCAACCGCGCCGACCTCGTGGCGGTGTCGCTGGACAGCGTCCGGACCGCCGGGGCGGCGCCGGAGCAGGCGGTCTTCGCGGCCACCGCGGGCGACGTCACGGACGTGATCGCGGACGGCAAGGTGATCGTTTCCGAGGGGCGGCACACGGGCTTCGACGTGGCCGCGGCGTTGCGGGCGGCGATCTCATGAGCATCGTGATCGACCACATCGGCGAGCTCGACGGCCTTCCCCAGGAGGACGCCGCCCTGGTCGTCGACGAGGGCCGGGTCGCGTGGGTCGGGCCCACCGCGCGGGCTCCGGCCGCCGACGAGCGAATCGACGCCTCGCACGGCGCGGTCATCCCGGGCTTTGTGGACAGCCACGCGCACCTGGTCTTCGCCGGGGACCGGGCCGCGGAGTTCGCCGCGCGCATGGCGGGCGAGCCCTACACCGGCGGTGGCATCCGGACCACCGTCGCGGCCACCAGGTCGGCCAGTGACGACGAGCTGCGGGCCAACGTCGCGCGCCTGGTCGCCGAGGCTCGGCGGCAGGGCACCACGACCATCGAGATCAAATCCGGGTACGGCCTGAGCACCGCCGAAGAGGCCCGCAGCCTGCGCATCGCCCGCGAGTTCACCGACGAGACCACCTTCCTGGGCGCGCACGTGGTGCCGGACGGCGACCCCGACGACTACGTCGCGCTGGTCACCGGGCCGATGCTCGACGCCGCGGCGCCGCTCGCCCGATGGGTGGACGTGTTCTGCGATCGGGGCGCGTTCACCGGCGAGCAGGCCCGCGCCGTGCTGACCGCCGGGATGAAGGCCGGCCTGCTGCCCCGGATCCACGCCAACCAGCTTTCCCCCGGCCCCGGTGTTCAGCTCGCGGTCGAGCTCGGTGCGGCCAGCGCCGACCACTGCACGCACCTGAGCGATGCCGACGTGGACGCGCTGGCGAGCGGTGACACCGTGGCGACGCTGCTGCCGGGCGCCGAGTTCTCCACCCGGTCGCCCTATCCGGACGCGCGGCGGCTGCTCGACGCCGGGGTGACCGTGGCGCTGGCGACGGACTGCAATCCCGGGTCCTCGTACACGTCCTCGATGCCGTTCTGCCTTGCCCTGGCGGTGCGCGAGATGGGCATGACGCCGGCCGAGGCGCTCCGGGCGGCGACCGCCGGCGGGGCTCGCGCCCTGCGCCGCGACGACGTCGGCCACCTGCGCGTCGGCGCCCGGGCCGATGTGCTGATCCTGGATGCGCCGTCCTACCTGCACCTGGCCTACCGGCCGGGCGTTCCGCTGATCCGCACGGTTCTGCAAAACGGAGTCCCACGATGATCGTGACAGTCCAGCCCACCGGCGTGACGGTCGCCGACGTGCTCGCCGTGGCGCGGCACGACGCCCGGGTCGAGCTCGCCCCCGCCACCGTCGAGGCGATGGCCACCAGCCGCGCGATCGTCGACAACATCGAGGCGTCCGGTCGCCCGGTCTACGGGGTGTCGACCGGATTCGGGGCGCTGGCCAACACGTCCATCGCCCCGGAGCGGCGGGCCGAGTTGCAGCACGCGCTGATCCGCTCGCACGCCGCCGGGGTGGGCGCGCCGATGCCCCGCGAGGTGGTGCGGGCGATGATGCTGCTGCGCGTACGGTCGATTGCTCTTGGTCTGTCGGGGGTGCGGCCCGTCCTGGCGCAGGGTCTGGTGGATCTGCTGAACACCGGGATCACGCCGTGGGTGCCGGAGCACGGATCGCTGGGCGCGTCCGGTGACCTGGCGCCGCTGGCACACTGCGCGCTGGTGCTGCTCGGCGAGGGCTGGGTGGTCGGCAAGGACGGCGCCCAGGAGTCCGGCGCCGAGGCCCTGCACGCCGCCGGGCTCCAGCCGTTGGAGCTGGCCGCCAAGGAAGGGCTGGCGCTGATCAACGGCACCGACGGCATGCTGGGCATGCTGCTGCTCGCGATCGAGGACGCGGCACACCTGCTGGCCATGGCGGACGTGACGGCGGCGCTGGCGATCGAGGCGATGCTGGGTTCCGAGCGGCCGTTCCTGCCGGAGCTGCACGCTATCCGCCCGCATCCCGGGCAGCAGGCGTCGGCGGCGAACATCCTGATGCTGCTGCAGGATTCGGCCATCATGGACTCGCACCGCGACGACCTGGCGCACGCGGTGCAGGACGCGTACTCGATGCGGTGTGCCCCGCAGGTGGCCGGCGCGGCCCGTGACACGCTCGGCTTCATCCGCGAGGTGGCCGGGCGCGAGCTGCGTTCGGTGGTGGACAACCCGGTGGTGCTGACCGACGGGCGGGTGGAGTCGACCGGCAACTTCCACGGCGCGCCGCTGGGCTTCGCCGCCGACTTCCTGGCCATCGCGGCCGCCGAGGTGGGCGCCATCTCCGAGCGCCGGGTCGACCGCCTGCTGGACGTGACCCGCAACCGCGACCTGCCGCCGTTCCTCTCCCCCGACGCGGGAGTGAACTCCGGCCTGATGATCGCGCAGTACACCGCGGCCGGCATCGTCGCGGAGAACCGGCGGCTGGCCGCGCCCGCGTCGGTGGACTCGCTGCCCACCAGCGGCATGCAGGAGGACCACGTCTCGATGGGCTGGGCCGCGACCAAGAAGCTGCGCACGGTGCTGGACAACCTGACCAGCCTGCTGGCCGTCGAGTTGCTGGCCGGGGTGCGCGGATTGCAGCTGCGCGAGCCGCTCACGCCGTCGCCGGCCGGGCGGGCCGCGGTCGCCGCGGTGTCGGCCTTCGCCGGCGCGCCCGGCCCGGACGTCTTCCTGGCGCCGGTGCTGGACCAGGCCCGCGCGGTCGTCGCCGGCCGGGCGCTGCGGCTGGCGATCGAGAGCGAGACCGAGCCGCTTCGCTAGACGGTCAGGAAGCCGTTGCCCAGGTAGGGAATCGGGCGGGCGTCCGCCAGGGTGTCCATCAGGTCCAGGCACTGCTCCCGCATGACCCGCTCGAGGGCGGGCAGCAGCGTCTCGTCCTGAGACTGCACGTCACAGGTGAACTCGGCGTTGTCGTCCACGACGCGGTGGCTGACCTCGAAGCCGTTACCCCGCCGGCAGGACGTGAAGCCGCCCAGGTCGGTGAGCGCCGCTTTCCGGCCCGGGAAGTCGGCCTCGCTGCAGGTCAGCTTGCGGGCCGGCGTGCCCTGGTAGATCACCACGGAGAAGTCGAACAGGACCTGGGGATCCTTGTCGTACTCCCAGTTCTGCGAGCCGCAACTCACGCTGACCCGGGGCGCGACGTCCGTGGAGACGTCGAAGCCGTTGCCGGTGGCGAGCAGGCTGAACGTGCCACGGTCCAGGCGGCTGCCCTCGAGGCCCTCCTCGAGCGCGTCGTCGTCGATCGCCCGGCACAGCTTCTCCACCGGGTGGTAACGGCCGGGAATCTGCAGACCTTCGAGCTGCTCGCCGGTCGCCCGGCCGTTGTTGACGACCGCGACCACGATCACGCGCAGCACCAGCATCGCGGCGAGCACGATCAGCAGGAAGACCACGAGCCGCCGGGGCCGGAACGTGTCAGCGCTGATGATCGGGCTCCTTGGTGCGTGCCGATGGGTTCCGGTATCGTACGGCCACAATGGACGTCCAGCACACACCGCCGACGATTTCGCTGCTCGGCCGCGTGCTTCAGGTCCAGGCCGGGTGTTACGTGATCGCCGCGCTGGCCGCCTCGATCGCCTATCTGGTGCGCGGCGGCGACGCCCTCGATCTCGGCGCCTATGCGAGCGTGCGGACCAACCCGGTGACCATGCTGGTGATCGGGCTCGGCGCCGCGGGCCTGCTGTGGTGGCTGAGCCGCCAAATGCCGGTCCGCCGGATAGGCACCCACCGACTGCTCATCATCGCCGAGTGGGTGCTGCTGCTGGATGGCCTGGCCGGGTTCACGGCCGGCATCTTCAATCTCTGGTGGATCGTCGGCCTGCTCGCCACCTTTGCCGCCGTCTGGCTGCTGCGGCACGAGGACACCGACCGCTACCTGGACTGACGGGCGACGACCACGATCGCGAGGACGAGCAGCGCGCCGCACGCGATCAATGCGGCGAACATCCCGGAGCGGTCGGCGACCAGGGCGAGCCCGAGCCCGCAGACGATCTTGCCCAGATATTCGGCCTGGGCCAGCAGCGAGTGCACGGTCGCCCGGACCGCGCCGGTGGTCCGGCTGTTCACCCAGATGGTCCCGAAGCTGCGGGTCAGCGGCAGCGCGCTCGCGGCCACCAGCACGGCGAGACTGCCGCCGGCCGCCGCGGATGCGAAGGCCAGGGCGACGACGCCGATCGCGGCGACCGCGCAGGCGATGACATATCCGCGCCGCGCGGTGTGCGGGCCGCCGATCCGAGGCTGCGCGAGGCGCAATGCGGCCGCTCCCGCGAGGCACGTCAGCACGCCCAGGACGGTGAGCCAGGTGGTCGGATCGACGGCCGGCGCGAGCGCGATCAGCCGCAGCGGATAGAGCCGTCCGAACGCGTCGGCCACACCGTTGATCAGGAACGTCGCGGCGAAGACGGCGAGCAGCACGCGACTGCCGCGGACCAGGCGCGTGCCCTGCACCAGGACCTGTTTCGTCCGCGTGTGTTTCTCGGGGAACACGACGACATAGCACCCGAGGAGCACCATGGCTCCGCCGGCGATCACCATCGCCGGGCCGCGCCCGACGAGCCAGGCTAGCCCGCCGATGCCGGCCAGCCCGGCGATCGTGCCGATGAGCTGCGCCTGCTCGGCCCGGATCAGCACGGTCGGGATGCCGGCCGGGTCGTCGAGTTCGTCGCTGATCCACGCCACGTCCGCGCCGCTGGCGAAGGTCCACGCCAGACCCCACAGCATCTGGGTGAGCAGCAGCGGCACGAAGCCGGTGACCAGGCCGGTGGCGAGCATCGCGGCGCCCATCAGCAGGTGCGAGACGACCAGCGACCACTTGCGGCTGAAGGTGTCCGCGACGACCCCGGCCGGCACCTCGAAGATCAGCGCCACGGCGGCCTGCGCGACGCCGATCAGCACCAGTTGCGCCGCCGACAGCCGGGCGTCCACGACGAGATAGACGCCGGTCACCAGCCACCAGCCGCGGTGCAGCACGGCACGGCACCAGGTCCACCGCACGAACAAGGTGCCGGCCCGGCTCACCATCGCCGTAGAGTTCCATGATGGAGACACGCGCGACAGTCATCGGCGCGAGCATGGCCGGGTTGAGCGCGGCCCGCGTGCTGGCCGACCGGTTCGACCGGGTCACCGTGCTCGACCGCGACGAGTTGCCGTCCGACGCGACACCCCGGCGCGGCGTGCCGCAGGGCAATCACGGCCACGTGCTGCTGGTCTCCGGGCTGCGGGTGCTCACCGACCTTTTCCCGAGGCTGCCCGAGGAGCTGACCGCGAGCGGCGCCACCCCGCTGGACACCGGCGCGGGCATGATCACCTACCGCTTCGGGCGGCGCTGGCGCAGCGCCCCCACCGGCCTGGAGCTGATCTCGGCGAGCCGTCCGCACCTGGAGGCGACCGTCCGCGCGCGAGTGATGGCCCTCCCCGAGGTGACCATCCGCACCGGCGCGGCGGTGGCCGGCCTCACCGGCACAGATCAAAAGATCACCGGGGTACGCCTGGACGACGGCGCCACCCTCGACGCCGATCTCGTGGTGGACGCCAGCGGCCGCGGCTCGCGTTCCGACCGGTGGCTGGGCGACCTGGGCTGGCCGGCGCCGACGCAGATCGAGATCAAGATCGGCATCGGGTACGCGACCCGGCTCTACCGTCGCGTCCCCGGCGAGTGGCCCGGCTACCGCGCGGCGATCGTGCTGCCCGACCCGCGCACCGAGCACATGGCCGGCATCGTGCTGCCGATCGAGGGCGACCGCTGGCTGGTCGCGATCGGCGGCTGGCACCTCGACCACATCCCGGACGACCCGCGGGCCTTCGAGGCCGCCCTGCGCGACCTGCCGGATCCCGTGGTGGCCGACCTGGTCGCCACCGCCGAGCCGATCACCGACCCGCTGCCCTACCGCTTCCCGTCCAGCCGGCGGCGACTCTTCGAGGATCTCCAGCGGGTGCCGGCCGGATATGTGGCGCTGGGCGACTCGGTGTGCAGCTTCAACCCGGTCTATGGGCAGGGCATGACCTGCGCCGCGATGGAGGCGGTGCGGCTCGGGACGCAACTCGACCGGCACGGCTCGGCCACCGCGCGGATGGCCGCCGCGTATTACCGCGACGTCGCCGAGGTGATCTCGGTGCCGTGGCAGTTCGGCGTCGGCGGCGACTTCGCCTATGCCCGGACGGTCGGCCCGAAGCCCCGCGGCGTCGGCTTCACCAACTGGTATGCCCGCAACCTGGCGATCGCGTCGCAAACCGCGCCCGACCTCAACCGCACCTTTGCCCGGGTGCAGCAGCTGGTCGACCCGCCGGGGCACCTCTTCCGCCCCTCGGTGGTGGCACGGACGCTGTGGTCGACGGCCCGGAGGGCTATTTCAACTCCCTCGCGATGACCTTGGACAGCTCGCGGAACGCCTTGCCGCGGTGGCTGATCGCGTCCTTCTCGGCCGGGGACAGCTCGGCGTTCGTGCGCTCCTGGCCGTCGCCCAGGAAGATCGGGTCGTAGCCGAAACCGCCATCGCCGCGGCGGGCCCGCAGGATGCGGCCGGTCTGGCGGCCCTCCACCAGGTGCTCGCGCCCGTTGGGCAGCACCAGCGCGGCCGCGCAGATGAACGCGCCGCCGCGCTGCTCGTCGAACACGTCGCTGATCTGGGCCAGCACCAGGTCGAGGTTGGCGTCGTCGTCGCCGTGCCCGCCGGACCAGCGGGCGCTGAACACGCCGGGCATGCCGTTGAGCGCGTCGATCGCCAGGCCGGAGTCGTCGGCCACGGTGGGCAGGCCGGTGCGCCGGGCGCCCTCCCGGGCCTTGATCAGCGCGTTTTCCCCGAAGGTCAGGCCGGTCTCCGGCACGTCCGGGTAGTCCTCGAAGTCGCCGAGGCCGACCAGCGTGACCCGGGACGTGCCCAGCGTCTGGTCGAGGATGCGCTGCAGCTCGATGAGCTTCTTCTGGTTTGCCGTCGCCAGCAGCAGCTTGCTCATGCGGTGAGCGCCTTCTGCTGGAGGACGGCCAGCTCGGCGCAGCCCTGCACGCCGAGGTCGAGGAGCTGGTCGAGCTGGTCGCGGCGGAACACGTTCGCCTCGCCGGTGCCCTGGACCTCGACGAAGTCGCCGTCGCCGGTGCAGACGATGTTCATGTCCACCTCGGCGGCCACGTCCTCCTCGTACATCAGGTCGGTGCGGGCCTCGCCTCCGATGATGCCGACGCTGACCGCCTGGACCGACCGGTGCATCACGTTCTCCACCTTGCCGGCCAGCGACTTGCGCCCGGACAGCCAGGTCACCGCGTCATGGAGCGCGACATAGGCCCCGGTGATCGCGGCCGTGCGGGTGCCGCCGTCCGCCTGCAGCACGTCGCAGTCCAGCACGATCGAGTTTTCCCCCAGCGCCTTGAGGTCGATGCAGGCCCGCAGGCTGCGCCCGATCAGGCGGGAGATCTCGTGGGTGCGGCCGCCGACCTTGCCCTTGACGCTCTCGCGGTCGCCGCGGGTGTTGGTGGCGCGCGGCAACATGGCGTATTCCGCCGTCACCCAGCCCAGCCCGGAGCCTTTGCGCCAGCGCGGGACCCCCTCGGTGACGCTGGCGGTGCAGAGCACCCGGGTGTTGCCGAACTCCACGAGCACCGAGCCCTCGGGGTGGATGCTCCACCGGCGAGTCAGGGTGACGGGACGCAGTTGGCCGGGCTCGCGGCCGTCGGGACGTGCCATGCCGCCACCCTATGCGTAACGCGGAGTGCCGGCTTCGCCAGCCCCGAAGGGGCCAGGGTTCTCCGCCCGGGCCGCCGGCACCTCGGCCGGCAGCAGCACAGCCCCGGCGGCGTCCGGCCGATCAGCCCAGACCCGGGACATCGCGCCCACCGGCGCGGCCGGGCGCAACGACGTGGACGGCCTGGTCTGCCGGGCCACGGCCGGCGCCTCGACGCCGTGCGCCCGCAGGAAGCCCTCGACCGCCTGCGGCCAGCCGAACAGCTCGGCGCGGGCCCGGGCGGCGGCACGGCGCTCGTCGACCGGGCGGTCCATCAGCCGGCGTACGCCCTCCGCGAAGGCCTCCGGCGTGCCGCGCACCGCGACGCCCGCGTCACCGACCACCTCGGGCAGCGCGCTCGCCGCGTTGACCACCACCGGCGTGCCGCAGGCCAGCGCCTCCAGCGCGGCGAGCCCGAAGGTCTCCACCGGGCCGGGCGCGACTAGCACGTCCGCGCTGGCCAGCAGGGCCGCGACGTCGGAACGGTCGTTCAGGTGCCCGGCGAAGCGCACCGGCAGCCGGGCCGCGCGATAGGCCAGCGCCGCCCGCCGCGAGCCGTCGCCGGCCACCGCGAGCACGGCCGGCACCTTGCCGCCACGCAGCGTGGCGACGGTGTCGACGGCGAGCTCGGGACGCTTGTCCGCGGAGAGCCGGCTGCAATAGACCACCAGCACCTCGTCGGGGCGGGCATAGCGAGCACGCACCGCCGGGTCGGCCGCCCCCGGGTGGAACCGGCGCAGGTCGACGCCGAGCGGGACCTCGACCAGGTTGGGCACGCCCAGCCGGCGGAACTCGGCGGCGGCGAAGGCGGTGGTGCAGACGATCTGGTCGTACATCTCCGCGGTGGCGCGGTTGAGCCGGTCGGCGAGCGGCTCGCGGGCCGGCATGCCCCAGACGCCGAGCAGCCCGGCCAGGCTCTCGTGCGAGACCATCATCGAGCCGACGCCGTGCTGGCGGGCCCAGCCGCCGGTCCAGCGCAGCGTGGAGCGGTCGGACACCTCGATGCGGTCCGGCTCCAGCCGCTCGAGCAGGCGGGCGATCTCGCGGCGGCCGGCCAGCACCCGGTGCCCGCCGGTGCGCGGCAGCGCGGTGCCCGGCAGCGTGATGATGCGGCCCTGCTCGGTGACCACGTCGGACGCCTGGCGGCCGGGGATGATCAGGACGGCCTCGTGGCCGGCCTGCTGGTAGCCCTCACCCAGGTAGCGCAGTGCTGTTCGGAGACCGCCGGAACGTGCCGAGACGAAATTCGCCAGCCGGACGATGCGCATATGCAGTGCACTCCAAGGGGGACCGTGGCGCAGGGGACTCACGTGCGTCAATCTCCGGGGGCGGCTGAGCCCCTGGGGAAAACTCAGAGATCGTAGCGGGAACCGGGCCGAACCACCTCAACCGGTCCGGCGAATGCGGCCGTCGCGTTATCCACAGTAGATGCCTCACTGCCCCACGCGGCGACCATGTGGGTGAGCAGCAGGCGCCCGACGTCCGCCTTCGTCGCGACCTCGCCCGCCTCACCTCCGGTCATGTGTATGTCGGGCGGGTTGGCCACCCCGTCCAGGTAACTCGCCTCACACAGAAAAAGATCCGCGCCCTGGGCGAGTCGCAGCAGAGCGTCGCAGGGTGCGGTGTCGGCCGAGTAGGTCAGGACGCGGCCGCCCTGCTCCACCCGTACCCCATAGGTCTCGATGGGGTGGTTGACCCGGTCGACCGTGACCGTGAAGGGGCCGATCGGAAACGTCCCCGGCTCGAGGCGGAAGAAGGTGTAGACGTCGTCCACCGGCTCGCTCTCCGAGCTGTACGCGGCCGCGATGCGCTCGGCGGCGCCCAACGGTGCATAGACCGGCAGTGGCGCGAGCGGGCCGGTCGGGTCATAACGCCGGACCACCACGTAGTCACAGGCGTCGGACATGTGGTCGCAGTGCAGGTGGCTGAGGAGGATCGCATCGACCGCGTCGAGCCCGGCATAACGCTGCAGAGCGGACAGCGAGCCCGATCCGAAATCGATCAGGAGCCGAAAGCCCTGAGCCTCGAGGAGGTAGGCGGAACAGGCCGATTCGGGGCCGGGATAACTGCCGGCACAGCCGAGAACGGTCAGTCGCATGCGGATACCCCTGAATCACGCCCCGTCGCCCACGCCCCGACCGACCGGCCCGTGGTGATATTCAGAGACCAGTCAATCACGCTGCGAAGCGTACGCCGGGACCAGCGCGCCGGATAAACGTCTGATCGATTTGTCGCTAAATCGACAACGCACATCACACCGCTCGTGACCTCGGTCTCCGCGCTCAGCGTTACGCCTCGTGAGGCATCGGCGTTGCACACGGTGAGGACACCGATGTCACTGGGAGAAGCATGACGACCGAGCTGGACGCACCGACCGCCGTCGTTCCCTTCGGATGGGAGGGCGACGCCGCCAGCCCCGAGCTCGGCGACCGGGACGTGTTGTTCCGCTTCCCGGCCGCGGACGACCCGGCGCCGGGCAACCGCCGGCTGCTGGCCATGTCGCTCTACGCCTCCGCGCTGGGGCTGGCCGGGGTCGGCGTCGGGGTTCGCGGCTTCGTGTCGGTCCTCGGCGGCGCGCCGGGCTGGTATGTGCCGGTGCTCGCGCTGCTCGGACTGACCAGCGTCGCGCTGGTGGTGGGCGCCTTTCTGTCCATCCACCGGCGCGTGCTGCCCTATCTGCTGCTGCTGGCGGCCGCGGTGCCGCTCACCGCGGACATCCTGCTGGCCGTCAGGCCCTAGCGCCTTAAGCCCACAGTTGCCCTTCGAGCGCTTCTTCCGCTTCGGAAAGGGTTCCGCCATAGGCGCCGGTCGATAGGTATTTCCATCCGCCGTCGCAGATCACGAACGCCACGTCGGCACGGCGGCCGGCCTTGACCGCCTCGTGCGCGACGGCCAGTGCGGCGTGCAGGATCGCGCCGCTGGAGAAGCCCGCGAAGATGCCCTCGACCTCGACCAATTGACGAGTGCGCAGGACCGCGTCGCGGGTGCCGACGGAGAATCGGCGATTGAGCACGGTGGCGTCGTAAAGCTCCGGAACATAGCCCTCGTCGATGTTCCGCAAACCGTAGACGAGCTCGCCGTATCGCGGCTCGGCGGCCACGATCTCGATGTTCTCGACCTTTTCCCGCAGGTATCGGCCGGTGCCCATCAGCGTGCCGGTGGTGCCCAGCCCGGCCACGAAATGCGTGATCGACGGCAGGTCGCGCAGGAGCTCGGGGCCGGTGGTCTCGTAATGCGCGCGGGCGTTCGCCGGGTTGCCGTATTGAAAGAGCATCACCCAGTCGGGATGCTCGGCGGCAATCTGCTTGGCGGTCGCGACGGCCTGGTTGGATCCGCCCGCGGCCGGCGAGAAGATGATCTCGGCGCCGTACATCCGCAGCAACTGCACGCGCTCGGACGAGACGTTTTCCGGCATCACGCAGACCAGGCGGTAACCCCGCAGCTTGGCCACCATGGCCAGGGAGATGCCGGTGTTTCCGCTGGTCGGCTCGAGAATGGTGTCGCCGGGACGCAGCCGCCCGGCCTCCTCGGCCTCGCGGACCATGAACAGCGCCGGGCGGTCCTTGATGCTGCCGGTCGGGTTGCGGTCCTCCAGCTTGGCCCACATCCGCACCGGCGGCGCCCCGTCGGGCACCGTCGGCGACAGGCGGGGCAGGCCGACGAGCGGCGTGCCCCCGCAGGCATCCAGAAGGCTCTCGTAACGAGCCATGGTCTTATCGTCCGAGCAGGGCCGCCGCGGCGGCGAAGCCGAGCGCGCCGCCGGCCACGGCCGGCAGAATGGTGACCGAGTCACCGTCGGCGACCTTGGCGTCGAGCGCACCGAGGAAGCGCACGTCCTCGTCGTTCACATAGATGTTGACGAAGCGGTGCAGGCCACCCTCGGCCGTGATCAGCCGGCCCTTGAGGCCGTTGTGCTTGGCGTCCAGGTCGTCGATCAGGCCGGAGAGGGTGTCGCCGGAGCCCTCGACGACCTTGGCGCCGCCGGTGTAGTTACGCAGGATGGTCGGGACGCGAACTTCGATAGCCATGACTGGTGATGCTCCTTGTGAGGTGTTCAGACAAGCTTTCAGGACAGGCTGGGCCGGGAGTCGTCGCTCAGCGACACTCGTAGAAAACCGACGCCGGGCTCTGCCCGAACATGTATGACTGCACCATCACGCGTCCACTGTCGCATCCACGATGTTGACCTCTTCTTCGGTCACCACACTGTCCACGATACGGAACGACCGGATCTCCTCCGACTCCGGCTCGCGGGTCGAGACCAGCACATAGTGAGCGCCCGGCTCGCCGGCGAACGAGATGTCGGTGCGCGACGGGAAGGCCTCCGTCGCGGTGTGCGAGTGATAGATGACGACCGGCTCCTCGTCGTTGTCATCCATCTCGCGCCAGACCCGCAGCTGCTCCATCGAGTCGAACTCGTAGAACGTCATCGACCGGGCCGCGTTGTCCATCGGGATGAGCCGGGTCGGCAGGTCCGAGCCGATCGCACCGGCGACCACGCCACAGGCCTCGTCGGGGTGGTCCCGGCGGGCGTGGGCGACGATCGCGTCGACGATCGCGCTGTCGATGGTCAGCACGCTCTTCACATTACCGTGGCTTTCGCGGGCGCCGAGGGCGCCGACGGCGTGGCCGTGGCCACAGCTCAGTCGATCTCCGGCAGGGCGTTGAGCAGCGACTCCTGGAGATAGCCCAGATAGGCATAGACGGAGAGCTGGAACACCCGGCTGGACGCCGGGTCGTGCAGCACGGCGTCGTCGAGCTCGTCGCCCAGATCGGTCTCGGCGGTGATGTCGAGCCGGGTGCCCATCGCCAGCCGGGCGTCGTTGATCGCCCGCAACCACGCCTCCGCGGTCTCCGCGTCCAGGCGCACCTCGCCGGGCCCGTCGTCGGGCAGTGCCGCCAGGATCGCGCCGGCCTGGTCGATCTTGCCGGTCTTCAGCTCACCCTCGGTGTACTGCCGGAACTCCGCGGAGTCGGCCGGCATGTCCGGATAGATGTCCGGGAACAGCCGGTCGACCACCGGGTCCTTGTGGTCGAAACCGTCGGTCAGCAGGTCGACGACCTCACCGGCGACCTTGCGGAGCACGCGCACCTCATCGATGGCGAACGCGGCCACACACTCGCTGCCGTTGCGTCGGAACATGCTTGAACCACCCTCACGCCCGGTCAACCGTCGCCCACAGACCGTATCCGTGCAACTGGGAGGCGTCCAACTCCATGCGCTCGCGCGCACCGGAGGAAACGACCGCCTTGCCCTTGTTGTGCACGTCCAGCATGAGCAACTCGGCCTTCTCGTGGCTGTAGCCGAACAGCTTCTGGAACACCCAGGTCACATATGACATCAGATTGACCGGATCGTCCCAGACGATGGTCACCCAAGGCCGGTCGTTCGCCGGGACTTCCTCGATCTCCGGCGTCTCGACGGGAGCGACCTGGGGCAGCGCCATGCCCCCATCGTGCCACCGGATCGCCGAGATCGTGGAACCGGAAGTCTTAAGCCCTGGTCACGAACGGGTAGAGCATCGCCCGTCCGGCCCGCCAGCCGGGCCGGACGACGCGATGACCGTACGTCGCCGCGGGTTGGGGCCATTACTCACCTGTGAGAGGGAATCTACTCATTGTTCTGGGTGGCACAGGTAGTGACATGACCGTGACGGATCTCGATATGCTGACCCCGTGGCCAACTGGGACTTCGTCGGACGAACCGGCGATCTGGACCGGTTCAGTTCGGCGGTCGAGAATGCATCCTGCCGAGGCCTGATCCTCAGCGGTGCTCCCGGCCTCGGCAAGAGCCGGCTGCTCTGCGAGGCCGTCCGCGGCCTCTCCCCCGACGACCTCGCGGTGCACGCCGCGTCGGCCACCATCGGCGCCAACGGCCTGCCGTTCGGCAGCCTGGCCCAGATGCTCCCGCCGGACGCGCCGCCCGGGCTCTCCGCGCCCGGTCTGCTGCGCTGGGCGGTGGGCGCGCTGCAGACCGCCGCCGCCGGCCGGCCGCTGGTGCTCGCAGTGGACGACGCGCACCTGCTCGACCGCAACTCCGCGGCGCTGGTCCACCTGCTGGTCCGCGAGGGCGCCACCCTGCTCGGCACGCTGCGCACCGGCGAGCCGGTGCCGCCGCCGATCGCCGCGCTCTGGACCGAGGGCCTGGTCGAGCACGCCGACCTGCTGCCGCTCAGCACCGAGGAGTCCCGCGACCTGCTGGCCAGCATCCTGGCCGGGCCGATCGAGGCGGGCTCGGCGCAACGGCTCGCCCGGCTGGCCGGCGGCAACCCCCTGCTGCTCCGCGAGCTGGTGATGGCCGCCCGGCACGGCGGCGAGATGAGCAGGGTCTACGGCATGTGGCGCTGGACCGGCCGGCTCAGCCTGGCGCCCAGCCTCGCCGACCTGGTCGGCGCCCGCATCGACGGGCTCAGCCCGCGGGTCCGCGAGGTGCTCGAGCTGGTCGCGTTCGGCGAGCCGATCGGCCTGCCGCTGGTGCTGCGCGGCTGCCGGCCGGCCGACGTGGAGGCCGCCGAGGAGCGCGGGCTGATCCGGGTCATCGAGGACGGGCGCCGCCGCGAGGTGCGCCTGGCCCACCCGCTCTACGGCGAGGTGGTGCGGCAGACCTGCCCGGCCACCCGGGCCCGGCGACTGCACGCCACGCTGGCCGACCTGGTCGAGCAGACCGGCGCGCAGCGGCGCGGCGACCTGCTCCGGGTGGCGGTGTGGCGGCTCGACTCGGGCACCGCGCAGGACGGGCGGATGCTGCTCGAGGCGGCGGTGCAGGCGTTCGGGCGGTTCGACCTGGGGCTGGCGCAGCGGCTGGCCGGGGCGGCGTGGGCGAACGGCGCCGGCTACGACTCCGCCGAGCTGCTCGCCACCGTGCTGCTCTTCGCCGACCGGCCGGACGAGGCGATGGCCGCGCTCGACCGGGCCACCGACGGGCCGCCGATCCGGGCGGTGGTCGCGCGGGCCACCGTGGCGTTCTGGGGCCTGGGGCGCGAGGATGCGCCGGAGACGCTGGCCGCCATCGACGATCCGCAGGTCCGGGCGATCGAAGCCCTGATGCGGCTCTATCTGATGCAGTTGCCGCGGGCCCGGGCGCTGGCCATCGAGGTGCTCGGCGATGCTTCCGCGCGTACTCCGGGGAGGGAATTGGCCCGGTGCGTGCTCGCCTTCCTGGCCGCCGCCGGGGGTGATCCGGCGCAGAGCGCCGGGCTGCTGGAGAGCGTCGCGCCGGACAGCGGGGCGTGGCGGCTGGACACCCCGACCCTGCAGTTCGCGCTGCCGACCGCGCTCGGCACCCGGGTCTCCGTCGCCCTCGACCTGCCCGGCATCGACGCCATCCTGACCGACGAGTTCGCCGACCTGGCACAGACCGGCGGCTTCGCGATCGGCTCCAGCTGGGTCTCGCTGCTGCAGGCACAGGCGGCCTGGCTGCGTGGGCGCACCGACATCGCGCTCGCTTCGACCGAGCAGGCCTGCGCGGCGATGTCGGCGAACCGGCTCTACGACGGCAACATGCACGCGGCCCGCGCGCACATCGCGGCGCTGCGCGGCGAAGCCGAGCTGGCCCGCGACTCGATGGCCACCGCCGACCGGTCGGGCGGCACGAACAACGGCATCTTCTATCCGTGGCGGGTGCAGGCCAGGGCCTGGACGGCGGCGTGCTGCGGCGACATCGCCGGCGCGGTCCGCACGCTGCAGGACCTGACCAAGCGGTTGCGCGCGGACGGCTTCACCGGGCACGAGCTGCTGGTGCTGCACGACCTGGTCCGGCTGGGCCGGCCCGACCTGGCCGCCGACCGGATGGCCGCGCTGCTCGCCTCCGTGCCGGGCGGGCCGGTCGCGCCGCTGCTGCTGCGGCACGCGCGGGCCGCGGCCGAGGGGTCCGCGCAGGGACTGTTCGCGGTGGCGCGGGAGTTCCACGGGCGCGGGTACCTGACCTTCGCGGCGGAGACGGCGGCCGGGGCGGTGCGGCTGTTCCGGGCCGGCCGCGATCCCCAGGCGCTGGCCGCGAGCACGCTGCTGGCCGATGTGCTGGCCCGGTGCGATGTCCTGCGCACGCCGGCGCTGCGCACGGTGCAGCCGGCGCTGACCACCCGAGAGCGGCAGGTCGCCGAACTCGCGGCCGACGGCGCCAAGAGCCGGGAGATCGCCGACCAGCTCTTCCTGTCGCCGCGCACGGTGGAGAACCACCTGCAGCGGGTCTACGCGAAGCTGGGCGTGAACGGTCGGCTGGAACTCGCCCCGGCGCTGCGATCCCTGCCTCACTGAGTCGGCGCTTCGATCTCCGCACCCATAGGGTTGGCTCTGTGACCGACTTCGCGCCCGCTCTGCTGACCGACCACTACGAGCTGACCATGGTCAGTGCCGCGCTGCGGGACGGCACCGCCGGGCGGGCGTGCGTGTTCGAGGTGTTCGCGCGGCGGTTGCCGACCGGCCGTCGTTACGGCGTGGTGGCCGGCACCGGGCGGCTGATCGACCTGATCCGCGACTTCCGCTTCGAACCGGCGGAGATCGACTTCCTGCGCACGGCCGGCATCGTCGACGAGTCCACCGCGGCCTGGCTGCGTGACTACCGCTTCACCGGCGACGTGGACGGTTACGCCGAGGGTGAGCTGTTCTTCCCCGGCTCGCCCATTCTGACCGTTTCCGGGTCGTTCGCCGAGTGCGTGGTGCTCGAGACGCTGGTGCTGTCGGTGCTCAACCACGACAGTGCGATTGCGGCCGCGGCGGCACGCATGGTGACTGCCGCGCGCGGGCGTCCGATCATCGAGATGGGTTCCCGGCGCACGCACGAGGAGGCGGCCGTGGCGTCGGCCCGGGCGTCTTACCTGGCCGGGTTCTCGTCCACGTCCAATCTGGCGGCGGGCGGGCGGTTCGGGATTCCGACCACCGGGACTTCCGCGCATGCGTACACGCTGTTGCACGACGACGAGGTGGCCGCGTTCACGTCGCAGGTGGCGGCGCTGGGGAAGAACACGACGCTGCTCGTGGACACGTACGACATCGCCCAGGGCATCCGTAACGCGATCGCCGTGGCCGGTCCCGACCTGCGCGCCATCCGGATCGACTCCGGCGACCTGTCGGTGCTGGCCCAGCACTCCCGCGAGCTGCTCGACTCGCTCGGCGCCACCGAGACCAAGATCGTGGTCTCCGGCGACATGGACGAATACTCGATCGCCTCGCTGGCCGCCGAGCCGGTGGACATCTATGGCGCCGGCACCGCCGTGGTCACGGGTTCGGGGGCGCCCACCGCCGGCCTGGTCTACAAGCTGGTCGAGGTCGAGGGCCGCCCGGTGGTCAAGCGCTCGGAGCACAAGGCCACGGTCGGCGGTCGCAAGACCGCGATCAGAAGGCACAAGCCCACGGGTACGGCCACCGAAGAGGTGATCGTCTCCCAGGGCGTGCCCGACCACGAGCCGAACGACCGGTTGCTGCAGCACTCGTTCATCGCCGGCGGCGAGCCCCTGCCCGCGGCGACCCTGGCCGAGTCCCGCGAGCACCTGCGGCAGTGCCTGATCTCCATCCCGTGGGAGGGGCTGAAGCTGTCCGCCGGAGACCCGGCAGTTCCGGTCACGATCGCATAGGGTTCCGGTTGTGACGCGTGCGCTGATCATCGTCGACGTGCAGAACGACTTCTGCGAGGGCGGCTCCCTGCCGGTGGCCGGGGGCGCGGCCGTCGCCGCGGGCATCTCCCTGGTCCTGGACCGGGCCGGCCAGAGGTGGGACCACGTGGTCGCCACCAAGGACTGGCACATCGACCCGGGCGCGCACTTCAGCGACCACCCGGATTTCGTGTCGTCGTGGCCGGCGCACTGTGTGGTCGGCACGGACGGGTCCGAGTTCCACCCGATGCTGACCCAGGAGCGCATCGAGGCGGTCTTCCACAAGGGCGAGCATCAGGCGGCATACTCGGGCTTCGAGGGCCACACGGACGCGGGCGAGGGCCTGGCCGACTGGCTCCGGGCCAGGTCGGTGTCCGAGGTCGAGGTCGTCGGCATCGCGACCGACCATTGCGTCCGAGCGACGGCGCTGGACGCGGCAGCGGCAGGCTTCGCGACCACGGTCCTGCTGGAACTGACGGCGGGAGTGGCCCAGGAGACAACGGCGGCAGCGCTGGCCGAGTTCGAAAGCGCGGCGGTCGCCACCACCGGCACCCCGGTAGTCGACCAACCCTGACGTCCCTCGCCACCGGCCACCACCCCACGCCGATCATCACCCGTTGACCAGGTCGGCGGCGGCGCCGGCCGAGTTCCAGGCGTCTGCCGCCACCACCAGCACCCCGGTCGTCGAACAGTCCTCACGGCCTTGCCACCGGCCACCACCACCGCCCTCACCAAGCCGGCCACCACTCCGGTTGACCACATCGAAGGCGACGCCGGCTGACTTCCGAGCGTGTCTCCCCGCCACCACCGGCATCCCGGTCGTTCGACCTCCCTGACGGCCCTTGCCGCCAGACACCACCACGCCGGCCACCAACCCGTCGACCACGTCGGCGATGACACTGGCCGAGTTCCGAAGCGCCTCGATCGCCACCACGGGCCCCAGTTCGACGACCAACCTTGACGGCCCTTGCCACCCGGCACCACCACGCCGGCAACACACCCCCAGCCGCCAGTCGTTCGACGAGCCCTAACGACTCTCGCCGTTGGGCACCACCACCGCCCCCACCACGCCAGGCCACCATCCGGTGACCACATCGGCGGCGCCAGCTGAACTCCAAGCGCGTCCGCCGCCACCACCGGCACCCGGTCGATGAGCGAACCTGACGGCCCGTGCCACCGCGCAACGGCTCGCCGGTCATCACCCCCGATGACCAGGCCGGCAGCGCCTCGCCCCACCAGTCCCGAACGCCCCCCACACATCGGGCGGGACCGCAGTGACCAGGCCGAATGGCGCCCTGTGTCGCCACTCCAACGCAGGGCGCAGCCACATGGCGATCGGCGGGCGGAAACCGGTGGCGGAACGTGGGGTGCTGCCGCGACGATCATGCGGTGGTGATGGCCCTGGTGGTGGACCGGTTTGCGCTTGGTGAGCTCGCGGCCGAGCCGGAACGGGTGACCGGCGGTCTGTCCAATGAGCTGTGGCGGGTGCGCACGACGGCCGGCGAGTTCGCGGTCAAGCGGATGGTGGTCAACGCCGAGCTTCCCGACTTCGTCGCGAACGTCGAAGCGGCCCACGCGATCGAACAACGCGCCTGGTCCGCCGGTGTGCCGATGCCGCGGCCGGTGCCCGATCCGGCCACCGGGCGGGCGCTGGCGCGGGTCGGGGGTTCGCTCTTCCGCGTGCACGACTGGGTGGACGGCCACCCGGCCGCCGATCACATCACCGCGGCCGCGGAGTTGCTGGCGCGAATCCACGCCGCCGGCGCCCGGCGATGGGCTCCGCCGCCGGAGACCGGCTGGAACGCGGACCGCTGGGGACCGGATCTCGCCGATCTGTCCCGCCGGGTGAGCAACGGCCCGCCCCGCATCCTGGTCGTCGACAGCCACCGCGACCTGGACCGGAAGAACACCCTCCTACGCGCCGACGGCACCCTGATCGCGATCGACTGGGACGCCGCCGGCCCGATCGGCGCCGTCCACGAGGCCGTCGCCCTGGCTCTCGACTGGTCCGACGGGACGCCGGCCGCCTTCGCCGAGGCGATCCAGGCCTTCAAACGGGCCGGTGACATCGAGACCGAACCGAGCGAGTGGGTGTTCGCAGGCTGGGTGGCCGCCCAGGGCGGCTGGCTCGACTACAACGCCGACCATCGACCCGACACCCCACTGGGCAGCGCCGAGGTGGCCGCCACCCTGGCAAGGCTCCACGCCCTTGCCGCAGACATGGACCAGCTGCTGACCGCCCTGCGTTGACCGCCAAGGACGACCCGATGGCCGGCGGCACGGCGCTCAACCGCGTGACCTGCCGCGACCCGGGTGGGTGCGATCAGTCCTGACGGCACGCGGCACGGTCAGGCGCTCGCACTGCGCAAAAGAGGCCGGTCTGGCTGCAAACCGCGGCCGCGCACGGCCAACCTGAGCGACTCCGGCCACATGCCGCGCACGGCCAACCCGAGCGACTCCGGCCACATGCCGCGCACAGCCAACCCGAGCAACCCCAGCCACATCCCCGCACCCGGCCAACCCGAGCAACCCCAAGCCCCGCACCCGGGCGGCCATGAGCTACTTCGGGCCGCTCGGCGCGTCGGCATTTGCCATGAGGGCTGCGCGGGCGCGCGAGGGAGGTCAGAGGCGGCTGTTCACCGTGGGGATCTCCGTGGCCGGCCCCGCCGCACCCGTGTCGAGCGCCGCAACCGGCTCTCGTTCCATCGCCGGGCCGCCGTTGCTCTCGGCCGCAGCGGAATTTGCGGCCGATCCCGGCTCCGAGGCCGCCGCCGAGTCCAGCGGCGCCGGAGAAGTCGGCGCCGCGGCGTCCGCGTGGCGGCGGCGCAGCTCGGCGGGCAACACCAGCAGCGCCACCAAGACGCCCACCCCACCGACGGCGGCGAACCCCCACGGCGGCGACTGCCAGTCCATCACCACTCCGGCCAGCGGCGCGCCCAGGGCGACACCGACCGTCAAGGCCGAGTTGTGCCACCCCATGGCCTCGCCTCGGGCACCCGCCGGGATCATCCGGCTGACCGCGTCGGCCGTCGCCGTGATCGTCGGCGCGCACAGCGCTCCGGCCGGGATGATCAGCAGGGCCAGCAACCACCAGTGTCCGCCGCCGAGCCCGATCGGGATGGTCAGCAGCGCCATCGGGGCGAACAGCGTCAGCGGCGACAACCCGCGCTTGATCGTGCCGTAGGCGAACCCGCCGACCAGCGAATATGCCGCCCACAAGCCGAGCACCGCGCCGGTCCACTCGATCTCACCGGACTCGCGCAGCACCGCCACCACCGCCACGTCGGTGCCGCTCAGCACGATCGTGGCCGCCGCGGTGATGGCCAGCACGCCGACCAGGCGCGGCTTGAGCCAGTCGCGTCGCGGGATGCGCACCGACGAAGAGATCGGACCCTCGTCCTTGCTGCGGATCGGCGGGTCGAGCAGGTAGAGCCCGATGCCGGAGACCAGGATGCCGGCGCCCACCGCATACATCGCGATGTGCCCGCCCGCCCCGGTCGCGATCAGCACGCCGAGCGCCGGGCCCGCCATGAACGACAGCTCGGTGGTGATCGAGTCGAGCGCGAACGCCGGCAGCCGATGCGACTCCGGCGCGAGCGCGGCGATCGACTGGCGGGCCACCGCGAACGCCGGCAACGCCAGGAACCCGCTGAACAGGGCCGTGGTCAGCAGCGCCCAATAGGGCATCGAGGGAGACGAGAACCAGAACAGGCACTCGGCGACCGTGGTCAGCATGAGCACCGGCCGCAGACCCTTACGGTCGGTGATCCGGCCCATCACCGGCGCACCGAGCGACCCGCCGATCGTGAAGGCGGCGCCGACCAGCCCGGCCAGGAAATAACCCAGGCCAAGGTCCTGCACCACGTGCAAAGTCAGCGTCACCGTGCCCGCGGCGATCGGAATGCGTGCCAGCGTGGCCACCACCAGCAACGACTTGATGCCGCGCAGGGCGAGGGTCTCGCGGTAAGGCGTGAGTGTCATGACGGTCCTAACCTCCGCCAGACATCCTCTCGCTCGGGTACGACATGTTTCGAGTGAGTTAGACGAGCGTCACGTCCCGCGAACGCCATTCAAGATCAAGATCAGGATTGCTCGGGTCCGTCGTGGTCCGAGACGTCGCTCCCGCCAGGCACCGGCTCGCTAGCGCTCGCCTGCCGGCTGCGTGAGCAGAAACCACGCTTCGCCCCCGATGGGGTCAGATGGAGCGGAGGGCCTGTTCGTAGGCTTGCCGGTCGAAGCGGAACGGGCCCAAGCCGGTGTAGTCCCAGTTCTCTCGGTGTGGCTGCTGGAAGTCGGACCACTCGACCTGGTCTTCGTCGACGGTCACCCGGGCGCGGAGCGGCCAGCATTCCCAGTCGCCGCACTGGCAGCCGAGCAGGACGGTGCGGGCGTCGTCGGCGCCGGTGCGCGCCGGCTCGCCGAGGAAGTGGCGGCCGGGCCAGGCGCAGGTCGACAGGCCGAGTCCCAGGTAACCACCAGCCGGCGACGGTGGATCGGCGGCCGCCTGGGGCTCCTCGACCTCGCGGGCCAGGTCGACCAGCGGACGGCCGTTGACGTGCGGCATCACCGTGCGGGCGACCGTACCGAAATCGGTGATCTCCACGACCTCGAACTCGATCCGATCCATGGCCGCGACCATAGTCCCGGCGATCCGGCGAAGCGCCGGAATTTCGGGCTTGACCAGGCTCTCTAGGCTGCGGCGATGTCGTGGAGCATCCTGCTGGTCGCGGCCCGCACCGCGGACGTCGACCGAGTCGTGCCGGACGTGCTGCGGCCGACCGGTGAAGTGCTCAGTTTCGAGGAGGCGGTATCACCGGCCCGGAACCAGGGCATGTCGACCACCACGATCGGTCCGTGGGGGGTCGTCCTCGACGTCGGCGGGCGCCTCGCCGGAGCCCCGCATCATCTGGCCGGCGCGTCGGCCGGCACCGACCTGCACCTGATCCGGATCGCCTTCGACCCGGCCGTGATGGACTTCCGGGACGGCAGCCGCCTGCGGGATCTGCACACTCGGCAGGCCTGCTTCGAGCTGGCGCCCAACGACGACAACGACGGCGAAGCCTGCGCGATCGAGCTGCTCGCCGAGCGCACCGGCCTGCGGTTCCCGGATGACCTGGCGGACGCGACGTTCCGCCACTTCCAGCTGCCGGCGGCGGCGCGATGACCAGGGAGATCGAGGTCATCGTGGTGCGGACCGGCCGCCTCGGCCTCGCCCTGCCGGACGTGCTGGTGGAGACGAAGAATGAGGTGCGCTTCGGCGTGGCCGTCTCCCCCGGGCTCTACGGCGGCTTGGGCGCGACCGTCATCGGGCCGTGGGCGGTCGCCGTGGACATCAACTGCCGACTGTCCGGCGACGCCTTCCACCTGCGGGAGTCGTCCCGCTCGACCGACCTGCACGTGGTGCGGATCGCCACCGAGCCGATCGCCCTGCACTGGCGCGACAGCCGGCCGGTCACCGAGGCGCGCGGCCTCGACGAGTGCCTGGCCCTGGCGGCGCGCGACGACCGCGACGGCGAGATCTGCGCGACCGAGATCCTGCGGCAGTGGACGGGTCTCCGCTTCCCGATCGACCTGTGGGCCGCGCCGTTCACGGTCTTCAAGCCCGACCGCTGAAAGCGGAACGGCCCGCCGGTGGGCGGGCCGTTCGGGCTACTTCTTCTCGTCGACGTCAGAACCGACATCTTCCTGGTAGGTCGCGCCGCCGTCCGACTCGCTGGTCAGCGGGCGTGCGCCGCCCTCGGGTGGGCCCGCCAGGTGTGGTCCGGCGGCGAGCTCGGGGAATTTCGCGTCGAAGGCCGGGCGCTCCGAGCGGATGCGCGGCATCCGGTCGAAGTTACGCAGCGGCGGCGGGCACGAGGTGGCCCACTCGAGCGAGTTGCCGTGCCCCCAGGGGTCGTCGACCGTGACGAGCTGGCCGACCTTGTAGGACTTCCACACGTTGTAGATGAACGGCAGCGTCGACAGCCCCAGCACGAACGAGCCGAGTGTCGAGAACGTGTTCAGGAACGTGAAGCCGTCACTGGGCAGGTAGTCCGCATAACGCCGGGGCATGCCCTCGGTGCCCAGCCAGTGCTGCACCAGGAAGGTGGCGTGGAAGCCGAAGAAGGTGAGCCAGAAGTGCACCTTGCCCAGCCGGTCGTCGAGCATCCGCCCGAACATCTTCGGGAACCAGAAATAGATCCCGGCGAACACCGCGAACACGATCGTGCCGAACAGCACGTAGTGGAAGTGCGCGATGACGAAGTAGGAGTCCGACACGTGGAAGTCGATCGGCGGGGCCGCGAGCAGCACGCCGGACAGACCGCCGAAGAGGAACGTCACGAGGAAGCCGATGGCGAACATCATCGGTGTCTCGAAGCTGATCTGGCCGCGCCACATCGTGCCGATCCACACGAAGAACTTCATGCCCGTCGGCACCGCGATCAGGAAGCTCAGGAAGCTGAAGAACGGCAGCAGCACCTGGCCGGTGACGAACATGTGGTGCGCCCACACGCTCATCGACAGCGCGGCGATCAGCAGGGTGGCCGAGACCAAGCCCTTGTAACCGAACACCGGCTTGCGGCTGAACACCGGAATGACCTCGGTGATGATGCCGAAGAACGGCAGCGCGACGATGTAGACCTCGGGGTGCCCGAAGAACCAGAAGAGGTGCTGCCACAACATCGGCCCGCCGGTCTCCACGTTGAAGACCTGGGCGCCGAGGATGCGGTCGGCGGCCAATGCGAACAGCGCGGCGGCCAGGAACGGGAAGACCAGGACCACCAGCAGGCTCGTGACCAGGATGTTCCACGTCATGATCGGCATCCGGAACATGGTCATGCCGGGCGCGCGCAACGTGAGGATCGTGGTGATCATGTTGACGCCACCGAGGATGGTGCCCAGACCCGAGATCGCCAGGCCGACCACCCACATGTTGCCGCCGACGCCCGGCGAGTGCAGACCATCGCTGAGCGGCGTGTACGCGAACCAGCCGAAGTCCGCCGCCCCACCAGGGGTCAGGAACCCCGCCACCGCGATCGTGCCGCCGAACAGATACAGCCAGTATGCGAACGAGTTCAGCCGCGGGAACGAGACGTCCGGCGCCCCGATCTGGATCGGCACCACGAAGTTCGCGAACGCGAACACGATCGGCGTCGCGAAGAACAGCAGCATGATCGTGCCGTGCATGGTGAACAGCTGGTTGTATTGCTCGGGCGACAGGAACTGCATGCCCGGCCGGGCCAGCTCGGCGCGCATCAGCAGCGCCATCAAGCCGCCGAGCATGAAGAACACGAAGGCCGTGATCATGTACATGATCCCGATCTGCTTCGCGTCCGTCGTGCGCAGAATCCGCGCGATCGCTGAGCCCTTGACCTGGGGGCGGACCGGCCATGGCCGGGTCACGATCGGCTTAGGCGCGACGGTCGTCACCAATAGCCTCCGGTGTCTCGTTCGTCCCACTCAGTACGCCCGAAGGAAAAGGCGTGCCTCGCAGGCAGAATAGTCCCCCATCCGGTTACCGCGGGCGGGGGGTGACCAAACCGCGAGGGCGCGTTCACATGGGTCGGACCAGCTCGCGCAGCTGCTCCGCGAAGATCTGCTGGCCGCGCCGCCGCAACATCGGGTCGCGCAGTGCGGGCGGCACGTCCCGGGAGGTGTCGCGCTCGCGGGTGCGCGCCCGCACCTGCTCGCAGCGCGGCCGGCGGCGGGCCTCATATGACGCCAGAGCGGCCGGAATGTCGTCGGGCGTGGCGCGCAGCACCTCACCGAGCACCACCGCGTCCTCGAAGGCCATCGCCGCGCCCTGGGCCAGCGTCGGCGCGGTGGCGTGCGCCGCATCGCCGACCAGCAGCACCGGACCGCGCGACCAGCTCTCCAGCACCACCTCGTCGGTGCGCGCCACGGAGACCTTGTCGATCGCGTCGAGGATCGCCGGCACCGGCCCGCCGAAGTCGCCGAACAGCTCGCGCAGCCGCGCCTTGGGGTCCGCCGGGTTGGGCGTGTCGGCGTCGGCCGTCTCGTCGGCATAGCAATACAGCCGCCGGCTGCCCATCGGCATCACGGTGAACGCCGAGCGCCGCCCGAGCAGGGCCGTCCAGTCGCTGAGCTGAGGACCGCCGGTGACCACGCTGCGGTAGACGATCTGGCCGGTGGGCACCGCGGGACCGCCGAGCCCGGCCCGGGCCCGCACCGTCGAGCGCCGGCCGTCGGCGCCGATCACCAGGTCGTATTCCTGCATGCGGCCGCCGGCGAACTCGACCTTGGCGGCGCCGTCGACGATCTGCAGGTCGTGCACGGCGGTGTCGTAGCGGACCTCGCCGCCGACCCCGGTGAGCAGCACCTGCTGGAGATCGCCGCGGGACAGCACCCGGGACTCGCCGACGCCGGCCCAGAGAGCGGCCACGTCGAGCTCGAACAGCGGTCCGCCGGCCGCGTCCAGGAACACCTGGCGGAAGATCAGGTCGCCGAGCGGGCGCAGCGGCGCGTCCAGCCCGAGCAGGCGGAGCGCGCGCGTGGCATTGCCGGGGAGATGGATCCCGGCGCCGGGCATCATGCTGGCCGGAAGCTCCTCGACCACGTCGGGCCGGAAGCCGGCGACCCGCAGGCCCCTGGCCGCGGCCAGACCGGCGATGCCGGCGCCCACGACGAGGATGCGCAAGGTCATCGGAGCAACGCCTCCGAGGGGAGTTGGATACGCGTCGGAGCCAAGACACTACCCGGCGCCACCGGAGGGTGAAACCCACGATCAAGTCGGCGTCCGATTTGTTCAAGACGCGCAATGGACATTGCTCGTACGGTCGAGCGCATGGCACCCACTTTCAATGCGATCGGGCTGGCCGCGGCAGACATGGCCGCCACCCTCGCCTTCTATCGTTCGCTCGGACTGGAGATCGCACCCGAGCAGGACAAGGAGCCGCATGCCGAGGCGCTGCTCCCCGGCGGCATCCGACTGATGTTCGACTCCCATGAATCGCTGAAGCAGCTTGATCCGAATTGGACTCCGGGCGACCCGGAGGGCGGTGGCGCTCTCGCCTTCGTCTGCGACGACGCGGCCGAGGTGGACAGCACGCACGCCGCGCTGGTCGCCGCGGGTCATCGCAGTTACAAGGAGCCGTGGGACGCGGTCTGGGGCCAGCGTTACGCCCAGGTCTACGACCCCGACAACCGGGTGATCGATCTCTTCGCGTGGCTCCCATAGACAGTCATCTGACCAGCGCCGTCATCGGCACGCCGGCCAGCGCCCGCGCATCTCGGGAGAGGTGGGCCTGGTCGGCGTAGCCACTGATCGCGGACACTTCGGCCAGCGGCGTGCCGTTGCGGGCCAGGCCGAGCGCCCGCTGCAGACGCAGGATCCGGGTCAGCGTCTTCGGCCCGTACCCGAAACCGGTCTTGACCCGTCTGTGCAGCTGGCGCGCGCTGAGGCCGAGCCGCCCGGCGATCGCGTCGACCGTCCACCCGGCCCGCGCCCGCGCGGCGACCTCGACCAGCGCCGGGTCGGGCGCAAGCCAATGGCGCAGCGCCGCCTCCTCGAGAGCGGCCGCCGGATCGTCGGACTCGGCGATGACGCGCACCTCGGCCGGCGACCAGATCTGGTCGAGCGGCACCTGGCGGTCGGTGAACTCGTCGGCCGGCGCACCGGTGACCAGCGGACCCGTGCCGGCGGCGAAGCGCAGCCCGAACAGCCGGCCGGGGCGGACCGTCACGAAGGATTGGGCGGTCGTGTCCGGCCCGGCGACGAAGACCGAGCCGTCGTGCCAGATCAGGTCCATGCAGCCGTCGGGGAGGATGCGCGAGGCGTTGCGGCCGGGCTGGACGCGCGATCGCCAGGCGATCACGTGCGGCAACCGGCCGGCTGGACGTTCCGAATACATGCAAGGACCTTCGCACAGGGGTACGACAATTTCCCGGCGAGGCGAGCGGCGGCGACAATGGGCCGGTGAGCGACCGCCTCGACGAGTATCGCCGCAAGCGCGACGCCAACCGCACGCCCGAGCCGGTCCCGCAGCGCCGGCCCGAGCCGCGCGAGCGGGAGAACAGGTTCGTCATCCAGCAGCATCACGCCCGCGCCCTGCACTGGGACGTGCGGCTGGAACGCAACGGCGTGCTGGTCTCGTTCGCCGTGCCGCGCGGCCCGCCCCGCGACCGCAGCCGGAACAACCTGGCCAAGCACACCGAGGACCACCCGCTCGAATACCTCGACTTCTCCGGCGAGATCCCGGCCGGCGAATACGGCGGCGGCCGGATGTTCATCCACGATCGAGGCACCTACGAGACGGACAAGTGGCGGGACGACGAGATCAGCGTCATCTTTCACGGCGACCGCACATCCGGGCGTTACGTCTTCTTCCAGACCGGCGGCAAGGACTGGATGGTGCGCCGGATGGATCCCGCCGAGCCGGGCTGGCAGAGCATGCCCGACCTGGTCGAGCCGATGACCGCCACCCGGTCCGCCAAGCTGCCGGCCGACGACGCCGAGTGGGGCTACGAGATGAGCTGGGCCGGCCGGCGGACGGTGGCCTACGTGTCCGGCGGCCGGGTGAAACTGCTGGATGCGACCGGCGCCGAGGTCACCTCGTGGTACCCGGAGATCCGTGGCCTGGGCGACGCGATGGCCCCGACCGAGGCGGTGCTGGACGGCGAGATCGTGGCGTTCGACGGCACCGCGCCGTCGGCCGGGCTGCTGTCCCGGCGCACGGAGCCGAAGGACGCCGCGGCGGCCCGCCGCGCGGCCGAGCGGACGCCGGTGCAGTTCCTCGCCTACGACCTGCTGTGGCTCGAGGGCCACGCCACGGTCGAGGCGATCGGGTACGCTGAACGCCGCGAGCTGCTCGAAGGCCTGGGTGTCGCCGGTGATCACTGGCAGACTCCGCCCTACTTCCCGAGCGGCGGCACGTTCGCCCTGGACGCAGCGATTGCGCAGGGCCTCGATGGCATCGTCGCCAAGCGTCTCGATTCGCCCTATCTCGCCGGACGGCGGAGCCGATTCTGGCTGATGATCTCTGCCAGTTGACCGCCCGCGTTCCTTAAGGTTGGGCGCCCATCACCCGATGAAGGGGGTTTGGTCACACGGGCTTCGGAAAGGTCTACGTTGAGATGCATCGAACAAGACCTGATCCGACAACCGGCCCTGTGACTTCGGAAATGTCTGCTGAACTCTGGAAATCCGCCGCGCAAGTCCTCTCGATCAACTGGATCAACGACCACACCGTGCCGTCCCGCCGGCTCTATCCGCACCAGTGGAGCTGGGATTCGGCGTTCATCGCCATCGGGCTGGCCTATGTCAACCCCGGCCGAGCCTGGCGCGACCTGCGGAGCCTCTTCGAGGCACAGTGGCCCGACGGCCGCGTGCCGCACATCGTCTTCGACCCGAGCGTGGCGGAAGGTGACTACTTCCCCGGCCCCGCGTTCTGGGACGTTCCCGCGCACGGTTCCCGGCCCGCCCGGGGCAGCACCGGCCTGGTGCAGCCGCCGATGCACCCGATTGCGGCATGGGAGGTCTACCGCCACTCGACGTCGCACGGCGCCGCCTGCGCACAGCAGGCCGTCGACGAGCTGAAGTGGCTCTACCCGCGCCTCGTCGCGCAGCAGGAATATCTGACCGGCCGGCGCGACGCGGGTGGCGCCGGGCTGGCCAGCCTGGTGCACCCGTGGGAGTCGGGCGTCGACAACAGCCCGTCGTGGGACGCGGCGATGTCCGCGGTGCCGGCCGACATGAGCCTGCTCGCCCGCTACAAGCGTCGTGACCTCGAGGTCGCGGACGCGTCGCACCGGCCGACCGACGTCGACTACGCGCGCTACGTGCATCTGGTGGTGGATTACAAGGAGTCCGGTTACTCCGACGCCGATCTCGCGCACCGGCACGACTTCGTGGTCGAGTGCCCGTCCTTCAACTCGATCCTGGGCGCGGCCGAGATGGCGCTGGCCCGGATCGCCACCGTCGTCGGAGCCGACCCGGCCGTGCACCGCGAGCGCGCCCAGCGCATCACGACCGCCATGATCGACCGCTTGTGGGACGCGAACTCCGGGACCTTCCGGGTGCGCGACGTGCGCACCGGCATGCTGAGCCCGGCGCGCTGCGTCACCGGCCTGGTGCCGCTGATCCTGCCCGCGCTGCCGCCGGAGCACGCGGCCGCGATCGTCGCCGAGGCGTCGTCGCACCGGTTCGGCCTGCCGGAGCAGACCGGGCTGCCGGTGCCCAGTTACGACCGCACCGCGCCCGATTTCGACCCGGTGCGTTACTGGCGCGGTCCGACCTGGATCAACGTGAACTGGCTGCTGCGCCGCGGGCTCCAGCAGCACGGCTACGCCGACCTGGCGGAAGACCTGCGCGCGTCGATGCTGCGCATGGTGCACCGCTCGGGCTTCTACGAGTATTTCCACCCCGGCACCGGCGAGGGCATCGGGGCGCCGACCTTCAGCTGGACGGCTGCCCTGACGCTCGACCTGCTGGCCGACCGATCCGCGCCGGTCTATGCCCCCGCCGCCGCGGGAGCTATATCCTCTCGGATGTGATCAAGGTGTCGCGACCGTGGCCCGTGTGGACCACGGTCGCACCCGGCAGGGTGAAGAGCCGCTCCTTGATCGACTGCACGATGGTGTCGTAGTCGCTGTAGGACCGCCCGGTCGCGCCCGGCCCGCCGTGGAACAGCGTGTCACCGGTGAACACACAGCCCAGCTCGGCCGAATAGAAGCAGACCGCGCCCGGGCTGTGCCCGGGCGTGTGCAGCACGGTCAGCCCGGCGATCTCCTGACCGTCGGCCAGCGGCTGCGGCATCGGCACGTCGGGGTGCGTCAGCTTCCACAGCGGTTCCTCGGCCGGATGCAGATGCAGCGGCGCCCCGGTCGCCTCGGCCAGCGCCGGCGCCACCCGCACATGGTCGTCGTGCGCGTGGGTCAGCAGGATCGCGGTCACCCGCCGCCCGCCGACCACGCTCAGGATCGCGTCGACGTCGTGCGGCGCGTCGATCACCACGCAGGACTCGTCGTCGCCGACCACCCAGACGTTGTTGTCCACGTCGAAGGTCTGGCCGTCCAGCGAGAACGTGCCGCTGGTCACGCCGTGGTCGACGCGCGCCATCAGAAGATCACCACCGAGCGCAGCACGCCGCCGGTGTGCATCTTGGCGAACGCCTCCTCGACCTGGTCCAGGCGGATCTCCTCGGTCACGAACGCGTCCAGGTCGACCCGGCCCTGCAGGTAAAGCTCGGTGATCATCGGGAAGTCACGGCTGGGCAGGCAGTCGCCGTACCAACTGCTCTTCAGCGCTCCGCCGCGGCCGAACACGTCGAGCAGCGGCAGCTCGATGGTCATCTCCGGGGTCGGCACGCCGACCAGCACCACGGTGCCGGCCAGGTCACGGGCATAGAACGCCTGCTTGTAGGTCTCCGGCCGGCCGACCGCCTCGACCACCACGTCGGCGCCGAAACCGCCGGTCAGCGCCCGCACGGCCTCGACGACGTCCACGCCCCGGGCGTTGATCGTGTGGGTGGCGCCGAATTTGCGCGCCCACTCCAGTTTCTGGTCGTCGGTGTCGATCGCGATGATCGTGGTGGCGCCGGCCAGTGCCGCGCCGACGATCGCGCCGTCGCCGACCCCGCCGCAGCCGATCACCGCGATCGAGTCGCCGCGGCCGACACCGCCGGTGTTGATCGCCGCGCCGATGCCCGCCATCACGCCACAGCCGAGCAGGCCGACGGCGGCGGGCCGGGCCCGCGGATCCACCTTGGTGCACTGGCCGGCGTGCACCAGCGTCTTCTCCACGAACGCGCCGATGCCCAGCGCCGGAGACAGCTCGGTGCCGTCGGTGAGCGTCATCTTCTGCGCCGCGTTGTGCGTGGCGAAGCAGTACCACGGCTTGCCCTTGTCGCAGGCGCGGCAGTTGCCGCACACCGCACGCCAGTTGAGCACCACGAAGTCGCCGGGCGCGATGTCGGTCACCCCGGCGCCCACCGACTCGACGACGCCGGCCGCCTCGTGGCCCAGCAGGAACGGATAGTCGTCGTTGATGCCGCCCTCGCGGTAGTGCAGGTCGGTGTGGCAGACCCCGCAGGCCTGGATCTTGACGACCGCCTCACCGGGCCCCGGGTCGGGGACGACGATCGTGGTCACCTCGACCGGCGCCTTCTTTGATCGCGAGATGACACCCTGCACCTGCTGACTCACGGCGAACCACCTTCCTTTTGCATCGGGCCAGTGCATCCTGACACGTCGCGGGGTGTCGGCCGGAAGTTATCCACAGGCAAAAGATTCGGGTACGCGCCACCGCCCCCACCCCAATAAGTTGTTCCTCGTGAAGCAAACCTGGTCGGCCCTCATCGTCCTGGCTGTCGTGCTGCTCGTTCCCGCGCCCGCCGCGGCCACGCCACCGCAGCGACTCGCCGCCCAGGTGGTCGACGAGGCCGGCGCGCTCGGCGGCGGGCGGTCCGCCGTCGACGCCGCGCTGACCCGGTTGCAGGACGAGACCGACATCCAGCTGTTCGTGGTGTTCGTCGAGTCGTTCGACGGCCTCCCGGCGCAGCAATGGACCGACGAGACGGCGTCGCTGAGCGACCTGGGCGACCGCGACGCGCTGCTGGCGGTGGCCACCGCCGACCGGGCTTATGCCTATTCGTTCCCGGAGGACGCCCGCCTGTCCGACGACGAGCTCAGCGAGGTGGCGGCCGATGACATCGAGCCCGCGCTCGGCACCAACGACTGGGCCGGCGCGGTGGTGGCCGGCGCCGATGGTTACCGCGCGGCCGTCGCGTCCTCCGGCTCGAAAACGCTGATCTGGGTGCTGGTCGTCTTCCTGGTGGTGATGGCCGGCGCGATCATCTGGGTGGTGGTGCGCCGCCGCCGAGCCGAGGCGGCCGCGCCGACGACCACGACGACCGACGAGTGGACCGGGCCGCCGCCCGGTCCCTCGCTGGAGGAGCTGACCACCCAGGCCAACGCCCTGCTGCTGGAGCTCGACGACGATCTGCGGGTGAGCGAGCGCGAGCTGGCGCTGGCCACCGGGCAATACGGCGCACCGGCCACCGAGCGGTTCCGCGCGGCGCTCGAGGCCTCCCGCGCCGATGTGGCGGAGGCCTTCCGGCTGCGCACCACTCTCGACGAGGAGCCGGCGCCCGAGCTCGCCACCCGGCGCCAGACGCTGACCCTGATCATCGAGCGCTGCACCGCCGCCGACCAGCGGCTCGACGCCGAGTCCGAGGCGTTCGACCAGCTCCGCGATCTGGAGGGCCGCGCCGCGGAGGTGGCCGCCGAGGTGGATCGGCGGCGGGCCGAGGTGGCGGCCGCCCTGCCCGGCGCCGCGCCGGCCCTGGAGACGATCACTTCGAGGTACGCGGGACCCACGGTCACGTCCGTCGAGCAAAACGTCGCGCAGGCCGGCGAGCGCCTGAGTTTCGCGGCGACCGCGCTGGCCCAGGCACAAGCCGCCATCACCGGGGTGGAGCCGGCCACCGACGTCCTCGGCGGCGCCGTCCCCGGTGGCGATCGGGCCGAGGCCGCCCTCGCGCTGCGTGCCGCCGAGCAGGCGGTCGACCAGGCCGAGCAGCTCGTCGCCGCGGTGCACCAGGCGGTGACCGACCTCGACGCCGCGCGCAAGGCGGCCGACGCCCTGATCCTCGAGGTGGAGGCCGAGGTCGCGGCCGGCCGGGCGGCGCTGACCGGCCCTGCGCCCGCCTCCGACGAGCTGGGCACGGCGGTAAGCAGCGCCGAGCAGGTGCTGACCGAGGCCCGGGCCGAGTTGTCCGCTCCGACGTCCGACCCGATCACCATGTCCGGGCGTCTGCAGGCCGCCGACGCCGCCCTGGACCACGCTCTGGCCGAGGCCCGCGACACCGCCGAGCGGGCCGCGCGGGCCCGCAGCCTGCTCGCCCAGGCGCTGCCGGTGGCGCGGTCCGAGGTCGCGGCGGCGAACAGCTACATCACCACCCGCCGAGGCGCGGTCAACACCAACGCCCGGGCCACGCTCTCCGAGGCCGAGCGGCATCTGGCGCTGGCCGAGAGCCTGGCGACGACCGAGCCGGTGAGCGCGGTGACCGAGGCCCAGCAGGCGCAGCGGCTGGCGGCGAGCGCGACCCGCGTGGCGCGGGCAGACGTGCAGTCGTTCAGCAGCGGCTACGAGCCGGCGGACACGGCCGACGACTCGTTCTTCGGGGCGTTCCTGGGTGGGCTGCTGTCCGGCGACGGCGGTGGAGGCGGTTATCGGAGCGGTTATCGCAGCCGGTCGCGCAGCAGCTGGAGCGGTGGCGGCTTCGGCGGCAGCGGCTCACGCAGCCGCCGCACCGGCGGCAGCAGCGGGAGCAGCAGCCGAAGCAGCGGCGGCGGAGGCCGCCGAGGAGGCGGAGGCCGTTTCTAAAAGACGGCGGCCGCAGGCCGCGACGACAGCGGCCACGCGAGACCGGCGAGCGAAGACCGGCGAGCGAAGACCGGCGAGCGAAGACCGGCAAGCGAAGACCGGCGCAGGAAGGGCTCTAGCGCTCCGACGAAGACAGCGGCTTCACTTCGACCGGCGTCTCCAGCAGGCTGTCGCAGACCTTGGCGAGCTGCTTGATCTGGGTCGGCGTCAGCCGGTCGAACACCAGCTGCTGCACGGCCTCGGCATGTCCCGGCGCCGACTCCACGACCTTGGCATAGCCGGCGTCGGTCAGCATCGCGATCTGCACCCGGCCGTCCTCCGGATCACGCACCCGCTGCACCCAGCCCTGCGCCTCCAGCCGCGCCACCACGTGCGACAGCCGGGACAGCGAGGCGGTCGCGCGCTTGGCCAGCTTGCTCATCGCGAGGCGGCGGTCCGGCTCCTCGGAGAGGCTGACAAGGACGACGTAACCCATGTGCGTCAGGCCCGAATCCCGCTGCAGCTGGGTTTCCAGGGCAGCCGGCACCCGGCTCAGCACGGCGACGAAGCGGCGCCACACCAACTGCTCTTCGTCGGTCAACCACCGCGGCTCGTCCATGATGGCAGGTTAGTTACCCGTGATCGGGCCGCCATCGACCGGGTGGTCAGGTTGTGAAACAGAAATTGAACAAACGGGCAGGTCGATCGACATCCATGAACGTCGCGGATACTCTGCACGGGTGCTACACCCCGGACTCGGGGGGGGGGGGGGGGGGGGGGGGGGGGGGGGGGGGGGGGGGGGGGGGGGGGGGGGGGGGGGGGGGGGGGGGGGGGGGGGGGGGGGGGGGGGGG
>NZ_JBVJIP010000011.1:331172-347967 GCF_055586225.1 Actinoplanes sp. NPDC051388 | reverse complement strand
CAAGCGGTGGACAGCCGATGAGAGAGCTACCCCGCCGGTCACCTCGACCAAGCCTGGCCGGGCTGCGGTCGTAGATCAATTAGATAAGTAGCCGAGAAGAGTGCGGTCACCGACGCAGTCGTTCCTGCCGTTGCTGACCAATTGCGGAAGGCTGCGCTGCACGCTTCGGATCATGAATTGCTGCGCAGGGCAGCGACCTTGCGAGGCCGATAGCGCGTGACGGCGAGGATGCACAGAAGGGCAGGTACAAAGCTGATGAAGAAGCCGGCATCAGGCCCAACAACACCGTCAGGGCCGGCAAACCCTGTGGCGGCGCTGATCCACATGAACGCGACAAGCAACATTGCAGACCCGAGCAGGAACCAGAACATGCTGGCTTGGCCCGCACTCAGCCATGTCCGCCCCGTGGCCTTTACTGGCGGAACCTCACCACGGAACACAACCAGGATGCCCCGGCCGAGCAAGGCCAAGCCGCCCAGCCCGGAGATGACGATCTCCACAATGTGTTCCACAACCGGAGCCTAGCGCTTGCCGGCTACCTGTCCCGCGGCGTGTTTCCACTCCCTCAACGCATCAGCGAACCGATACCGGAAAGGGCGCGCCGACTCCGCCCGCTGCGCACCGTAGTGTCGGAACATCCAAGATCAGGTGCGCTCTTCTGCCGCTGAGAAAGGGCGCGGCGTCACTCAGGTTGATCGCAATAGGGACTGCATCTGCGGCCGACAGAGTGAGCAACGTCCCGGAGACGGCGTGCAAGTCGCTCGACTTCCTGGGCAGTCGGCGGCGTCATGGGCACGCCAGCCGCGATATGGTCCCCAAGTTCGTACGGCGCCACGTAGAGGTCTTCGACAGTCGCCCGATCCAGTCGCAGCACCACGTCGTGTTCCACCCGGGCGACTTCAGTGTCATGGCGCCAAGCGTGAGCGCTGACCACCGAAGTCCGTGCCCCGCACCTTGTCGGGGAGAGGTGCGTTGTCTAGCGAGAAACCACGACAGAGCTGACCGACGAGCTCGGCGTGTCGCTCCGTAGCCCGGTCAACAGAACATGTGCGCAACACGCGGTTGGCGTGTCGGCGCGCCAACCGCGGGACCGGCATCGGTGGAGCCCGACTCGCCAGGTCAAGACCGTTTCGCCTGGTCGGGACGTCTTCGCCGGCCTCGCCTTGGTCTCAGTTCCACAGTCTCGCCGCGCCCGTCATTTCTGGCTCGCCTTGGTGTCGCCTCGCCCCATGTCTAGATTCGTTCGGCTTCATCAGAGGCAGCGCCCCCTCACGGGAAGCAGAGCCCCTCTGCGCCCTGACGGGCAGCGCTTCCCTAGAGGAAGCAGAGCCCCTCTGCTTCCTCTAGGGTCGGGCCGGTCTTGCGGGGCAGGGTCTCGCACCGGTCTCGCGCTGTCTCGCGCTGCCCTGTTCCGCGCTGCGCTGCCTCCCGCCGACCAGCCCGCCTCGCCGCGTCGCTTTGAGTCGCTTCACGTTAGGTCAGGGTGAGCAGGGCACGTCCGGCCAGACCCAGTCCGACGATGACGATCAGGGCTGCGGTTACTGGTGGTAGCACTGCCTGCCAGCGTGTCAGGCGGGGGAAACGGCCGTCCAGGCGGTCGCGGAGTTTGATCAGCAGCAGGCCTGCGGCGGTCAGGGTGGCGGCCATGCCGATGCCGTAGGCGATCACCAACAGGACGCCGAAGACGGTGCGGCCGAGGGCGGCGGCACCTAGCAGGACGATCAAGGCTGACGGGCTCGGCACCAGGCCGCCGGCGATGCCCAAGCCGGCGATGCTCCATCTGCCGGGGCCACGATTCGGTGACTCGGACGAATGATCTTGTCCGTGGTCATGGGTCTGGTCGGAGGCGTCCAGGCCGGTGGTCGCGGTGCGCGCGCCGGGAGGCGGAACGGCGAGGATGCCACTGCGGGTCGTTGCCACACCGGCAAGAGTTCTCGTCCGCGCGGCAAGCTGATCTTGCGGGTGGGAATGGCTGTGCCCGGCGGACTGGTCGGTGGGGCTTGATGCGTGAGCGCTCGCCTTGCCCGGCGCCTGGTCGTCACCGTGACCAATCGTTTCGCCGCGATCGGTGCCTGGGGCGTGGTGGTCGTGACCACTGTCGGACCCGTGATTGTGGCGGTGGCCGGGGGCGTGGCTGTGGTTGTGGTCGGTCCCGTGATCATGGTGGTGACCGGGCATATCGTCGTGGGTGCTGTTGTCGTCTTCGCCGAAGGGGTGGGTGAGACGCTCGCTGATGCCGATGGGGTGCGCTCGTGTCAGGCCGGCATCGAAGGACCCCATGAGGCCCTGGCCGGCTTCCAGAACGAGGGAATGATCGGCGTCGACGTTGCGTGCGCTTCCAACTGCGGCGAGAGTGCGGCCCGGGCCGTAGGGGATCGGGTTGCCTCGGCCATACGGGCGGTCAGTACCTTCCGCCGGAGAGGAACCATCGCCTAGCAGCCGCGAATCGCCTGAACAATCCGAGTGCGCATGGTCGGCGGCGTGTGCATGCGGATGGCCCGTGACGTGAGACAGGCTGTCTGGGCGCTGGCGGCCCGCGGCATGGGAGTGGGCCCCGCCGTGGCCATGCGAGTGGCCGTGGGAGTGGCCCGGGCCGTGCGAGTGGCCGTGGCCGTCCAAGGTTCGGCGGCGGCGCAGTGCGCCGACCAGTGCCGTTCCCCCGATCACCGTGACCAGCAGCCCGCTTGCCAGGCCCAGATACCCCAGGATCGTCTCCCCGGCGATGCCTGCCACCGTCGTCAGCAGCAGACCCAGCAGCAGAACCCCGCCGGTGTGCGTAACCGTCACCGTGGCGCCCACCGCCACCGCGTCTCGAGGCCGGCCGCGCCGCCCGGCCAGGTACGCCGCCATCACCGTCTTCCCGTGGCCGGGCAAAGCCGCGTGCCCGGCACCCAGCAACAGCGCCAGCAGCACCGCCAGCACCCCGACCCACGGCGTCATCTCCCGGCCACCGACCGCGTTCTCCAGCCACCGCTCGGCGCCGGCCAGTGGGCCGTTCGTGCGGAACGGCGACGACGCCGACGACGGCCTGGAGGATGGTGCCGGGTCACCGTTGCCGGGGCCGGCCGTGAAGGATGCCGTCCGCACGTCAGGCGGGGAGGACAGCAGGTCGTCGGGGTAGGTGCGCAGCTCGTTGCTGATTCCGGCGACGGGCAGCGTGGAGCCGGACAGTGCCGCGCCGGGGCCGGCCGCCGCCACGAGTTCGCGCCAGCCGATGCGGTCGTCGCGGAAGGTGTTGGTCACCGTGACTTCCGTGCCGGGGCGCAACGACGAGGTGGCGGAGGTGAGGCGGCAGGTGAGACGGCTGGTGGCCAGCCCACCGGCGCCGGGAGGTGACTCCAGGGAAGCAGAGCTGATCGTCCAGCGCACCGGCGTCGACGAGAGGGTCACGGCCAGGGCGTCGGCGGCCTCGGTGCAGGTCGGGGCCGGGTCCTGCAGGGTCGGCAGTTCGGCGATGTCTGCCACCACCAGGGCGTCCACCCGGTCCGGGTGCACGGTCAGGGCGGCGTAGCGGTTGACCGAGAAGTTGCCACGGGGGTGGGCGGAGGCGGGTGCTGCCGCCACAACCACGCCGGCCAGGGCCAGGGTCAGCACGATCAGGAGACGTCTCACGGCTGGGCCTCCAACGCGGCCAGGGCGCGGGCGGCGGTCGGGCCGTCCACTACGGAGAAGTACGGGTTGAGCTCGCGCACCCGGCGCAGCTGATCGCGGGCGGTCGCCCGGTCATCGAGGGATAGGGCGATGACCGCCAAGTGGTAGGCGTAAGAGGCATGCGGGGAACTCGCGGCCCGCCGGGCGAAGCCGAGCGCCTCGCGGTCGCGGCCGGCCGCGTGCAGGGACTGGGCGAGGACGTCGGCCACGTCGGCGAACGGGCGGCGCGACCACTCGGCCTCGGCCAGCCGCACCGCCTTCGTCGCGTCGCCACGGGCCAGGGCGATCTGGGCGCCGGCCAGGTCGTCGGCGCCGCCGTTCGCCTGGAAGATCCGGTGTGCCGCGTCGGCGAGTTCGAGCTGCTTCGCCGACTGTGCCGGGCGGCCCGCGGCGCGCAGCAGCTCGGCGTACTCGAGAAGGGTGTCGGGGGTCGGGGTGCGGGCGGCGACGGCGCCGGCGCTCGCGATCGCGGCGTCGAGCCGCCCCGAGGCCGCGTCGACGCGCGCCCGGCCGCGGAGCAACGGCTGGTAGCCGGGATCTGCCGCGAGACCGGCGGCGTATTCGCGTGCGGCGCCGGCCAGGTCGCCCTGGGACCAGGCCAGGTCGCCGAGCTGGTTGCGGCAGAAGGCGATGTCCGCCGGATCGGCCGCGGCGTCGAGGGCCTGCCGCATCAGCGCGGTCGCCTCGGGCAGCTTGCCGCGCTGTTCCAGGTCGTAGGAGGCGCGGGCGTATCCGGCGAGGCCCGGCCGCAGGTCCAGCATCCGCTGCACGGCGGCGGTGGCGAGCGGGCCCTCACCGAGCTGGGTGTGCGCGTCGGCCAGCACGCCATAGGCGTCGGCGTCGTACGGGTTCAGCTCGATCGCGTCGAGCGCGAAGGACCGCGCGCGGGTGAAGTCGTGCCGGGCGTTGGCCAGCGCGCCCATCCCGACCAGCGCGTCCCCGTTGTCCTCGGGGCGCACCTTCAGGGACTGCTCCAGCGCTCCGGCGGCCTTGGGATAGAGGCTCGGGTCGGCGGTGACCCGGGCCCGTTCGACGTACGCGACGCCGAGCGCCGCCCAGGTCTGGTAGTCGCGGGGCAGCTGACGCAGCCGGTCCTGAGCCCGGGCGATCGCCTGGGCCTGCCGATCGGCGGGCACCGTGGTGGTGCCCGCCGACCGGACCGGCGGCGCCTCGCGCAGGCCGACGATCGCACCGGCCGTGAACACCACGGCGGCGGTCAGCGACACGATCGTGAGGATCCGCAGGGAAGGGCGCATGGTCGTGATTCCTCAGACCTGCTTGGTGGTGCGGCGCCGCAACCAGACGAGGGTGCCGAGGAACAACACCACCGCCAGGCCACCGACCGAGATCGCCGCGATCAGCAGGCCGTCCCGGTCCGAGTTCTGGTCCGCCGACGCCGGCTTGAGCGCGATCGGCGACTGCGACGGGGTGTCCGACGGCTGGGCGGCCGGCGGCACCGGCGGTGTGGGAACAAGAGCGGCGCCGGCGTTGACGGCGGCCACGTTAGGCAGTGCGACATACGGGAACTGCGTGCCGAACTGCTGGTCGTTGCCGTCGACCTTGTCACCCGCGGCCAGGGCGTCGACCAGCTTGCCGGTCTGCGCCGCGCCCTCGACCGCCTGGATCGAGATGTCCACCGCGTCGTCGGTGAGCCGCCGCCCGTTCGGGAAGCCCTGCAGGTCGCCGGCGAGCACGCCGAGCCGGTCCGGGGTCGCGGTGACCGGCACACCGAGGTTGAGCCGCAGCATCTCGGACGGCCGGAACTTCTTCGGGTTGACGTCCATGTTGTTGAGCTGCGAGTTCAGGTCGGCCTTGATCGGGCCGCCGGCCTTGGTGGTGATGCCGGTCAGGAAGATCTCGACCAGGTCGTTGCGCGGGGTGGCCGGCGCCGGGATGTTGTAGATGCCCTGGATCAGCTTGGGCAGCTCGGGGTCAGTGACTCGGTTGACCACGGCGGGGATCCCGGCGTCCTTGTCCGGCGAGATCGAGTTGAACGCGTCCTTCAGGCCGGCCGGCACCACCACCTCGTTGACCAGCGGGTTGCCGAGCCGCGACACCTGCACCCGGTCGTTGCCCAGCTTCGGGGTGGCGTCGTTGGTGATCTGCACCCGGTTGCGTTCGGTCGTGGTCCACACGCCGATCACCGGGTTGCGCTTGGCGTCGCCGCCCAGCGCCACGTCCTTGAACGGCACCTGCAACGCGAGCGTGTTCACGTTGAAGCCGGCCAGGGTGTCCTGCCCGGTCTCGCTCAGGTCGCCGCCGTAGAGCAGGTCGAAGACCCGCAGGTCGAGGAAGAACGGGTCGTCGGCCTGCCCGGCGTAGAGCTTCCAGCCGCCCTGCAACTGCACGGTGGCCTGGTCGCGCAGCGTCTGGTAATTCGGCATGCCGGTGGCTCCGGTCCAGGACGGCGCAACCGGCGCGTCCTTGATCCGCGTCTTGAACGGCGCGCCGTTGAACGACGACTCGAGCGTGTAGGTCTGCTTGAACAGCAGGTTCTCGTCGTCCAGCGAGGTGACCGGGCCGTTGTTGTAGAGGAACGTCTTGTTCCCGCGCTTGTCGATGTTCTTGAAGGTCCAGCGGAAGACGGCGTCGGCCTTGGCGTCGCCGTCACTGTCCACATTGATCTTGTACGCCGCGTCGGTCGCGAACGGATAGAAGTTCGGCCCGCCGTTCGGCTCCTCGAACGGGATCCAGTTGGCGATCATCGTGACGTAGCCCGGCCGGTCCGGGCTGACGAACGCGTAGAGGTCGGTGTTGTCGGCGGCCGGATCGGACGCGATCAGCGGCGCCTCGCGGTGACTGGACGCCGATCCGGCCGATGGTCCGAGCCCGGCGACGGACGCGGCGAGCACGAGGGCCGTGCCCGCGACCGCGGTCGCCTTCTTGAAGTTCCTTGCCATGACGATGTCCTCCCCAGGTGACTCCTGTGCGAGGACTTCGCGCCCGAGCGGACGCGGGATCGGTCCGAGTCGGGTTCCCAACACCAACCCATCCACCGCTGTCGCGGCCTCGAACCATTACCTATGCGCGGTGCTCCGGCGCGGGGTGAGTGCGGGGCTGAGCAGTGTGGATTCGGGTACGCTGCCGCCGTCCAGCTTGCGCATCAGCAGGTGGACGGCCTGCCGCCCCACCTCCGAGGCCGGAATGAGCACCGAGGACAGCGCCGGCGACGTGTTCTCGGCGACCTGATCGGGGCAGATCGCCACCACCGAGACGTCCTCCGGCACCCGCCGCCCGAGCCGGGTCAGCGCCGCCATCACGTGCGCGACCGCCGCCTCGTTGTGCACCACCAGCCCGGTCACCGCCGGATCGTCGGCGAACAGTTGCCCGGCCGCCTCCTGCGCCTCGTCCAGCGACTCGCCGCAGGGCCGGGCGATCGCGCTCAGCCCGTGCCGCTGCGCCGCGTCCAGGAAGCCGGCCCGGGTGCGGTGCGCGAAGCCGGTGTCCCGCTGATAAACCACCGGGGGAGCGCCGAGCAGCGCGATCCGGCGGTGCCCGAGCGCGGCCAGGTGGTCGACGCAGCGCGCCCCGGCCAGGCGGAAGTCGAGATCCACACAGGTGAGCCCGGTCGGGTCGGCCGGGAAGCCGATCAGCACGCTGGGCCGTTCCAGCTCACGCAGCACCGGCACCCGGGCGTCGGACATCTCCACGTCCATCATCAGCACGCCGTCGACCATCGCGCTGGCCGCGATCCGGCGCAGCCCGGCCGGGCCCTCGTCGGCGGTCATCAGCAGCACGTCGTGACCGAACTGCCGGGCCGCCGTGACCACCGCGGTGACCAGCTCCATCACCACCGGCAGGTGCATGCCGGTGCGCAGCGGCAGCACCATGGCGATCACGTTGGCGCGGCGGCTGGCCAGCGCGCGGGCGCCGGCGTGCGGGTGGTAGCCGAGCGTCCCGATGCTGGCCAGCACCCGCTGCCGGGTGGTCTCCGAGATGGCCCGTTTGCCGGAGAGCACATAGGAGACCGTGCTGACCGCGACGCCCGCGTGCCGGGCCACGTCGGCGATCGTGACCATGTCCGGCCGCTTGCGTTCCACCGGCGCCGCCATCAGAGCGCCGCCCGGTCGAACGCCAGGCTGCCCACCCGCACGCCGGGCGTGCCGAGCACGAGGAACAGATCGTGCACGCCGTCCCGGCCGAGTGGGGCGTCCACCTCGGTCCACTCGTAGGGGCCGCCGGTGGCCGGGATGTCCAGGACGGCGGCCGGTGGGCCGGTCAGTGGATCGCCGAGCCGCAGCTCGAGGCGGGCGCCGCCGGCCGGTGCGGCGGCGGTGACCCGCACCCGGGCGGCGCCGGGCCCGAAGTCGACGGACGTGAAGCCGATCCAAGCGCCGGAACAGTTCGCCACCACGGCGTCGCCGGTCGCCGGGGTCTCGGCGGTGAGCCGGGTGCCGTACTCCTCGTCTCGGGTGCAGGCGGGCAGCGGACCGCCCAGCGCGACCCGGTCGGGGATCTCCTCGCCGCGCACGTCGAGGACCGTGGTGGCGGTGATGTCCGCGCAGGACCGGCCGGTCAGCACGGTGTGCCGGGCGGCCTCGACCACCGGGCGCCCGCGCGTGACGTCGTGGAAGGCCAGGCCGGCGGCGGCGAGGCGGAAGGTCACGGTGGTCTGCGCGCCCGCGTCGAGGCGCACCCGGCGGAAGTCGCGCAGCCGGCGCAACGGCTGCGGCACCCGGGACCGGCGCTGCCGGGTGTAGAGCTGGACGACCTCCTCGCCCGCGCGGTCCCCGGTGTTGACCACGTCCACGCTCACCTCGACCTCGCCGTCCGCGTCCACCGCGGCGGCGGAGAGCCGCAGGTCGCGGTGCTCGAAGCGGGCATAGCCGAGGCCGTGGCCGAACGGGTACAGCGGCTTCCCACGGAAGTAGAGGTAGGTCGCCTCGCTGCCGATGATGTCGTAGTCCAGCAGGTCGGGCAGGTCCTCGGCGCCGCGGTACCAGGTTTGCGGCAGCCGCCCGGTGGGCTCGACGGGCTCGCCGTCCGCGGTGCGCCCGAGCAGCAGATCGGCCAGCGCGGTGCCGGCCTCCTGCCCGCCGTGCGACGACCAGAGAATGGCCGGCACGTGTTCGGCGGCCCAGCCGATCGCATAGGGATAACTGCTGGTCACCACCAGGACGGTGCGGGGGTTGGCGGCCCGCACCGCGCGCAGCAGATCGTCCTGGCCGGGTGGCAGCGCCAGGTCCGCGCGGTCCTCGGTCTCCCGGCCGGCCACCATCGGATGGTTGCCGAGCACCACCACGGCGACGTCGGCCTCGCGGGCCGCGGCGGCCGCCGCCGTCAGCCCGTCGACGACCGTGGCGGCGGCGAACACCGTCGCGTCCTCGGCGTCCGGCGCGTCCGCCCGCAGCGTCCCGTCGAAGCCCACGGTCACCCAGCGGTCCAGGGCGACGTTGCGGAACCGGCCGCCGGCCGCCTCGAACGTCTCCCGCACTACCCACTCACCGGGGCCGGGCCGGTCGGCGACCAGCACGCCGTCCTCGCGGGCCCGCACGTAGCGGCCGGCGGCGCGCAGCGTGACCACGCCGCCGCCCCAGTCCAGCACGTCGAAGGCGGCCCGCTCGCCGATCCGCAGCGCCTCGCGGTCCACGCCGACGAAGCCGGCCGCGGTGGACAGCTCGATGCGATCCACGCCCTCCGCGAAGACCGTCTCCACGCGCGCGGCGAGGCCGGCTCGCGGCGTGATCGCATAGGGCAGGGTGCCGCTGTACCAGTCGGTCAGCACGGTGTCCGCCAGCGGCCCGATCACCGCCACCGTTTTCGGAGCGGAGAGCGGCAGCAGCCCGCCCTCGTTGCGCAGCAGCACCACGCTTCGGCGGGCGGCCGTCCGGGCCAGGTCCTGATGCTCGGCGCAGTTGACCACGTCGGCGGTCGTCGCCGCGTACGGGTCGGAGCCGGCCGGATCGAACTCGCCCAGCCGGAACCGGACGCCCAGGATCCGCCGCACCGCGGCGTCCACGTCGGACTCGGCGATCAGCCCGCGCTCCAGCGCGCCGGTGAGCCGGGCGACGGTCCGCGACGGCTCGGCGTCGTCCTCGGTGAAGCAGTCCACCCCGGCCCTGAGCGCGGCGCCGAACCCGGCCTCGTGATCCGGCAGGAAGCCCTGATCGCCGGCGATGTTGGTGACCGCGCCGGCGTCGCCGACCACCAGCGTCTCGCCGAGCATGCCGAGCAGCGGGCTGAGGTGCGCGGGACGGCCGTTGACCAGGTTGTACGACGCCATCACGGCCACCGCGGCACCCGCCTCCAACGGCGCACGGAAGGCCGGCCACTCGTATTCGTGGAGCACCCGCGGCGGCAGGTCGCTGGACGTGCGGCAGCGGTCGGTCTCGTTGTTGTAGCCGAGGAAGTGCTTGAGCGTCGGCGCGGTGCGCAGACGGGCCGGGTCGTCGCCGCGCAGCCCGCTCGCGAAGGCCGTGCCCAGCACACCGGTGAGCCAGGGATCCTCGGCGTAGCCCTCCTCGTTGCGTCCCCACCGCGGGTCGCGCAGCGGGTTCACCACCGGCGCCCAGACGTTCAGCCCGACCCGGTCCGGGTCCTTGTGGTGCAGCGCCCGCACCTCCGCGCCGGTGGCCGCGCCGACCCGCTCGACCAGCGCCGGATCCCAGCTCGCGCCGAGCCCGACCGCCTGCGGGAACACCGTCGCCTCGCCGAGCCACGCGACCCCGTGCAGCGCCTCCGTGCCGGTGCGGAACGCGCCCACGCCGAGCCGGGGCACCGGCGCCTGATGCTGATGCAGCAGGCCGGTCTTCTCCGCGAGCGTGAGCCGGCCGAGCAGATCGGCCACCCGGTCGGCGAGCGGCCGCCCGGGGTCACGGAACGGGTCCGTCATGGCCTGCGCCCTACCCTTCGAAGCGCTTCGACAACACTGTTAAGAAAACTCCGCAAGAGGCGTTACGCACGTGTTAAGCGGAGTCGCTCAAAGGTTGGCACCAGACATCGACGCTGGTCAAGGGATGGCGGGCAAGTGGCCGGACTCGATCCGGTCCAGAGCGAGCGCCGCGCCGCCGGTGGCGACCGCGCCCGGGTCCAGCGTGGAGGCCACCACGCGACCGTCCACGGGGGCCAGCGCACGCCCCTTGACCTCGGCCTCCACGGCCGGCAGCAGCCACGGCGCGAGCGCGCTGAACGCGCCGCCGAGCACCACCGCGCGCGGATCGAGCAGGTCGGAGAGCATCGACACGGCATGGCCCAGCCGGCGGCCCGCCTCGGACAAAGCCGACAGCGCCGTGCCGTCGCCCGCGACGGCCTGCGCGGCCATCCGGTCGATCTCCGGCAGGTAGTCGGTGATCGGCCCGTCCGCCGCGGTGTCCGGCAGCGCGGCCCGGACCAGGGCGGGCAGCCCGGCGTACGCCTCCAGGCACCCGTGCCGCCCGCAACGGCAGAGCGGGCCGGCCGGGTCGAGCTGCAGGTGCCCGACCTGCCCGGCCAGGCCGCGGTCGCCGCGCACCAAACGGCCGTCGGTGATCACGCCGGCGCCCACCCCGACGCCGCCGAGCAGTGCGATCAGGTCGGGCGTGCCGGCCTGTGGCCCGGACCGGTGCTCGGCCACCGCGGCCAGGTTGGCGTCGTTCTCCACCACCACGTCGAAGGCCGGCTGCCGCAGCACCTTGAGCAGGGCCGGGCGCAGGTCGAGATCGGCCCAGCCCAGGTGCGGCGCGAACCGTACGCCGCCCTCAGCGGTCACCGCGCCCGGCACGGCGACGGTCAGCCCGAGGATCCGGCGCTGCTGCCCGGTCAGCTTGGCCGCCACCTTGCCGGCCAGCGCGGCGACCGCGGCCTCGGCGCGCCCGGCCGACGCACCCAGTCCCGGGAAGGCCCGCTTCCAGGACAGGATCCGCTCGCCGCCCAGGTCCAGCGCGACCGCGGTCAGGTGGTCGGCGGCCACCTCGACGCCGACCGCCGCATAGCGTCCGCTCTCCAGCGTGAGCAGCGACGCCGGGCGGCCGATCCGGTTGCCCGCCGGGCCGGTCTCGCGCAGCAACCGCCGCTCCAGCAGCTCGGTGACCAGGCTGGAGACGGTCGCCTTGTTCAGCCCGGTGACCGCCGCGACGTCCGCGCGCGAGCACGTCCCGGCGGTGCGCACGTGCCGCAGCACCACGGCCAGATTCGTCGCTCGTACGTCGGTCAGGTCCGCCGGCTGCCCCATGCCGCGCCTGTCGATCACGTCTGCACCGCCCCACGTCCGCACCCGATGCCCCGGGCCATCTCTGCTCATCATGCCGTATCGGTGATCGACGGCTCTTGTCCACTCTATTACCGGGGACTACTTTGTTTGGCTACAAGCCAAACAAAGGCTGCCAATAGATAGGGAGTGCGCCGTGACAACACCCGCGGGCGCGAGCCGCAGGACCTTTCTGAGCCTGGCCGGGCTCTCCGCCGCGACGGTGGCCGGTGGCGGCCTGCTCTCCGGCTGCGGGGAGAAGGCCACCCGCGGCGGCGCCACCCAGCAGCTGGACAAGCTCTCCGCGCTGGTGCCCGAGCAGCGTGACCTGGCACTGGACATCCCGAAGCCGGACCTGCCGGGCACCCGCCCGGTGGCCGACGGCTACACGAAGTTTCCGCCGGCGCTGACCGACGCGATCACCGAGAAGCCGGGCGCCGGCGGCGCGCCGATCCGCGCCATGGTGCCGGTCTGGGGCCCGGCGCCGCCGACCGGCGCCAGCAACTCCTATCTGGTCGCGATCAACGGCGAGCTGGGCACCCCGGTGGACTTCAGCGTGCAGGACGGCAACCTCTACGCCGACAAGGTGGGCGCGATCCTCGGCGCCCGCGACGTGCCCGACCTGCTCTCGCTGCCCAGCTGGGAGGTGAACAAGCTGGCCCGCTTCGGCGACGCCGTGAACGCGCTCTTCGAGGACCTGACGCCCTATCTGCAGGGCGCGAAGGTGGCCGCCTATCCGATGCTGGCCACCTTCCCGACCAGCGCGTGGCGCCACTCGTGCTGGAACGAGAAGCTGATGGCCGTGCCCAACCCGACCGACGGGCCGTTCCCCTGGATGCTGTTCCAGCGCCGGGACCTGCTCACCAAGGCCGGGGTGACCGCGCCGACCACCATCGACGAGCTGTTCGAGATCGGCAAGAAGGTCACCGACCCGAACAAGGGTGTGTGGGCGTTCGACGACATCTTCTCGATCGTCCAGATGCTGCACAAGGCGCCGGGCAGCAAGGACGGCTGGCGGCGGGCCGCGGACGGCACGCCGGAGTTCAAGTACGAGACGCCGGAGTTCAAGGCCGCCGCCGAGTTCATGGCGAAGCTCTACCAGAACAAGCTGATCCACCCGGACATCGTGGCCAGCCGCGGCGCCGACTCGAAGCAGCTGCTGCAGAGCGGCAAGATCATGTTCAAGCAGGACGGCGTCGGCATGTGGCAGGTCATGCAGGCCGAGCAGCAGAACATCACGCCCGACTTCGACGTGCAGCCGGTGTCGCTCTTCTCCGCCACCGGCGGCGCACCGCTGGTCTGGGGCACCTCGGAGCCGATCTCCTATCTGTTCATCAAGAAGGGCCTCGGCAAGGCCCGCGTCGAGGAACTGCTGCGGGTGATCAACTGGAACTCCGCGCCGTTCGGCACCCAGGAGTTCAACCTGCGCGAGTTCGGCGTCGAAGGCAAGCACCACACCAGGACGCCGGACGGGCCGGTGAAGACCGACCTGGGCTTCAAGGAGATCCAGAACCAGTACTTCTTCATCAGCGGCCGCCGCCCGGTGGTGCAGCCCACGCCGCAGACCCCGAAGTACGTGCCGGACCTGCTGACCTACTCCAACGAGATGGTCAAGCACCTGGAGAAGGACCCGTGGGAGGGCCTCAAGATGGAGATGCCGGCCCGCTACAAGTCCGGCCTGGTGCCGTTCGCGGACAAGTTCACCGACGTGGTCCGGGGCCGCCGTCCGCTCAGCGACATGGACGCCATCGTCAAGGAGTGGAAGGCCGGTGGCGGCGACGAGGCCCGCACGCTGCTCGGCCAGGCGCTGGCCGACGCCGGTCGATGAGCCTGGCCACCCGTACCAAGAGGAATCGCACCGAAGCCGCACCGCCCCCGGAGCGCAAGCGAAAGGCGGGCTTCCGGGCGCGGCTGCGGCGGGACTGGCCGTTGCTGGTCATGGTCGCGCCCGGCTTCGTGCTGCTGCTCGTCTTCCACTACCTGCCGGTGCTCGGCAACGTGGTGGCGTTCCAGGACTACAACCCCTATTCCGGGGACAGCGCGCTGGCCGCGATCGCCGGCAGCCCGTTCATCGGCGTGGAGAACTTCCGGATCCTGTTCTCCGACCCGGCGTTCTGGGACGCGGTGTGGAACACGCTCTCGATCACCGCGTTCCAGCTGGTGTTCTTCTTCCCGCTGCCGATCCTGCTGGCCATCGTGCTGAACAGCGTGCTCTCCACCCGGCTGCGCAACTTCGTGCAGACCGTCGTCTACCTGCCGCACTTCTTCAGCTGGGTGCTGGTGGTGACGTTCTTCGTGCAGATGTTCGGCGGCGCCGGGCTGCTCGCCCAGGAACTGCGCGAGGCCGGAATCAACCCGCCGGAGATCATGTCCAACCCGGACACGTTCATCGTGCTGGTCACCGCCGAATCGGTCTGGAAGGACATCGGCTGGGGCACGATCGTGTTCCTCGCCGCGCTCAGCACGATCGACACCCAGCTGTACGAGTCGTCCGCCGTCGACGGGGCCGGCCGCTGGCGCCGCATGTGGCACATCACGCTGCCCGGGCTGCGGCCGGTGATCGTGCTGCTGCTGATCCTGCGGCTCGGCGACGCGCTGTCCGTCGGCTTCGAACAGTTCCTGCTGCAACGCGACGCGGTCGGGCGCCAGGCCGCCGAGGTGCTCGACACGTTCGTCTACCACCAGGCGATCGTCACCACCGACTACGGGCTGGGCGCGGCCGCCGGCCTGTTCAAGGCCGTGGTCGGGCTGATCCTGATCCTGCTCGCCAATCGACTCGCCCACGCGCTGGGCGAGCAGGGGGTGTACTCGAGCAAATGACCGCCGCTTGGGAGGAGAAGCCCGGGGTCGCGCTGCAGACCGCCAAGGGCTCCGTGCTGTCCGTCGTCGTGCTGGCCGTGGTGATCCCGCTGTGGGTGGTCGTGGTGACCAGCCTGTCGTCACGGGACACGATCAACGCGGCCGGTGGGCTGGTCGTCATCCCGCGGGGGATCGACTTCACCGCGTACCAGATCATCCTGTCCGGGGGGACGATCAGCCGGGCCCTGCTGACCAGCGCGATCATCACCGTGCTGGGCACCGCCGTGAGCCTGGTGGTCACCGTGCTGGCCGCCTACGGCCTGTCCCGGCCCGGCTCGCTGGGGCACCGCGCGCTGCTCTTCTACTTCCTGCTCACCTTCCTGATCTACCCCGGCCTGGTGCCGAGCTATCTGGTGGTGACCGGGCTGGGCCTCAAGGACAGCCTCTGGTCGGTGATCCTGCCCAGCGCGCTCAGCGTCTTCAACCTGGTCGTGGTGCGGGCCTTCTTCCAGAACCTGCCGGGCGAACTGCTGGACAGCGCACGGGTGGACGGCGCGGGGGAGTTCCGGATCCTGTGGCGCATCGTGCTGCCGCTGTCCAAGGCGGTGGTCGCGGTGGTCGGCCTGTTCTACGCGGTCGGCTACTGGAACGTCTGGTTCACCGCGCTGCTCTACATCGACGACAACCAGAAGTTCCCGATCCAGCGGGTGCTGCAGAGCTTCATCCTGGCCGGGCAGACGCCGCAGACCTCGGGCACCGCGGTCGGCGTCGCGATGCCGCCGACGCTGGCCATCAAGATGGCGGTCGTGGTGGTCACGGTGTTGCCGATCGCGCTGGTCTATCCCTTTATCCAGCGGCATTTCACGCGGGGCGTGATGATCGGTGCGGTCAAAGGCTGAGTGTTCGTTGTTCCGCCCTCTTCATGTCGCCGGCCCAGATCTTGTGCCCGTGCGCCGTCACGGTCAGGTGTGTATCCCTCGTCGCAGTGATCATTGCTGCGCTTTCCGGCCCCCAGGCCAGCCGGTCCACGATGATGCCGCCGCGGGCGCGGAGGCCGGTGACCTCGCCACGTGGCCATGCTCTGGGCAGCGCGGGGAGCAGGTCGAGGCGGCCGTGGGCGCCGCGCAGCAGCATGGCGCAGACCACGGCCGGGAAACCGCCGGCGATGTCGACGTTGAAGATGGCGTCCCGGTTGTGGGTCGGTACGAAGCGTTGCCAATAACGGTCGGCCATCCGGTGCAGTGTCCACAGTGCTTCGTCGGCGAGGCCGAGGGCGGCGGCGGCCAGGCCGAGTTGGACCAGACCGTAAGCCATCTCGTCGGATTCTTCACCTTCCCAGAACTTCAGCTTTTCGTTGATCTCTTCTGTGGCGGCTTTTCGCAGCGCCGGGTCCTCGGTGATCAACGGGTCTGGTTCATACCAGAGCGGCCACAGGTGGGAGGCGTGCCGGTGGGCCGGATTGTTGGTGAGGCCGGGGTGGATCCACTCGGCGAGACGGCCGTCCTTGATCCGGTAGGAAGGGAGCTTGTCCGCCAGCGGGTCGCCCAGATTGCGGAGCAGGTCGCGGGCGATCGCGACGTCCATGGTGGCGTCGATCGTCGCCTGGGAGCCGGTCGATGCCGGCGCGTTCTCCGGCGAATAGGAGGGTGCGAAAGTCGCTGTGCCGTCGCGGATCTCGACGAAGTCGTCCAGGAAGGCGGCCGCCTCGCGCATGAAGGGGAGGGCGCGCTCGTCCCGGAACTTCTCGTCGCCGGTGTAGAGCCAGTGATCCCAGTAGAGGCGGGCCAGCCATCCGGCGCCCGCGGTCCAGAACGTCTGGCACCAGACCGGGCCGAAGTGGTTCTGCCGGCCGTGGGTCGAGAGGTGCGTGGGGGTGAGGAGGCCGCGGGCGTTGTAGAGCCGCTGGGCGTTGTGGCGGAAGTCGGGTTTGAGCTCGTCGATCAGGTCGAAGAGGGGGAGCATCAGCTCGGGGGTGCCGGTGGGGTGGAGGGCGGCGAGGGCTGCGGGGAGGTTGCCGTTGAGGGTCCAGCCGCTCGACCAGGGTGGGGTGGTGGTGCCGCTCCAGACGCCCTGGAGGGTGGGCGGGCGGGTGCCGGTGCTGCTGATGATGAGGTAGCGGCCTCGATTGAAGAGTTGCTCGATGCGGGCGGTGCTTTGGTCGGTCTCGGTGCTCGTCTCGTT
>NZ_JBVJIP010000011.1:109627-331075 GCF_055586225.1 Actinoplanes sp. NPDC051388 | reverse complement strand
GTTGCTGTCGTTGCTGTCGTTGCTGTCGTTGCTGTCGTTGCTGTCGTTGCTGTCGTTGCTGTCGTTGCTGTCGTTGCTGTCGTTGCTGTCGTTGCTGTCGTTGCTCTCGTCGCCGAGGTGGAGGTGGACTCGCGTCATCAGGTCGGCGTGCATGGCGACGTGGGTGGCGAGGAGATCGTCGAAGGTGCCGGGGCTGTCCTGGTCGGGTTCGCCGGGCAGGAGGGTGCGCACGATGAGGGTGCCGTCGCTGCGATCGTCGACGACCACCCGCGCCGCTGTTTCGTCTCCCGCCCGGCGGGCTGCGGCGTCGGCCTCGACGGGCGCTGCGGCGTCGGCCTCGACGGGCGCGCCAGCGCACCCGGTCCCGGGCGCCGCCACCTCCCCCACCCAGGCACTGGGTGGGCTGAAAATTACCGGCCAGGTATGACGTTTTCCTCGCTCTATCCACAGCCGCCCGCGGCCGCCGGTGCCGCGGACGTCAGCGTCAGCGTCCGGGATCGCCTCCAGCGAAACCGTCCCATCAAACCCGGTCAGCCGCACCACCACAGCATCCACAGCCCGCGACACGAACACCGAAAGCCCACCACCATCCCACCCCACCGACACGACCCCGGTCCCGATGTCCACCGACCGCGAAGTGCACCGACCCCCAGGCCGCACCACCAACGTCGCCAACCCCACGAACGCATCGATCGGCACAGTCGCGGCATAGGCGGGATCCTGCTCACGGGCCGCCGTGCAAACCGCCGAAGCCGCCTCCGCATACCGCCCGGCCCGCAGCAGCCCCCGCAACGAGGGCAGCATCCCCGCGGTGTCCGGCGCGGCCAGCGGCGGGTGCACGGGCATGAACACCCGCTCGTGCGACAGCGTCAGCCGCACCTCGAACGGCCCGCCGTGCACGAGCACACCCTGCCGCCCGTTCCCACTGACGAGCGCGTGTTCCCACTCCATGACGGAGAAATCTAGTGATCCTCTACGGCGGCGACTACAACCCCGAGCAATGGCCCGACGAGGTTCGCCGCGAGGACGTCGAGCTGATGCGCCAAGCCAAGATCAACGCCGTCACCGTCGGCGTCTTCTCGTGGTCCACGATGGAATCAAGACCAGGCGAATACGACTTCGGCTGGCTCGACGAGACGATGGACCGGATGGCGGAGGCGGACATCGGCGTCGTGCTGGCCACCCCGACCGCATCGCCGCCGCCCTGGCTGGGGCGACAGAGCCCCGAGACGCTCACCGTGGACGCGACCGGGTCAAGGCTCAGCCACGGCAGCCGGGACACCTACTGTGCGAGTTCGCCGGTCTACCGCGCCGCCTGCAAGAGGATCGCCGCCGCGCTGGGAGACCGCTACGCCGACCACCCCGCGCTGATCATGTGGCATGTGCACAACGAATACGGCACCGGCTGCCACTGCGATCTGGCAGCGGCCGCATTCCGGCGCTGGCTCGCAGCGCGCTACCAGACCCTGGACGCGCTCAACGACGCGTGGACCACGACGTTCTGGAGTCAGGGCTACACCGCGTGGGGGGAGATCTTGCCGCCGCGCGCGACGCGCTATCTGCCGAACCCCGCCCAGGTGCTCGACTTCCGCCGGTTCACCTCCGACGAGCTGCTGGGCGCCTATATAGAGCAGCGCGACCTGCTGCGCGAGGCCTCTCCGGGCATTCCGGTGACCACCAACTTCGTGCTCGGCGGCTGGGTGCCGGTCGATCATGCGCGGTGGGCGCGCGAGGTGGACGTGGTGGCGATCGACCACTATCCGGACGACGCCGGCCGGGCCGCCGAGGAGCAGGCCGCGTTCGCCTTCGACCGGGCTCGCGGGTGGGCGCGCGGCGGTCCGGGGGAGTGGATGCTGATGGAGACCGCGCCCAACCTGATCTACACGCCGGGACGGATGCACGCCAAGGAGCCGGGGCGGATGGCCCGGCAGGCGCTCGACGCGGTGGACCGGGGTGCGGTCGGGGTCCTCTACTTCCAGTGGCGGGCGCCGCGCGGGGGTGCGGAGCTGTTCCACTCGGCGCTGGTGCCGCACGCGGGACCGGACAGCCGGGTGTTCCGCGAGGCGGTCGAGCTGGGCGGTCTTCTGCGGACAAAACCCCAGATCCGGGTACGAGCGGACGTCGCGATCGTGCACGACGAGCCGTCGGACTGGGCGTTGCGGGCGCCAGGGCTTCCGGTGGACGGGCTGGACGCGGCGGACGAGGCGTTCCGGGCGCACCGGGAGCTGTGCCGGCTCGGCGTGACCGTGGACGTGATCGGGGATCTGCGGCTGCTGCCCGCGTACCGGATGGTGGTTCTGCCGATGCACCACCTGATGTCGGACGATCAGGCCGACCTGCTCCGGGCCTGGGTCTCGGCCGGCGGCCGCCTGGTGGTCACGTTTCTCAGCGGGGTGGCCGACGAATGCGGGCGGATCCGCACCGGCGGCTATCCGGGGGCGCTGCGCGACCTGCTCGGCATCCGGGTGGAGGAGTTCGTGCCGCCGGCCGGGCCGCTGACCCTGGACAACGGCTGGACCGCCGACCTGTGGGCGGAGACCGTGCACGCGCGCGGCGCCGAGGTGGTCGCGCGCTATCCCGGCGGTGGCCCGGCGATCACCCGGCACGCGGTCGGTGAGGGTGTGGCGTGGTACGTCTCGACGCGGCTGACGACCGGTTACGACGAGCTGCTGAAAGACGTACCTCGCTGACTCAGGGTATTTGGCTCAGAACGAAGTGTGACCGGCCGATCAGGAGGCCATGCGTTCGACGAAGCTGGCGCTCTGCGCCGTAGTCATGGTGACCCTGGGCCTGGCCGGCTGTGCCGAGACGTCCGCCGAGACCGCGGCGCCGGCCGCCACCTCCAACGCGAACGCGGGCACTCAGCTCACCGCGGCCTCGCTGACCGTCGGCCAGCAGGTGCCGACGCCGTCCGGCAAGACCGTGCTGACCCTGACCGGCAAGATCACCCACGGCAACAAGGACGGCACCCTGGTGCTGGACCTGACCACCATCGAGCGTCTCGGCATGCGCCAGGTCCGCCTCTACGAGCCGTGGGTGAAGCAGAACCTCGAGCTCCGCGGCGTCTGGCTGGCCGACCTGCTGACCGTGGCGGGCGTCGCGGACGGCGCGACCAAGCTGCACATCACCGCGCACGACGACTACACCGTCGACATCCCGCTCACCGACGTGCGGGCCGGCGACATCATGCTCGCCACCCGCGGCGGCGACGGCGCCGGCCTCGCCGCGGACGGCGGCGGGCCGACCCGCGTCGTCTACCTGGACGGGGTCGAAGCGGGCAAGAACGCGGACCAGTGGATCTGGAGCCTCAAGTCCATCGACGTGCAGTGATGCCCGAGCGACCGGACGGCACCGGAGGGTCCACCGCCGGCCGATGGCAGCGCGCCACGCAGATCCTGCTGGTGGTCGTCATGGTCGGCGCCACCGGCGGGATCCTCGGCATGGTGGTGCGCAACTCGGTGCTGCTCGGCCGGATGACCACCGACGTCTCGATCGCCCAGCAGCGCGCCACCAACCTGCACAACCTGCAGGTCGCCGTGCTGCACCTGAAGCTCGAGCTGACCGACCCGGGGGAGAGCGACGACGACACCGACCTCGACCTGCGCCGCGGCCTGCTGGTGCGGATGTGCGTGATCGTGGTCAACCTGTTCCCGGCCTCCTCGCCGCAGGCACAGGAGATGTCCGGGATCCGCGGCGCCCTCGACCGCTTCCCCTGGGACCGGGTGACCACCGGCGATCCGGCCTTCCAGGCGTCCGCCAAGACCCTGGTCTCCCAGGTCGAGGTCCGGGTCCGGGCGATGTACGACGAGCAGGAGAAGCTCTTCTACGAGGCCACCGCCCAGTCGCTGGACGCCAAGCGGGACAACCAGAACGCGCTCGGCGTGCTCGTCTCCCTGGTGGTCGTGCTCGCCGTCTGCTGGCTGGTGGTGCTGCGCCGGCGCACCCGCGATCGGCTGGCGTCGGCCTACTCCGCGCTGCTCACCGAGGTGTCCGAGCGCCGCGCGCTGCAGGACCAGCTCAGCCATCGGGCGTTCCACGACGTGCTCACCGGGCTGCCGAACCGCGCGCTGTTCGTGCGCCGGCTCGAGGAGGAGATCAGCGCGGGCGGCGCCCGGCCGTCGGTGCTGCTGGTCGACCTGGACGGCTTCAAGAACGTCAACGACACCCTCGGCCACCAGGCCGGCGACGAACTGCTGCAACGCGCCGGCGAGCGGCTGCTGGCCTGCGTGCGGGCCGGCGACACGGTGTCCCGGCTGGGCGGCGACGAGTTCGCCGTGGTGGTGCGCGCGGGCGCCGACGGCGCGGCCGAGGCGATCAGCCGGCGGCTCATCGACGCGCTGCGCGAGCCGGTGCGGGTGGCCGGGCAGGAGCTCGGGATCAGCGCCAGCGTCGGCATCGCGCACCTCGACGATCAGGCCTCGGCGGGCGAGCTGCTGGCCGACGCGGACATCGCGATGTATGCCGCGAAGACCTCCGGCAAGGCCCGCTTCGAGCTGTTCCAGCGGGACCTGCGCGACCGGGCCCGGCGGCGGGCGCGGCTCGAGCAGCAGCTCGCCCGGGCGGTCGACCAGGGCGAGATCGAGACGTACTACCAGCCGATCGTCGACCTTCGCGACGACCGGGTGGTCGCGGTCGAGGCGCTGGCCCGCTGGCGGCATCCGACCGACGGGCTGGTGTCGCCGGCCGAGTTCATCCCGGCGGCCGAAGAGACCGGGCTGATCCGCGAGATCGGGCGCGAGGTGCTGAACCAGGCCTGCCGCACGGTGCAGGCCTGGCGGCGGTCGGTGCCGGGGTGCGAGGGCCTGACGGTGACCGTGAACGTCTCCGTACGCCAATTGCTCTCCGGGATCTTCACCACCCACCTGCTCGCCGCCCTCGCCGAGAGCGGGCTCCCCGCCACCGCCCTGACGCTGGAGATCACCGAGAGCATGGCGCTGGAGGACAGCGAGGTCGTCACCGCCGAGCTGGAAAAGATCAGATCCCTCGGGGTACGCCTGGCGATGGACGACTTCGGGGCCGGATATTCGTCCGTGGCCTCCCTGCTGCGCCTCAAGGTGCACGTCCTCAAGATCGACAAGACGTTCCTGGACCTGGACCACCGCAACCGCGGCACGCTGCTGCGGGCGGTCACCGAGATGGGCCACACGCTCGGCCTCACCGTGGTGGCCGAGGGCGTGGAGACCACCGAGCAGCTGGCGCACCTGCGCGCGGCCGGCTGCGACCTGGCCCAGGGTTACCTGCTGGCCCGCCCGATGCCGGCCGCGGACGCCCGCCGGCACCTGCACAACGCCGAGGTCCTGCTCTAGACGCTGAGCCGTCAGACGAAGCGAGGCAGGTGGTGCGCGAACTGCGCCCGCCAGGACGGCCAGTCGTGCGGCACGTCGTGCCCCCACAGGTCCAGCTCGTGCCGGATGCCCTTCTCGGCCAGCACGCCGGCCATCCGCCGGGTGGCCGCCAGCGAGCCGGTGGTGTCCTCCCACTGGCCCTGGCCGCAGACCAGCAGCAGCGACAACCGCGAGCGCAGCCAGTCGAGGTGGTCGCCGTGCGCGTTCGCCACGTAGTCGACCGGGCTGTTGAAGTAGACCGCGTCGCCGCTCTCGCCCCATCCGCCCCACGTCTTCGGGTCGTAGTTGCCGGAGAAGCAGAGCGCCAGCGGGAAGACGTCGGCGCGCTTGAAGGCGAAGTTCAGCGCGTGATAGGCGCCCAGCGACACGCCCGCCGTGACGATCTCGGCCGCGTCGCCGCTGTCCCCGCGGATGTGCGGCACCACCGCGTCCAGCACCCACGACTCGTAGTGGGTGTGGCCGCGGGCGCGATCCTCCAGTGGCAGGTGCCGGGCCGACCAGGTGCCGGCGTCGAAGGAGCCCGCGCAGTAGAGCTTGACCCGGCCGGCCTCGATCAGGTCCTCGACCGCGCCGACCATGCCGAACTTCGCGAACTCGTGGGCGCCGCCGCCCTCGCTGGGGAAGACCAGCACCGGCCGGCCGTAGTGGCCGTAGGCCATCAGAGTGCCGGTGACGCCCGCCGGGGTGGAGAGCTCCACCGAGTAGTGCCGCATGCCACGGGTCTACCACAACCGACGCCTCTCGATCAGATCTCGAAGTCGGCTTTCCCTGGGCGGCCGGGGTCCGCGCGGGCGCCGAACCGGTAGGTTCACGGCGGGCGTGATCGGAACGGCGGGGGACGCATGGACACGGTGATCATGGGGGCTGTGCGGTCCCGTGCGGCCCAGTCCCTGATGGTCCTGCTGCTCGCCGCGCTGCTCACCACCGCCGCGGTGGCCGCGCCCTGGTTCGGCCTGGCGGTCGCCGCCCGGGTCGCCTCCTCCGATGTGGCCGCCGCCCCGGCCGGTCAGAAGGTGCTGTCGCTGAGCAAGCCGGTGCAGCTCGCCGGCGACCCGCGGACCACCCTCGACGAGTTCGCCCGCTCGGTGCCCGGCCTGCTGCCGATCGACGGCGCGACCACCACGCTGGGCATGATCCGCGACATGGTCTACCGCCCGGTCTCCGCGGCGTCCGCGTCGTCCGAGGTGCCGGTGGCCTACCGCGAGGGCTTCTGCGAGCACGTGCGGCTCTCCGGGACCTGTCCGGCGGCGAAGGACGAGGCGGCGGTCAGCAACGACACCGCGCTGCGGCTCAAGCTCGAGATCGGCGACGACTTCGCGGTGCGGCAGTCGCCCAGCGGCACGCCGGCCCGGTTCAAGGTCGCCGCGCTTTACGACCGCGCGGATCCGGCCGGCGCCTATTGGAGCAACGAGATCTTCCGCGCGGCCGGCGGCCTGGACCCGATGTTCACCACGCTCGACGGCTTCACCGCGCCGGAGCTGCGCTCGCCGACCGTGGTCGCCGACCTGGACGTCCCCGAGCCGCTGCTGCGCGGCGACAACCGCTACAACCTGCGCCAGGTGGTCGCGGGCGCGCGCGACGATCTGGCGGCCGAGGGCGTGCAGCTCGAGGACCCGACCCGCGACCTGCTGCGGCAGGTCGCCGAGGACCGCACCGACGTGCTCTTCGCCGTGCTGATCGCGCTCAGCCAGGTGCTGGTCCTCGGCATCGTCGCGCTCGGGCTGGCCGGCCGGTCCACGCTGCGCGACCGCCGCGGCGACATGGGCCTGCTCAAGCTGCGCGGCAACACCCGCCTCGGGATGCTCCGGATGACCTCCGGGCAGCACCTGCCGCCGCTGCTCGCCGGGGCCCTGATCGGCGCACCGCTCGGATTGTTGGGCGGCCGCCTGCTGGCCGGCTCCGGCCCGGTCCGCGCGGAGGTCCCGCTCGCCCTGCTCGCCTCCCTCGCCGCCGTGCTGATCGTGCTGCTGATCGGCATGCTCGTGCTGACCATTGTGGACGCGGTGATGCTGCGGCTGCCGATCACCGTGCTGCTCAGCCGCGCGGCCGGCAAGCGCCGCGGGTGGGGCGCCGACGTGCTCGACGGAATTCTGATCGCGATCGCCGTGGCCGCCGTCTATCAGGCCCGGGCCGGGGGACAGGACAGCGGGCTGGGCCTGGTCGCGCCGGCCCTGACCGCGCTCGCCGTGGCGTTGGTGCTGGCCCGGGTGGTCGGCACGCTCACCGACCGGGCCGGTGGCCTGGCCCTGCGGCAGGGGCGGCTCCGGTCCGGCCTGGCCGCCGTCCAGATCTCCCGGCAGATCGGCGTCGACCGGGTGTTCACGCTGGTCGCCACCGCGGTCGCGATGATCGCGCTGGCGGCCGGCAGCCTGGCCGCGGCCACCGCCGACCGGGCCACCCGCACCGCCGTCGAGGTCGGCGCCGACCGGGTGCTGACGGTGAACGCGGACAGCAGCACCCAGCTGCTCGAGGCGGTCCGCGCGGCCGACCCGGGCGGCCGGTCCGCGATGGCCGTGATGGTCGACCTGAACAGCAACCCGCCGGTGCTCGCGGTGGACAGCTCCCGGCTCGCCGCGGTGGCCCACTGGCGCCCCGAATACGGCCCGGTCACCGCCCTCTCCGAGGCGCTCGCCGCGGCCCGGCTGCCCGCCGCGCCACCGCTGATCACGGCGAGCCGGTTGGAACTGCGGGTGCGCAACGACCGGCCGCGCCCGGCCATCCTGGTCGCGGTGCTGCAGCACGAGGGCACCGGCGAGAACGTCGAGGCGACGTTCCGCGACATTCCGACCGGCGAGTCCACCGTGACCGCGACCGCGCCGCCGTGCGCCACCGCGCCCGGCTGCCGGCTGGTCCGCTGGCAGCTCGCCACCCTGCGGGACCGCGAAGCGAGACCGGAACCCGGCTCGGTGACCCTGCGCGACCTGCGCCAGCGCGGCCCGGACGCCGAGATCGTCGGCCCGGCCGAGCTGGCCGACGCGGCCCGGTGGTACCCGGACTACGGCGGCGCCGCGCTGCACCTCAGCATGACCACGGCCGGGTTGAAGATCACCCCGGCCGAGGCCGGCGCCGCGGTGGCCGGCGACCGGGTGATCGTGGCCGACGCGCCCCGCCCGATGCCGGTGGTGCTGGCCGGCCCGCTGCCCAAGGAGTGGCGGTACGACGACGCCACCTCCCCCCGGTTCGGCGGTTCGGCCACGCCGGTCCGCGTGGTTGCCGACGCCGGGCTGCTGCCGGTGCTCGGCGCGTCCGGGCTGATGGTGGATCTGGACGTGGCCCGGCGCACCGCCGCGGACGCCGGGCTCACCGGCACCTTCGAGGTGTGGCTGGCGCCCGGGGCGCCGCCGTCCGTGGTGGCCGCCCTGCAGAACGCCGGGGTGGACGTGCTCGCCGAGCGCAGCGTGACCGCCCGCGGCGAGCAGCTGGCCCAGCAGGCGAGCGTGGCCGGCGCCCGGTTCGGGCTGCTCACCGTCGTGATCGGACTGTTGCTGGCGGCGACCACCGTGGCGGTCACCGCGGCCGCCGATCGCGAGCCCTATGCGGCCCAGCTGACCGCGCTGCGCCGGCAGGGTCTCAGCGAGCCCGCCGCGGTCGCCACCGGCCGGGCCGGGATCGCCGCGCTGGTCGCCGGCGGCTGGCTGGCCGGGCTGCTGGCCGCGGTGCTGGCGGTGCCGATCGACGGTCTCACCGCGCCCCCGTTCAGCGACGGGTGGCGGCTGATCGCCGCGCCCGATCCGCTCGGTCTGCCCGCCCTCGGCCTGGCCGCGCTCGCCGCCGCGATCACGCTGGCGCTGACCGGGCTGCTCGCCGCCCGGCCGCTGGTCGCCCGGATCCGCCGGGAGGGCCGATGATCGCCCTCGTCCTCGCCATGGTCTGGAGCCGCCGCGGCCAGGCCTTCGCGGTCGCGCTGCTCACCATGCTGGGCGTCGCCGCCGCGGTCGCCGCCCCGGCCTGGCTGCGCGCCACCGACCGGGCGATCGCCGCCGCCCAGGTCGCCATCGCGCCGGCCGACGAGCGCAGCTTCACCCTCGAGCAGAGCCAGGTCGACCAGCGCGGGCTGGGCGGCGCCCCGCCGCAGGAAAATCTGCAGACGGCCCGGCAGGCGCTGCTCGGGCTGCCCGGCTTCGAGGCCGTCTCGGCGGTCGAGTTCCCGGTGGTCGGACTGGAGCCCGACAGAGCGCTGCGGACCCTGCTGGTGAACCGCCAGGACGCCTGCGCCCACCTGGTGATGGTCGCCGGGCGCTGCCTGGGCGGCGAGGGCGACGTGGTGATCGGCGAGCACACCGCGCAACGGCTCGGCCTGCGGGTCGGGCAGCCACTGCCGCTGGCGTACGCGATCCTGATCAAGACACCCGAAGTCACCGAGTGGGTGCCCGACGGCGACTTCGAGCCGCTACTGGTGGCCGGGTTCTACCGGGTGGCCGAGCCGGCCGACGTCTACTGGGGCACGGCGGGCTACTTCGCGCCGTATGCCGGACGGCCCGGCGAGCCGGTGTTCACGCTGGACACCACGATGGCCGCGATGGACTACGGCAATACCCGGCTGACCATCAACGGCATCGCCGGTCCGGGCGCGCTGGCCGTGGACCGGCTGCCCGGGGTGCGTTCCGGGCTGGCCGCGCTGACCGCCCAGGTCGGCGATCTCTCCTCGCCGGTCGACGTGCGGACCGGCATCCCGACGCTGCTCGACCGGATCGCGACCGGCCGGGAGGCCGCGCACCTGATCGTGCCGGTGCCGGCCGTCGCGCTGATCCTGCTCAGCTGCCTGACCATCTTCCTGGTGGTGGGCTACGGCACCGAGGGTCGCCGGCCGGAGCTCGCCGTGGTCGCGCTGCGCGGTGCCCGCTGGGGCGCGCGCTGGTGGCTGGCCACCGGGGAGAACCTGGTCGCCATCCTGGCCGGCGCGGTGGCCGGCTGCGTCGCCGGTCAGCTGCTGGTCAACGCCGTCGCCGCGGTGCGCCTCCCGGGCGCGGGCGCGGATCCGGGCTTCGACTCGCTGCGCTGGGCGCCGGTCGCCGCGGTCGCCGCCCTGGCCACCGCGCTGATGGCCGAGTGGCGGCAGGTGGTCACCCCGGTCTCCGAGCTGCTGCGCCGGGCGCCCGCGGTGTCCCGGCTCGCCGGGCAGATCGCGGTGCAGGCGCTGGTCGCCGCGCTGGCCGTGTTCGCCGGCGTGCAGCTGTTCGTCACCGGCGGCACGCTGACCGGCGTCGGCACCTTCGCCACCGCGCTGATCGCGGTGGCGTGCGCGCAGCTCGCCGCGCGGGCGGTGCTGCCGGTGGTCACCCGGATCTCCCGCGGCGCGCTGCGCCGCGGCCGCCCGGGCCGGGCCCTGGCCGGGTTCCAGCTCTCCCGCCGGCCCGGCGCGACCAGGATGTTCGCGCTGCTCGCGGCCGCCGTCGCGATCGCCGTGCAGGCGGCCTGCGCGGTGGACACCGGCATGCGCGGCCGGGCGCTGCAGGCCGAGCTGGGCACCGGCGCGGACCGGGTGATGACGGTCGAGCCGATCGGCCGGCAGGACCTGCTGCACGCCGTCCGCGAGGTGGACCCGGACCGCGAGTTCGCGATGGCGGTGGTGCGGCTGCCCACCGATCCCGGCTCGCCGCCCGCGCTGGCCGTGGACACCGAGCGGCTGACCGCCGTCGCCAACTGGCCGGACGACGATCCGGCCGCGGCCGCCGCGGCACTGCGCCCGGCCGCGCCCGAGCCGTTCGACATTGCCGGCGCCGAGTTCTCGGTCGACGTCACGGCCACCGGGCTCAACCCCGACAAGCCGGTCAGCATCGGCGTCGTGGCGAGCTCCACCGCGGGGCTGGGCGGGGTGCAGGCGCCGCTCGGCGATCTGCGGCCGGGCCGGCACACCTATGCGCGCAAGCTCGACGTCTGCAGGTCCGGCTGCCGGATCGACGCGATCGCGTTCGTCGAGGCGGGCAGCGGCGTGCAGGACGTCGTCGGGCGGGTCACCGTGCACACCGCGGCGCCGGGCGGCTGGCGGGCGTCCACGCCGAGCGCGCTGGGCGCCGGCGGCGCGCTCGAACTGACCGTGCTCAACCAGCAGGACGACCGGCTGCTGCTGCAGCCGGTGTCGACGCCCTTCCCGCTGCCCGCGGCCACCACCGGCACGGTCAGCCGGCTCGCCGGGCTGGACGGGCGCACGATGCCGGTCACCCGCGCCCTCCGGGTGTCCGCGGTGCCCGGCGCCGGCCGCCCGGCGACCCTGGTCGACCTGGATTACGCGGACCGGCTCACCGCCGACGGCGGCCCGGCCGCGGGCTCCGAGGTGTGGCTCTCCGACCGGGCGCCGGCCGACGTGCTCGCCCGGCTGGAGGCGCAGGGACTGAAGGCGACCGGCGAGACGAGTGCGGCCGTCGTGCGCGACTCGCTCGACCAGCAGGGCCCGGCGCTCGCGCTCGACTTCACCGTGCTCATCGCCGTGCTGGCCGCAGCGCTGGCGGCGGGCGCGCTGGTGCTGACCGCCGGCGTGGACCGGGCCCGGCGGGTGGAAGACCTGGCTGTGCTGCGGGGGCAGGGGCTGTCCCGGCGGTCGGTGCGGCACGCGACACTGTGGACGTACCCGGCGCTGGTCGCGGCCGCGGTGCTGGCCGGGCTGGGGATCGCGCTGCTCACCTGGGGGCTGACCGGCTGGGCGCTGCCGCTGGCCGGGCTGGATCCGCCGTCGCTGCCGTTCCCGGCCTGGCCGCGGGTCTGGGTGGTGGCCGCGGCCACCGCGGTGGTGTGGCTGGTGCTGACCGGGGTCGCCTGGCTGGCCGGCCGCCGCACGTTGCGCTCGATCCCATAGCCGTGACGGGCGCTCGATCCCGTAGCGGTGACGGGCGCTCGATCCCGTAGCGGTAACGGATCGGCGACGGTGGAACCGGCGCGCCCATAGCCGGGTCCGAGGTGTCGTGACCATTCGGCGATTCCTGCTCGGCGGCGCCTGCCTGCCGCTCCTCGCGATCGCGGCCTGCGGCGCGTCCGCGCCCCAGCCGCCCACCGATCCGTCGACGGCGATCGTGCGGGTCGACTACAGCGCGGCTCTCGGCCCTCCCGCCGAGCGGTATTCGCTCCCGACGGTCAGCGTCTTCGGCGACGGCACGGCCGTGCTCAGCGCCGAGGACCAGGGCCTCATGTATGCCGGCGTCCGCCGCACCCTCACCGCCGAGCAGCTCCGGCAGCTGTTCGACCGGGCGGCCGGCGCGGACCTGTTCGACAACCACGACTACCGGCGCGACGACGTCCTCGACGGCAACTTCCTCGGGGTCACCGTCCGGTCCACGCGCGGGACCTTCGAGACCTCCGTCGCCCAGCCGTCCGTCGAGGACCGCGGTAACCGAGGCCGGGTGGTGCGGTTCGCCGAGTCGGCGATGCGGGCCGGCGCCGAGGCGGGGGAGTTCCGCCCGGCCCGCTATGCCGTCGTGGTGGTGGCGGACAGCGAGGAGACCGGGGACGTCCGGCCGTGGCCGCTGCCGATGCCGCTGGAACGGATGTCCGGCTTCTCGAGACGGCCGTGCGAAACGCTCGACTCCGGCTCGCCGGTGCTCGCCGCCGCGCGGGCGGCCACCCGTGACACCCGCTGGCAGGCCGGGGATCAACGGGTCAAGCTGATGTTCCGGCCGCTGCTGCCGGACGAGACCGACTGCGCGGCGATCCGATGAGCCGCCGCGGCGCCGTCGCGTTGATCGCCGCGCTGATGTTCCCGGCCGGTTGTGCCCAGGTCCCCGGCATCGGCCCGCCGCCGGACCCGGCGACCGGCGCGGACCAGGCGGTCCTTCGGGTCGACAGCGACGGCGGGTACGTGCCGTGGTCCGAGCGGATCCGGATGCCGGACATCGCGATCTACGGCGACGGGACGGCCGTCGCGCGGGTCGGGAAGGACGGGCCGGTGTACCAGGGCGTGCAGCGCACGGTGACCGACACCGAGATCGCCGAGCTGTTCCGGCTGGCGCAGCGGGCCAACCTCTTTCAGAGCAATCACTACCAGCTCACCACCGCCTCCGACTCCAACGTGCTGGCGATCCGCACCACCTCGGTCGACGGTTCCTATCGCACCGTCCTGATCGGACCGTCCGATGACGACGGTGGTGATCCGCGTCGCGCCATCGACCTGGCGAAGACGGCCGTCGCGACCGGCACCGAGACCGGCCCCTACCGGCCGACCCGGCTCGCCGCGATGGTGGAGCAGTGGGGCGACGACCGCTCGGACGTCCGGCCCTGGCCGCTGCGGATCCCGCTGGAGTCGCTGGAGGGCGGACCGGACTGGCCCTGCCTGGTGCTGGAGGGCAAGGCCGTCGACGAACTGCTCGACACCGTGCGCGGCGCCACCCATCGGACCCGCTGGCAGGCCGGCGACCAGCGGATCAAGCTGCTGTTCCGCCCACTGCTGCCGGACGAGCCGGACTGCGCGTCGATCAGGTGACCAAGATCAGGTGACCAAGGTCAGGTGACCGGCGCGGTGGACTGCCGGATCACCAGCTCGGTGGCCAGCTCGACGTGGTGCGAGTCGAGCGGCTCGCCGGCCGCCAGCCGCAGCGCGGTCCGCACCGCCACCCGGCCCATCTCGCGCAGCGGCTGGCGCACGGTGGTCAGCGGCGGCGCGCTGAACCGGGCGAGCTGGGTGTCGTCGAAGCCCACCAGGCTCAGGTCCTCGGGCACCCGCACGCCGAGCCGGCGGGCCGCCTCGATGACGCCGGCCGCGTTCTCGTCGCTGCCGGCGAAGATCGCGGTCGGCGGGTCGGGCCGGCTGAGCAGCGTGGTCCCGGCGGTCAGCCCGTCGGAGTGGGTGAAGCGGCCCAGGCACACGAAGTCCGGCGGCGGCGGGCAGCCGGCCGCCTCCAGCGCGGCCCGATACCCGTGCACGCGGGCCTGGTTGTGCACCGCCTTCGACGGCCCGCCCACGTACGCGATCCGCCGGTGCCCGAGCCCGAGCAGGTGATGTGCGGCCGCCATGCCACCGGCGAAGTTGGTCGACCCGACGCTCGGCACGTGCGGCCGTGGCACCGTGTCCGGATCCACCACCACCAGCGGCAACCCGGCCCGCACCAGCGCCTGGAACTGCTCCTCGGTGACGTCGTGCACGACCGCGATGACCGCCTCGCGCCCGGCCGCGGCCAGATCCCGGGCCCACGCCCCGGGCGACGTCTCGCGGTCCGGGAAGGCGCCCGCCACCACCGGCACGCCGCCGTCCCGGATCCCGCTCATCACCTCGATGGAGTACGTGTTCAGCGGGTCCGGCAGCAGCAGCTCGACCCGGGGCGCCGCCGGACTGCGCCGCACCGGTGACCGTTTGCGGCCGCGGTACTCGTGCTCGCGCAGCAGCGACTCCACCCGCTCCCGGGTGGCCTGACCGACGTCCGCCCGGCCGTTGAGCACCCGGGACACGGTCGCCACCGACACCCCGGCCGACGCGGCGACCTGAGCCAGCGTGGTGGTGCGCGGTCGCGTACGCATGCTCAGCCCGTCTCGACCGGCGTGACCAGCCGCCGGTCCGGGCCCACCGTGCGGGCCGGGCCGGTCAGCCGGACCGTGCCCTGGCAGGGCAGGTCGCCGGCCGACGTGCCGACCAGCACGTCGAAGTCGCCCGGCTCGACGATCCGGGTCAGGTCGCGGCCGGTGAACGCGGTCCGGTCGGCGTGCACCCGGAACGTCACGTCGCGGCCCTCGCCCGGCGCCAGCCCGATCCGGGCGAAGCCGGTGAGCTGGCGCACCGGCCGGGTCACCTGGGCCACCACGTCGTGCAGATAGAGCTGGACCACCTCGTCGCCGGCCCGGTCGCCGGTGTTGGTCACCCGCACGGTCACCGTGAATTCGCCGTCGGTGGGCACCTCCTTGTCGCTGATCCGGAGGTCCTCCACCGCGAACGTCGTGTACGAGGCGCCGTGCCCGAACGGGAACAGCGGCGTCGGATCCAGGTTGCTGACCCCGGAGTTGTCCGCGCCCAACGGCGGCTGCAGATAGGTGCCCGGCTGCCCACCGGCCAGCCGCGGGATCTGCACCGGCAGCTTGCCGCCCGGCTGCACCCGCCCGCTGAGCACCCCGGCGAGGGCCGCCCCGCCCTCCTCGCCCGGCATGAAGGCCTGCACCAGCCCGGCCGCCCGCCCGTGCACCGGCCCCAGCGCATAGGGCCGGCCGGACACCACCACGACCACGACCGGCGTCCCGGTCTCCAGTAACGCGTCGAGCAGGTCCTGTTGCACGCCCGGCAGCCGCAGGTCCTCGGCGTCGCAGCCCTCGCCCGACGTGCCGTGCCCGAAGAGCCCGGCCAGGTCGCCGACGAACGCGATGCACAGGTCCGCGTCCCGGGCCGCGTCGACCGCCGCCGCGAACCCGCTGCGGTCGGCGTCGCGCACGTCGCAACCGGCCGCGTGACTGAGTTCCACGGAAGGCAGCTCGGCGCGCAGCGCGTCCAGCGCCGACGGCACCTCGATGCCCATCCCGAACTGCGGGTGCCGGGGGAGGACGTGGTTCGGGAACGCGTAGCAGCCCATGAAGGTGCGCGGATCGGCCGCGGCCGGCCCGACCACCGCGATCTTCCGGGTGCTGCCGGCGAGCGGCAGCGCCGTGCCCGCGTCGAGCAGCACGATCGAGCGCTCGGCCATCTCCCGGGCCAGCGCGCGGTTGCCCGCGGAGTCGAGGTCGATCGCGTCCGCGCCGGTCACCGAACCCTCCGGCGTCCAGTCCGGGTCGAGCAGTCCGAGCTGCGCCTTCTGCACCAGCAGCCGGCGGGCGGCCCGGTCGACCAGTTCCTCGGGCACCTCGCCGCGGCGGACTTTCTCGGCCAGCCCGGCGCCGAAGCCCAGGGTGTCCGGCAGCTCGACGTCGATGCCGGCGGCCAGCGCCTGCGCCCCGGCGTCGACCTCGTCCGCGGCGATCCCGTGCGTGGAGGCCAGGAACGGGATCGCCCAGTAGTCCGAGACCACGGTGCCGGTGAAGCCCCACTCGCCGCGCAGCAGATCGGTCAGCAGCCACGAATCGGCGCCGGCCGGGACACCGTCCACGTCGGAGTAGGAGTTCATCACCGAGCCGGCGCCGGCCTCGACGATCGCCGTCTCGAAGGTCGGCAGGATGATGTCGAGCAGCTCGCGGCGGCCCATCGGCACCGGCCCGTGGTTGCGCGCGCCGCGCGAGGCCGAGTAGCCCGCGAAGTGCTTCAGCGTGGCGATCACCCCGGCGCCCTGCATGCCCCGCACGTAGGCCGAACCCAGCATCGCGACCAGGTAGGGATCTTCGCCGATGGTCTCCTCGACCCGCCCCCAGCGATAGTCCCGCACGACGTCCAGGACCGGAGACAACCCCTGGTGTACGCCGAGCGCCGCCATGTCCCGCCCGATCGCCGCGGCCATCCGCTCGACCAGAGCGGGGTCGAACGTCGCACCCCAGGCGATCGCGGCCGGATAGACCGTGGCGCCGTATGCGGTGAAACCGGTCAAACACTCCTCGTGCACCAGGGCGGGAACCCCGAGCCGGGACGACTCGAGCACGATCCGGTGCTGCCGGACCACCTCCGCCGCGCCCTCGGCGGGCGTGACCGGCACACTCCCGTACACCCGGGTGAGGTGACCGAGGCCGTGCCGGCTCGCCTCGGCGAGGGTGACCCGTCCCGAGGCCGCGAAGACGTCCTGCATCGGCGCGACCTTGATCTCGGCCTCGGGTTGCTCGACCTCGGCCTGCATGTCGTTGCCGAGCCAGCGGCTGCCGAGCTGGCCGACCTTCTCGTCGAGGGTCATCGCGGCCAGCAGGGCGTCCGCTCGGGCCTCGGCGGACAGCGAGGTGTCCTGCCAGGGACGGGTCGGGTCCAGGTTCGTCACGGTGACACTCCATTCACGGCACGTCTCCGAAAGTTTCGGAGGCCAACCGGCCGACGACTTCCGCAACCGGATCGTAATCGGGAGACGGTTGTCATCAGCGCGGGTTAACGCTGCGGTGCCGTCTACTCTCACCCCTGGTGAAGCAGTACATCAAGACCCTTGACAGAGGCAATCCGAAATCCTACGTTAACGAAATCTCGCGTTAACTTGCGGTCCCCGGTCGAAAGTTGCAGCCTTTCGTGCCGGGTGCCATCGCTTTTTCTAGATGACTCGACCTGCCGCGTTCCGTGCGCGGCTGCAGAGTACGGAGATCAACGTGGACCCCAGCAACTTCTCTCGTCGAAACTTCCTCAGCCTCGCCGCCGGCACCTCGGCCGCCGCCGCCCTGGCGGCCTGCGGCAGCTCCGGCCCGGGCACGTCCTCGGGTGGTGGCAGCGCCGCGGGCGGGGCCTCCTACTGGTTCCTCACCGGCCAGCCGGGCGAGGGCATCCGCGCCAACGCGGTGGCCGAGTTCAACAAGGCCAACGCCAACAACAAGATCACTGAGACGCGGTTCCAGAACGACGCGTACAAGACGAAGATCAAGACCGCGATCGGCGCCGGCCAGGCGCCCACCCTGATCTGGGGCTGGGGTGGCGGCGGTCTGAAGAGCTACGTCGACGCCGGCCAGGTCGAGGACCTGACCGCGTGGTTCGGTGAGAACGCGGCGGTCAAGTCCAAGCTGTTCCCGTCGTCGTTCGGCGCGGCCACGGTCGACGGCAAGATCTACGCGATGCCGTGCGAGACCGTGCAGCCGATCATCCTGTACTACAACAAGAAGGTGTTCGACCAGGTCGGCGCCGCGCCGCCGCAGTCCTGGGGCGAGCTGATGGCCCTGGTGCCCAAGTTCAACGACAAGGGCATCGCGCCGTTCTCGCTGGGTGGCCAGTCCCGCTGGACCAACATGATGTGGCTGGAGTTCCTCTTCGACCGGATCGGCGGCAGCGAGGTCTTCGACGCCGTGTTCGCCGGCGAGAAGGACGCCTGGTCCAACCCGGCCGCGATCGACGCCCTGACCAAGATGCAGGAGCTGATCAACGCCAAGGGCTTCATCAAGGGCTTCTCGTCGATCACCGCCGACTCCAACGCGGACCAGGCGCTGCTCTACACCGGCAAGGCGGCCATGATGCTGCACGGCGGGTGGACGTACGGAAGCATGAAGAACGACGGCGGCGACTTCGTCTCCGGCGGCAACCTGGGCTACATGTCCTTCCCGCCGGTCGAGGGCGGCAAGGGCGACCCGAGCGACACCGTCGGCAACCCGGGTCAGTACCTGTCGATCTCGTCGAAGGCGACGCCCGAGGCGAAGGAGACGGCGAAGAAGTTCTTCCAGACCGGCGTGCTCGGCGAGGCCGAGACGAAGGCGTGGATCGACTCCGGATCGGTGCCGATCGTGACGGGCACCGAGAGCGTCATCGCGAGCTCGCCGGACGCCGACTTCCTCAAGTTCGTCTACGACACCTCGAGCAAGGCCAAGGTCTTCGCCCAGTCCTGGGACCAGGCGCTCAGCCCGGAGGCCGCCGAGGTGCTGCTGGACAACATCGCCAAGCTGTTCCAGGTGTCGATCACTCCGCAGCAGTTCGCCACCAACCTCAACGCGGTCATCGGCAAATGACGGCGCTCGCTCCGCCCACCGCCCGCGTGCCGAAGGCAGCCACCTCCACCGGCGGTGGGCGGGGCGGCGCGGTCGCCTGGATGGTGCTGCCCGCGCTCCTCGTGTTCGTCGCGTTCGGCGTCATCCCGCTGCTCGGCGTGCTCGCGCTCAGCTTCACCACCTGGGACGGCATCGGTCAGATCACACCGTCCGGGCTGACCAGCTGGCGCACGGTGCTGTCCGATCCCGGGCTGCCGCACTACCTCGGCGTCACCTTCCTGATCATGGGATTGTCGTGGGTGTTCCAGACGCCGATGAGCATCCTGCTCGGGGTGTTCCTGGCCGGCCGCCAGCGCTACCGCGCGTTCCTGGCCGTGCTGTTCTTCATCCCGCTGCTGCTCAGCTCGGCGGCCATCGCGATCGCGTACAAGGCGTTGCTGGACCCGAACTTCGGGCTCGGCGCCGGCCTGGGCGTGGACTTCCTGGTGCAGGACTGGCTGGGCCGGGAGAACCTGGCGCTGGGCGTCGTGGTGTTCGTGGTCTCCTGGCAGTTCATCCCGTTCCACTCGCTGATCTACCAGGGCGGCGTGCGGCAGATCCCGCACACGCTCTACGAGGCGGCGGAGATCGACGGGGCGGGCCGGATGCGCAGCTTCTGGAGCATCACGCTGCCGCAGCTCAAATACACGATCATCACGTCGTCGACGCTGATGGCGGTCGGCTCGCTGACCTTCTTCGACCTGATCTTCGTGCTCACCGCCGGTGGTCCGGGCGACGCCACCCGGGTGCTGGCCCTGGAGATGTACAAGCGCGGCTTCCAGGCCAACCTGATGGGCCCGGCCAGCGCGATCGCCGTCATCCTGGTACTCGTCGGCCTCGGCCTGGCGCTGCTGCTGCGGCGCCTCGGGGGCAAGAACGCGACCGACAGCCAGCTGGAAGGGGTCTGACATGGCGACCGCGGTGACGACTCCACCCGGCCTCAAGGTGGAGAACCCCGACAATGATCACGTGCCGGCCCGCCGTCGCGGGCTGCGCGGCCTGAACTGGCTGGGCGGCTCGGCCGGCTGGCTCTGGCTGATCGTGGTGATGGTGCCGATCTACTGGATCGTCATCACCAGCTTCAAGTCGCAGTCGAACTACTTCTCGCAGAACCCGTTCGCGCCGCCGAGCGCGCCGACCCTGGACAACTATCGCCTGGTGATCGAGTCGGATTTCATCCGCTACTTCTTCAACAGCTCGATCGTCGCGGTCGGCACGCTGGTGCCCGCGGTGCTGTTCTCGTTCATGGCGGCCTACGCCATCGTGCGCGGCTCGGGCAAGAGCAGATTTCTGCGGCTGAGCAACTCCCTGTTCCTGATGGGACTGGCGATCCCGTTGCAGGCGACCATCATCCCGGTCTATCTGATCATCATCCGGCTGCAGATGTACGACACCCTGCTGGCGATCATCATGCCGTCGGTGGCGTTCGCCATCCCGCTGTCCGTGCTGGTGCTCTCGAACTTCATCCGGGACGTGCCCAAGGAGCTGTTCGAGTCGATGCGGCTGGACGGCGCCACCGAGTGGGGCACGCTCTGGCATCTGGCGTTCCCCCTGGTGCGCCCGGCGCTGGTGACCGTGGCGATCTACAACGGACTGCAGGTGTGGAACGGCTTCCTGCTGCCACTGGTGCTCACCCAGAGCCCCGACCAGCGCCTGCTCCCGCTCGCGCTGTGGACCTTCCAGGGCCAGTACGGCATCAACGTGCCCGCCGTGCTGGCGTCGGTGGTGCTGACCACGCTGCCGATCCTCATCCTGTACGCGATCGGCCGCCGCCAGCTGGTCAGCGGCCTGACCGCCGGCTTCAGCAAGTAGCAGCACCACACCCGTCGCGGGTCCGGCCTTCTGCCGGGCCCGCGACGGGTGTGCGCCGGCCACCAACGGCGTCGCCGCGCTCGGCGCCGCCGAGATCCTGGCGAAGGCGAAGGCCGCGCTCACCAAGGCGGGGTCGTTCCGCGCCAAGGGCGCGATGGCCGAGCAGGGCCAGAAGACCGACCTCGACCTGGCGATCAACGCCGACGACTTCCTGGTGTCGATGGCCTGCGGCGAGGCGAAGGTCGAGCTGCTCGCGGTCGGCGGCAAGAAGTACTTCAAGCCGAACGAGCAGTTCCTGGTGATGTCGACCGACGCCAAGCAGGGCGCCGCCATCGCCGAGGTGGTCGGTGACCGGTGGGTCGCGGGCGCCGAGAAGGATGCGTCGTTCAAGGAGATGTTCACCATCGCCGACGTCGACGAGCTGCTCGAGCCGGCCGGCACGCTGAGCAAGGGCGAGGAGAAGGCGATCGACGGCAAGCCGGCGATCGCCCTGAAGGACTCCGACGACCCGAGCGCGGCGCTGTGGATCGCCACCACCGGCGAGCCGTACCCGCTGCAGCTCTCCGGCAAGGGCGGCGAGCTGGTGTTCAGCTCGTTCGGCGAGCCCGTCACCGACATCAAGGCCCCGGCGGACACCGAGGTCATCGACATGAGCAAGCTCAACGGCAAGTAGGCGCCGAGGAGCGGGAGGCCCGGTGGTGGACTCCGGGCCTCCCGCTCGTCCTCAGCCCCCGTTGATCACGAACTGGGAACCCGGCTCGCGGACGATGTTGCCGTCCGCCGAGTTCGTGATCGTGACGTTGGTCAGGTTCGCCGAGCCTCGGGCGCCGCCCATCGCGAGGATGCCCGCGCCGTTGTTGGACTTGTCGATGCGCACTCCTGTGATCGCGACGTTCGGCATGTTGCCGCCGCCGGTCTTGAACTGGATGCCGTCGAAGGTGGAGTCGATGATCTCGGTGTCCCGGATGGTGACGCCGACGATGTCACTGGTCGAGGGGAACAGCGTGATCCCGCCGAACTCCTGGTCCTCGTTCCAGAACGCGCCGCCGGTGCGGTAGAGGCCGTTGCCGGAGATCAGCGTCTGGCCGGAGAACGGCAGCGGGCTGTGGTCGGTGGCCAGCATGATGCCCGGATAGTTGGCGGTGTCCGCGACCAGGTTGTTCTCGATCGAGTTGCCGTAACCGCCGTAGATCGCGATGCCGTTGGCCCGCCACGGCAACAGCACCGTGTTGTTGACGAAGTGGTTGTCGTGGCCGATGTCGACCGACTGGTCCCGCACGTACGGGTTGGCCCACACCGCCAGGCCGTCGTCGCCGGTGGTGCGGAACGACGAGTTGAAGACCCGCGAGTTGCGCGTGCCGTTGGAGAAGTTGATGCCGTCCGCGTAGGTGTCGCGGATCCGCATGCCGGTGAACTCGAGCCCGTCGCCCGGGTTCCAGTAGGCCGGTGTGTCCGAGTAGTCCCGGCCCACCCAGGCGCCGACGTTGGTGTGCTCGATCCACACGTTCGAGATCTTCGTGTTCCGGCCGAAGCGGCCGTTGAGCCCGTGGCCGCGGTTGGCCCGGTTCGTGGTCATCCCGAAGATCGCCAGGTCGGAGATCTGGGTGTTGTCGTCGATGTCGAAGCCGACGTTGCCCTCGTGCGGGTGGTTGATGTTGCCCGTCACGTTCTGCGGCTCGGTGTTCGTGTAGAGCTGGGTGTGCCACATGCCGGCCCCGCGGATCACGACGTTGCGCAGGCCCTTCTGGTTGTTGCCGTTACGGTTCGGGTCGGGGGACAGGATCTTCTGCTCCTGCCGCCACTGGCCGGCCGGGATCCAGACGCAGGAGATCACGCCGTTCTCGTCGTCGGTGACCGCCCGCTGGATCGCCGCGGTGTCGTCGTTGCCGTCGTTGGGCACCGCGCCGTACTGGGTGATCGAGGTGCAGCCGGTCGGCTGGGACGCCGCCGGCGCGACCTGCTCGAGGTCGATCAGGTCGATGATGTAGAACGCCGCGTCGTCGCCCGCGTCGCGCTGCAGCTTGAAGCGGGTGCCGGCCGGATACGAGGTGCCGAGCAGCGCGTGCGACTCGTCGAACAGCCGGCGCGCGTTGGCCGACGGCGAGTTGGACAGGCTCTCGGTGTCGTCCGTGGTGCCGTAGAGCCAGCTGTTCCGCGAGGACAGTGTGAGCTTGCGGTTGAACTGGCCGTTGACGTAGAGGCTGATGGTCTTCTCCTGGCCGCCGCCCGAGGGCGCGTCCGGGATCGAGTTGCGCACCACGATGGAGTTCGACGCCCCGGTCGAGGTGATCTCCACGAACTGGCCGCCGCTGTTCAGCCGCACCGACTGCCGCCCCGAGGACTCGGTGGCGAAGTTGGTGTGCCCGAAGGTGCGCAGCGGGTCCGGGGTCAGCAGCTGGCCCTGGTAGTTCGCGGCCTCGGCCTCGTAGGTGGTGTAGGGCACCGCGGCGCCCCGGCCGACCACGATGGACACGGTCGCGGTGTTGTTGTTCTCGTTCGTCTCGGCCACCACGCCGGTCGCGTCCGCGGTCGCGGTCGCCGTGCCGCCGCCGGTGGTGGCGGTCCACGAGCCGGAGATGGTGACGGTGGCGGTGGCGCCGGCCGCGATCGCCGGGGCGTTGCCGTTGAGCGTGCTGCCGCCGATGGTCACCCGGGCCACCGAGGCCGCCGCCGAGCTGGTGCCGCGGTTGCGGAGCACGACGGTGAAGGTGACCGCCTGGCCGACCGACGGGTTCGACGGGTTCGGCGCCACCGAGACGACCTCCAGGTCCGGCCCCGGCGCCTGCCCGACGACCAGCGGGGACGCCGCGGTGAAGGTGTTGTTGTCGTTGTTCTGCTCCGGCACGGTGTCGGCCGGGTCGACCGTCGCGGCGACGGTGTAGCTGCCCTGCCCGCGCCGTCCGGCGGCGACACTCACCGTGGTGGAGGCCCCCGCGGCCAGCGCGCCGACCGGTGCGCTGCCGACCACGACGCCGCCCAGCTTGACGTCGACCGTGGTCGCCGGTGCGGCGGCGGTGCCGGCGTTGCGCACCGTCGCGCTGACCGTGATCGCGTCCGCCTCGGAGGGCGCGGCCGGGGTCCAGGTGACCGCGTTGACGGTCAGGTCCGGGTTCGGCGCCCAGGCGCCCAGCACCTGGAACTCGGCGACCTGCCCGCCGGGCGCGCCGCTGTTGCTGAAGAACTGCAGCCGCACGTCCGCGTAGCGCCCGCTGACCGCGATGGTCACCGTGTTCTGGTTGCCGGACGGGCTGAAGTTGTAGTCCGCCCGCGGCTTGAGCGAGGTGAACGCGGTCGCGCCGGGTGCGCGACCCAAGACCTCGATCCCTTGGGTACGCGGACCCCACGCGGAATCCGGGTTCAGCTTCACCGCCACGCCGGTGAGGTCCGCGCCCGCACCGAGCTTGACGGTCAGCGTCGCCTGCTGCCCGGCCGCCTCCCAGTAGCTGGCCACGTTCCCGTCGTTGGCGTTGCCGGCCACGTAGGACTGGGTGAACGAGGACGCCTCGATCGGCTTGCCCACGGCCAGTTCGGTGCCACCGACCGGTGGGTCGGGATCGGGGTCCGGCCCGCTCACCGGCCCGTAGATCTCGAACTCGCTGAGCTGGGCGGCCGGCCAGCCGGTGTTCGAGGTGACGTTCAGTCGCACGAACCGTACGGTCGCCGCGGTGAACGTGATGGTCACGGCGTTGCCGGTGGCCGGGTCGAAGAGCCGCCCGGCCGGCGCCGACAGGGTCGTGAAGCTGGTGCCGTTGGTGCTGCCCTGCACGCCGATGGTCTGGGTGCGGGCGGCCCACGCGGACGGCGGCGGCAGCTTGAGGGTGACCTGGTCGACGGACGTGTTGGCGCCGAGGTCGATCTGCACCCACTGCGGGAAGGCGCCGTTCGGGCTCTCCCAGTAGGAGCTCGCGTTGGAGTCGTTGACGTTGCCGGCCGCGTATCCGGCGTTGGCGCCGCTGGCGGTGACGGTCTTGCCGGGCGCGAGGTTGGGGCCGGCGGCCGCGGCCGGCGACGACGCGACCAGGACGGCGGACGCGGTGAGGACGAGGCTGAGGATGCCTCCGGCCAGTCGCCGGCGGCGCAACTTCCGAATCATGGAGCCCTCTGTTCTGTTTTGGACGGGCGGACGCGTGGGGAAGCGCTCGGGGCTGCGCTAACCCCGAAGTTGCGACCTGAGTCGTGAAAATTTCGCGACTACTGTCAACTTCTTGCGGGCCGGGGCATCCAAGGTTTCAGATATGTCACTGGTTCGTCAACGGTTTGACGCAGTTAAGCCCTGCGCAGCGCGCTCGGGCGCCGGGCTGCTTCAATTCCCGGGCACGTTCGTCGATCCACGGGGGAGTCAGCCATGGTCCGCAGGCCTCTGCGCGCGGCGGCAGCCGCGTTGCTGCTCACCGCGGGCGCGATCGTCGCGCTGGTGCCGTTCGACGCGGGCGCCGAGGAGGCCGCCGCCGCGACCCCGCGCACCCCCGGGTGGACGGTCACCCTGGTCACCGGCGACAAGGTGACCGTGACCCCGGACGGCGGCGGCCGGCAGGTCGTCCGGATCGCCCGTGCCGCGGGCCGGGCGGGCATCCCGTTCAGCACCGTCACCACCAAGGCCGGTTTGTCCGTGGTGCCCGCCGACGCCGCCCGCCGGATCGCCGACGGCCGCCTCGACCAGCGTCTCTTCGACGTGTCGCTGCTGCACCGGCTCGGCTACGACGACGCCCGCAGTGGCGAGGTCCCGCTGATGGTGAGCGGCGCCCCGGCGGCCCGGGTGAGCTCCATGCGGACCGCCAAGCGGGACACCGCCGGGTTCTGGAAGTCCTGGACGAGCCGGCCGGACCGGTCGGGAACCAAGAGCAAGCTCTGGCTGGTCGGCAAGATGCGGCCGAGCCTGGACGTCAGCGTGCCGCAGATCGGCGCCCCGCAGGCCTGGGCGGCCGGGCACACCGGCGCCGGGGTCACCGTCGCGGTTCTCGACACCGGCATCGACGCCGCCCACCCCGACCTGGCCGGCGTGATCGACGAGACGAAGGACTTCCTCGGCGAGGGCATGGCGGACAACGTCAGCCACGGCACCCACGTGGCCGGCACGATCGCGGGCACCGGCGCCGCCTCGGACGGACGCTATGTCGGCGTGGCCAAGGGCGCCCGGCTCAAGATCGGCAAGATCTGCGACTGGGGTGGCTGCCCGGAGGACGCGATCCTGGCCGGCATGGAGTGGGCCGCGCACTCCGGCGCCAAGGTGGTCAACATGAGCATCGGCGGCCCGGTCGCCGAGTCCTCCGACCTGGTGATCGACGCCCTGAACCGGCTCACCGCCGAGACCGGTGTGCTGTTCGTGACCGCGGCCGGCAACGGGCACGACCCGGAGACCATCGAGTCGCCCGGCGCCGCGGACGCCGCCCTCGCGGTGGGCAGCGTCGCCAAGCGCACCGACGCGCTCAGCGACTTCTCCAGCGAGGGCCCGCGGGTGTTGCCGAGCCGCCGCGGCGACTACGCGGTCAAGCCGGACATCACCGCCCCCGGCCAGGAGATCACCGCGCCCAGCCCGGGCGGCACGGCCGAGGGCGGCGACGCGTACGTGACCTACTCCGGCACGTCGATGGCCACCCCGCATGTGGCCGGCGCGGCCGCGATCCTGGCCGGGCAGCACCCGGAGTGGACCGCGACCAGGCTGAAGGACACCCTGATGTCCACCGCGAAGGTGATCGACGGGCAGACCGTCTATCAGCAGGGCGGCGGCCGGGTCGACGTGGCCCGCGCGACCGCCGGCACCCTCACCGCCGCCGGCAGCGTGAGCCTCGGCTACTTCCCGTTCGGCCGGGCGAACCCGCCGGCCACGAAGAAGGTGCGCTACGCCAACGACGGACCGGCCGACGTCACGCTGCGGCTGGCCGTCACGGTGGACGACGCCACCGGCGAGCCCGCGCCCGCCGGGATGTTCCGCGCCGCGGAGACGGTCGTGGTGCCCGCGGGCGGCAGCGCCGAGACGGACCTCACCGTGGATCCGGCGGCGGGACCCACCGGGCTCTATTCGGGCGCGCTGACCGCCACCGCCGCGGACGGCGCGACCGTGCGCACCGCGGTCGGCGCCTACCGCGAGCCGGAGTCCTACGAGCTGTCGTTCACCGGCCTCGGCCCGACCGACGAGGCGATGACCGAGCTGCTGCTGATCGAGCAGGCCACCGGCAAGGTCACCTACACCCGGATCTTCGAGCGCACCTGGCTGCGGCGCCTGCCCGCCGGCCGCTACACCGTGCTGACCCAGACCTTCGACGCGCGCGCGATGCCCGACGGACGGTTCGCCGCGGCCGCCGAGACCCGGGAGATCGACCTCCGGAAGCCGACCGGGATGACCTTCGACACCCGCCTGGCCGAACCGGTGGAGGTGTCCGTCGCCGGGGTGCCGGACGCGGTGCCGATCGAGGAGATCGTCTTCCAGAGCGCCTACCGCGACGACGGCCTGGCCCTCACCGGCGGCCCCGGCCAGATCCGCGCGGTGCCGGGCAAGGGGCCCGAGATCGACGGCTTCCGGTACGGCGTGCTGGCCCCGCTCGGGAAGAAGGACACCACGCCGACCCCGTGGACCTACACCGTCGCGCTGCCCGGCGACGGGAAGATCCCGGCCGACCTGTCCTTCACGGTGCGCCGGAACACGCTCGGCACGGTGGCCCAGAAGATCAGCAGCCAGTCGCCGGACGAGGTGCGCAGCCTCGGCCACGCCGGTTACACGCCGGCCGGGCTCGGCTACACCTATGCCGCGCCGGCGCCGCTGGGTGACCTGCGGACCCGCGCCGACCACTTCACCACGGCGCCCGGCACCGACTTCACCTCGATCTTCATGTCCGGTTCCGATCAGTTCGGCGAGAACAGCGGCGACTATGAGTCATACGTGCCGGATCAGACGTTCACCGCCGGGGTGCGGACGTCGCGGCAGTGGAACCGCGGCGTCTTCGGGCCCGGCTTCGTGCCCGAGCAGGGCTGGGACGGCTGGCGCGACGGCGACACCGTGCACGTCGGGATCCCGCTGCTCAGCGCCCGCGACCACGTCACCTACAGCGGCTGGGCGGACGCCGTGCACACCGAGATCCGGGCCGGCGGCGAGGTGCTGGCCGAGGCGGACGACTTCGCGGTGGACGCGGAACTGCCGCCGGGGGAGCGGCGTTACCGGGTGCGCAGCACGCTGCGGCGGCTCGAGGACTGGACGCGGATGTCCACCAAGGTCGACATCCGGTGGTCGGTGCGCTCCGGGCGTACCGAAGGAAAGCAGGTCTTGCCCTTGCAGGCCGTCCGGTTCACGCCCGCGCTGGACGCGGACAACGCGGCGGCACCCGGCGCGGTCACCTTCGGCGCGCGGGTCGAGCGGGCGCCCGGCGCGGCGGACGCGTCGGTGACCGCCTTCGCGGTCGAGTTCTCCACCGATGCGGGGGTGACCTGGGCCCCGGCGAGAGTGGGTGGAAAGGGCGCCCAGCGGACCGTGACGATCGACAATCCCGCAGGTGGGAGCGTGTCTCTGCGGGCCTCGGTGACCGACTCCGCGGGCGACACCGTGGAGCAGACCATCACGGCCGCCTATCCGGTGAGAGCGGAATGATAGCGGCGATCGGCAGACTCATGGGTGTTGGACGAGGGCGGGGAGATCCCGGGCCGCGGCCGTCACTCAAACGGGGGGTGGCGGAGGCGGACCCGGGACTGTCCCCAGGTCGTCCAGCTTCTGCTGGACCTCCGCGGCCTCCGGTTCGTCCAGCTCGACGAGGAGGGTGAGGGCCCGGGTGTAGGAGGCGCGCGCGGCCGGCACGTCACCGCTCTCCAGCTGGACGTCGCCCAGCGTGATCAGGCTGTCCGCGGCGTTCCACAGGTGGTCGCCGGTGAGATAGGCGGTCACCGACCGGTCCAGGAACTCGATCGCCCGGGCCAGGTCGCCGGCCGCCCGGTGGGCCACCCCGATGGTGTCGAGCGCGTCGCCCTCGCCGTAGTGCTCCTGGTGCCGCCGGTGGATCTCCACCGACCGGTGCCCGAACTCCACCGCGCCGGCGATGTCGCCCGCGCGATAGCGGTACCAGCCCAGGTTGTTCAGCGCCTTGCCCTGCCCGGGCTCGTCGCCGGCCGCGACGAACGCGGCCAGCGCGGCGGTGGCGTGCTCGGCGGCGGCCGGCACGTCGTCCTCGCGGGAGGCGTAGAGGCCCAGCTCGAGGCGCGCATATGCCAGGCCGCGCTGCTCACCGGCCGCGGTGAAGTGCTCCGCCGCCCGGGTCATGTGCTCGCGGGCCCCGGCGACATCGCCGGTGCCGGCCAGCGCGATGCCCAGGTTGCCGGACATCAGCCCGGCCGCCTCCGGATCGCCGACCCGGTCGGCCGCCGCCAGCCCGGTGCGCGCGGTCGCGATGTAGTCCTTCTTGTACGCGTGCCGCACCAGGTAACCCGCGACGGTGTCGGCCAGCATCCAGGTGAACTCGTCCAGCCCCGCGGCGGCGGCCTGCTGGACGGCGGCGATCAGGGTGGACCGCTCGCGGTCGAACCAGGCGTCCACGTCGCGGCGATCGGTGAACGTCACCACCGGCAGGTCCGCGGGCAGCGGCCGGGTGGTGAAGGTGGGCCGGTGCGGGAAGCGCATCATCGACCCGGGATGTCCGGTCCCGATCAGCGTGGAATAGAGCCGGGTGAGCGCGTCGAGCCGGTCCTCCAGCTCGTGCGACAGCTCTCGCGCGTATTCCAGCAGCAGGTCGTGGAACGCCCAGCGGTCGTCGCCCTGCACCTCGACCATGTGCGCGGCGACCAGTTCGTCGAGCAGCTCACGGGTCTCACCGGGCGCGGCGCCGAGCAGCGCGGCCGCGGTGGCCGCGCCGAAGTCCGGGCCGGGGCTGAGCCCCAGTCGGCTGAACAGCTGCCGGGCCCGCGGCTTGAGCGCCCGGTAGGACCAGGAGAACACCACCCGGGCGTCGGCCGACGGGTCGCCGGTGGCGAGCGTGTCGAGCCGCGCGGCGTCCAGCTCCGCGGCCAGCTTCTCCAGCGGCCGGTCCGGGCGGGCCTGGGCGCGGGCGGCGGCGATCGCGAGGGCCAGCGGCAGGTGGCCGCAGGCCCCGATGATCCGGTCCACCGCGGCCGGCTCCGCCATCAGCCGGTGCTCGCCCAGCCGCCCGGCCAGCATCTGCCGCGCCTCGTCCAGGGTGAGCAGGCCGAGCGTGATCAGGTGCGCGCCGGCGGTGGCGATCAAGCCGGTCAGCTGGGCCCGGCTGGTGATCACCGCCATGCAGCCGGGGGAGGCGGGCAGCAGCGGGCGCACCTGGTCGGCGTCGCGCACGTTGTCGAGCACCACCAGCATCCGGCGCCCGGCCAGGGTGCTGCGGTAGAGCGCGGACTGCGCCTCCACCCGGGACGGGATCTTGCGAGCCGGGATGTCCAGCGCGACCAGCAGCTCGCGCAACGCCTCGTCCGGCCGGATCACCGCGTCGTCGACGTCGTAGCCGCGCAGATTGATGTAGAGCTGACCGTCCGGGAACCGGTCGGTGACCCGGTGCCCCCAGTGCAGCGCGAGCGTGCTCTTGCCGATGCCCGCGGTGCCGGACACAGCGGAGATCACCACCGTGGTGGGCGCCTCCTCGTCCAGCAGGCCGTCGAGCACCGCCACCTCGTGCACCCGGGCGGTGAACGAACGCGGCTCGGGCGGCAGCTCGCGCGGCACCCGGGCGGCCTTGACCGCCGGCGGGACCGCCGCGGTGGACTCGCCGGCCAGGATGCGCTCGTGCAGGCGGCGCAGCTCCTCGCCGGGCTCGATGCCGAGCTCGTCGATCAGCAGCGCGCGCACCCGGCGGAACTCGGCCAGCGCGTCGGCCTGCCGGCCGGCGTTGTTCAGCGCGGTCATCAGCTGGCCGCGCAGCCGCTCGCGGAGCGGGAACTGCTCGACCATGCCGGTCAGCTCGCCGAGCACCGCGCGGTCGCGGCCCAGCGCCATCTCCAGGTCGGCCCACTCCTCGACCGCGACGCCGTGCTGCTCGTCGAGGCTGGCCGCGCGCTGCCGCACCAGGCGGCTGTCGATGCCGCCGAGGGCCGGCCCGCGCCACAGGTCGAGCGCGGCGCGCATCAGGGTGGCGGCCCGCTCGCGGTCGGCGCCGGCCAGCTCCCGGGCCTGCGCGGCGTGGTCGGCGAAGAGGAGCGCGTCGAGGTCGTGCCGGGCGACCCGGATCGCGTAACCCGCCGGGTCGGTGTGGATCAGGTCGCCCGGCAGCCGCCGGCGCAGCCGGGACACCGCGGTCTGCACCTGCGCCTTGGCGGTGGCCGGCGGGTCGTCGTCCCAGAGCGCGTCCACCAGATCGTTCACCGGCACCAGGGCGCCGGGGCGCAGCAGCAGCATGGCGAGCAGGGTGCGCTCACGGCCCGCGGTCACCTCGGCGCCGCCGACCATCAGGGGGCCGAGGATGCGGAATCGTGCTCGCGCTCCATCGCCGTCCGTCACCGCAGCTCACCCCCGTTGTCTTGCCATCGGTCAATCTATCGGGTGGTAACCACCGGGTTGAAACCGATATACGCATCGATCGGAAGCGATAGGGTGTCGCCGTGCGTACCGCTGGGGTTGCTCTCGCCGCATTGACCGCCGTTCTCCTGCTGCCGACGGCCGCACCGGCCGCCGCCGCGCCGGCGCCGACCGAGGGCACCGAGCCCGTCTACGACTATGCGCAGGCCATCCGCGAGCGGGTGTGGGTGCAGACCGCGGTGGACAGCGACTTCGACGGCGAGCGCGACCGGGTCGCGGTGCGGATCATCCGGCCGCGCGAGTCCGGACCGGCCAACCGGATGCCGGTGGTCTTCCAGCCGAGCCCCTATTACGCCGGCCTCAACGACGTGCCCAACCACGACGACGTGGACCGCGACGGCCTCGCCCGCCGGTCCGCGCCGGGCAGCTCCGACCGGGCCGAGACGATCACGTTCGGTGGTTACCTGGACAACTACTTCGTCCCGCGTGGCTACGCGGTGGCGTTCGCGGACAGCCTCGGCTCCGGCGGCTCGGACGGCTGTCCGACCTCCGGCGGGCGCAACGAGACGCTCGGCATGAAGGCGGTCGTCGACTGGCTCAACGGCCGGGCCCGCGGCTGGGACGAGAGCGGCGCGCCGGTCACCGCGGGCTGGTCCACCGGTCGCACCGGGATGATCGGGGTGTCCTACAACGGCACGCTGCCCAACGCGGTCGCCACCACCGGCGTCGAGGGGCTGGAGACCATCGTCCCGATCGCCGGCATCTCGAGCTGGTACGACTACTACCGCGCGAACGGCGGCGTGGTGGCGCCCGGCGGCTTCCAGGGCGAGGACACCGACGTGCTGGCGCGGGCGGTGCTCACCCGGGCGAACCCCGAGGTGTGCGCGGATCTGATGGACGAGATCGAGCTCGAGCAGGACCGCGAGACCGGCGACTACAGCCCGTTCTGGGCCGAGCGCGACTACACCCGCGACGTCGGCAAGGTGCGGGCCAGCGTGCTGCTGGTGCACGGGCTGCACGACGACAACGTGCGCACGCTGCACGCCGGGCAGTGGTGGGACGCGCTCGCCGCCCGCGGTGTGCCGCGCAAGATCTGGCTGCACCAGGCCGGGCACACCGACCCGTTCTCGGTGCGCCGCGCGGAGTGGCTGGACACGCTGCACCGCTGGATGGACCACTGGCTCTACCGGATCCCCAACGGCATCATGGCCGAGCCGATGGCCGACGTCGAGGTGGCGCCGACCGTGTGGCGCACCAGCCGCGACTGGCCGCCGCCGGGCACCCGCACCAACGACTGGTTCGTCGGCGACGGCAAGCTGAGCCGGTCGGCGCCCCGGCCGGGCACACGGGAGTCCTTCGTGGACGCGCCGGCCCGCACCGCCGAGGAACTGGCCGCGAACGAGGCGGCGGCCGACCCGAACCGGCTGGCCTACCTGTCCGCCCCGCTGACCACCGAGACCCGGCTCTCCGGCACGCCGACCATCACCGTGCGCGCCGACCTGACCGGCAGATCGCCCTATCTGACCGCGCTGCTGGTCGACTACGGCAGCGCGGACCGCTTCGCGGGCCTGCGCCTGATCGGCGGCCAGGACTGCATCGGCCCCGGCATCCCGGAGGATCCGGGCTGCTTCAACCGCATCGGGTACGCGACCGCGACCACCCCGTTCGAGATCGTCACCCGCGGCTGGACCGATGTGCGTAACCGGCACTCGCGATCGCGCACCGAGCCGGTCGCGCCCGGGCAGCCCTACACGTTCACCTGGGAGCTGCAGACCGACGACCACGTGTTCGCGCCCGGCCACCGGATCGGCGTGGTGCTGATCTCGACCGAGCGCGACCACACGCTGCGTTACCCGGCCGGCACCGAGGTCGGCGTCCGGCCGGGCGTCTCCCACATCTCCCTGCCGCTGTCCCGGGCCTAGGCGTCTCCCGGGCTCAGGCGTCTCCCAGGCTCAGGCGTCTCCGGGGCGCAGCACTGCGCCGAGGCCCTGGATCGCCTGCTTCTGCCCCCGGCGGATCAGCCGCTTGGCGGCGGTCACGCCGTTCTCCCCGGTCCGGGACATCCGGGCCGCGGTCAGACCGGCCACCAGCGGCGTGGCGAACGACGTGCCACTCCACTTCGCCATGCCCTCGTAGACCATCTTGACGCCCTTGTTCGCGCCCTCCTCGCCGATGTACGTGCCCACCGGGAACGCGTTGATCAGCTCGTCACCAGGCGCATAGGTGTCCACCCAGTGCCCGAAGTTGCTGAACGCCGCCTTGCCGGTCATCTTCGGGTCGAGCGCGCCGACGGACACCGTGTAGGGCGCCGCGGCCGGCCAGAACGGCCACCGCTGGTTGTCGTTGCCCGCCGCGGCCACCAGCAGCACGCCCTTGTGCAGGCGCAGCCGGCGGCGGCCGAACAGCTGCAGGCTGAGCAGGTCCTGCGAGGTGTGCGTCCAGGTGCCGGCGGACAGGCTGATGATGTCCGGATAGTCGTTGTCCAGGATGTCGATCAGACCCTCGACCAGCTTGTCCTCGAGGACCGCGCCGCCCTTCTCGAAGGTGGCCCGCACGTGCACCTCGGCCGCCGGGGCCAGGCACCTGACCACCCCCGCGATGAAGGTGCCGTGGCCCGCGTACTCCGTCAGCGGCTCGTCGAGGACGCCCTCGTCCTGGTCGCCGGTGACCCCGGCCATCCACGGCGAGCGGTTCGGCGCCTCCAGGTCCAGCCCGGTGTCCGCCACCACCACCCGTACGCCACGCCCGGCCTCGGGATCACATTCGACACCGGGAAACGGCGCCGTGCCGGCCGGCACCGGGATCGGCTCGGACGCCGGGCAGTTGCCGCCGACACCCTTCGGCGGGGCGATGTGCACCAGGTGGTTGGGCGCGGCGACGTCGTAGCCGAAGGACTGCTCGAGCAGGCCCAGTGCCCGTGGCACGTCGTCGCCGATCGCCAGCTTCGTGTAGCCGCCCGCGCCACGCCCCTCGACCGGCGTGGATTCGATCTCGGCGCCGGCCAGCCGGGCCTGCGCCTGGTTCAGGTATTCGTCCTTGACCAGCAGCGCGCCCTTCTCGTAGTGGAAGGCGACACCGTCGCGCTCCCACGACTCCGGGCCGGGCACGATGTTCAGGTGCGCGAACCGGCGCTGCAGCAGACGCAGCTGCGCCTGCTGGGGCGTCTCAGTGGGTGGCGGTTCGTATCCGCCCGATCGTTCGTCGCTCATCAATCCTCCTAGACTTGGCGCGTGTCAGATGCCGGACCGCCGGAGCGGCTGTTGTCGCTGGCGCTGTCGCGCCCGGGCGAGGCCTTGCGGGAGGCCGACCAGGTGCTGGCCGGCCGCCCCGACCCGTGCACGGCGTCGATCGCCCGGCAGGCCCGGGCCATCGTGCTGCGCGACGGTGGGCACACCTCGGCGGCGATCGCCGAGCTGCGACGTGCGTTGCGGGACGCGGTGGCGTGCGGCCGGCCGGCCCGGATCGCCGACGTGCAGGCCACCCTCGGCCTGTCCCTCGGGCTGAACGGGCAGACACGCCCCGGCCTGGACCTGCTGGACGCGGCGATCGCCGGCAGCCGCGGCATCCCGGCCGGCCGCATCCTGACCCGGCGCGCCATCCTGCTGCGCGTGCTGGGCCGTTACGACGAGGCGCTCGACGACCTGCGCCGGGCGATCACGCTGCTGCGCCGGGGCGGCGACCAGCTCTGGGAGGCGCGCGCCCACACCCATCGCTTCCTGGTGTTCAGCGCCGTCGGGCAGACCGCCCGCGCGGACCGTGAGCTGGTCGAGGCCGAGCGGCTCTACCACGTCGTCGGCCAGGAGCTGGAGTCGGCGCACGCCGTGCAGAACCGCGCCGACCTGGCCTATCTGGCCGGTGACCTGGCCGCGGCGCTGGGCTTCCAGGACGCCGCCACCGAGCGTTATGCGAGCCTCGGCGTCTATGTGCCCGAGCTGGCCGTCGATCGCTGCACGGTGCTGCTCGCGGCCGGGCTGTTCACCGAGGCGGTGAGCGTCGCCGAGGCGGCGATCAGCGACCACGCCGAGCGCGGCGGCGACGCCTCGCACACCGCCGAGCTGCTGTTCACCGGCGGCCAGGCGGCCTATGCGGCGGGCCGCCTCGACCTCGCCGCCGAGCGCGCCGCGGCCGCCCGCGACCTCTTCCGCAGGCAGGGCCGCGACCGCTGGCACGCCCGCGCGTCCTTTGTGGTGCTGCAGTCCCGCTGGGCCGCCGGGCACCGCGACGGACGCCTGGTCACCCGGGCCGGCGAGCTGGCCGACCGGCTGGACGCGCTGGACGCGGTCGAGACCCCCGCCGCGCATCTGCTCGCCGGTCGCCTGGCCGCCGAGAAGGGCCGGCGCGCCGAGGCCGACCGGCACCTGGCCCGCGCCGCCGACTTCCGCAACCGCGGGCCGAGCTTCGGGCACGCGGTCGGCTGGCTGGCGCACGCGCTGCGGGCCGTCCAGCGCGGCGACACCGCCGCCATGCTCACGGCCTGCCGGTTCGGGCTGCGCGCCGCGGAGAACCATCGGCGCACGCTGGCCGCCCCCGAGCTGCAGGCGCACGCCACCGTGCACGGCATCGAGCTGGCCGAGCTGGCCCAGCGCGAGGCGGTCGCCCGCGGCGACGCCCGGATGCTGCTGCGCTGGAGCGAGCGCTGGCGCGCCGGCGCCCTGGCCGCGGCGCCGGTCCGCCCGCCGGACGACCCGGAGCTGGCCGCCGAGATGGCCGCCCTGCGCGCGATCGAGCGCCGGCTGATCGAGGCCCGGTCCTCCGGCGCGCCGATCCGGGCGATCGAGTCGGAACGACGTGCCCTGGAGGGGACGATCCGGGCGCGCACCCGCCGGGCCGCCGCCAACGAGCCGGCGCGCGAGGCTCGCGCCGCTCCCCAGCCCAGTCCGCTGGCCGCGCTCGGCGACCACGACCTGATCACGCTGACCACTCTGGACGGCGTGCTCTATGCCACCACGGCGCTCGGCGGCCGCTGCCGCACCCACGTGGTCGGCCCGCTCGCGGCCGCCGTCCGCGAGGTCGAGCTGGCCCGTTTCGCCCTGCGCCGGCTGGCCCGGGGCCGCCCGCCGACCGGCGCCCGGCCGGCCCTGATCGCGGCCGGCGACGCCCTGCAGCGGGCCCTGCTCGGCCCGGCGGCGGCCACCCTGCGCGGCGGCCCGATCGTGATCGTGCCGCCGGCCGTGCTGCACTCCGTGCCCTGGGCCATGCTGCCCGCCCTGCGCGACGTCGCCGCCGTGGTCGCGCCCTCGCTCGCCACCTGGCTGCGGGCCGGGCGCACCGGGCACCGCGGCCGCCGCCGGGTGGTGCTGATCCGCGGCCCCGAGCTGGACGGCACCGGGCTGGAGATCAAGCACATCACCCGCACCTATCCGAGCGCGACCGTGCTCGAGGACGGCCGGGCCACCGTGGACGGCACCCTCGCCGCGCTGGACGGCGCCTGGACCGCGCACATCGCCGCGCACGGCGTCTTCCGCGGTGACAACCCGCTCTTCTCCAGCCTGGCGCTGGACGACGGGCCGCTCACCGTCTATGACCTCGGCCGGCTGCGCCGGGCGCCGGCCCGGCTGGTGCTCTCCAGCTGCGAGTCCGGCGTCGCCGCGCCGGTCAGCACCGACGAACTGCTCGGCATGGTCAGCGCCCTGATCCCGCTCGGCACCCGCAGCCTGCTGGCCAGCGTGGTGCCGGTGAACGACGCGGTGACCAGCACTCTGATGGCCACCTTCCACGAGCGGCTGCGCTCCGGCTCCGGCTTCGGCGCCGCGCTGCGCGACATGCGCGCCGAGGCGATGGAGTCCGGCGACGTGATCGCCCTTGCCACCGCCTGGTCCTTCGTCGCCTTGGGCCGATAGAAAGCCTGGGGTCACAGAGTCACCCAGGAGGTCAGCACGCTCTCGCCGGTCGGCAGCCGCAGCCGCAGCCGCACCGGCCCGCTGGGCAGGTCCGCGATCAGGAAGCGGCCCAGGTCGTCGAGCTCGATCGGGATGCGGCCGGGCCCACCGATCTCCACCGACGCCGCCCGGGCGCCCACCCCGAAGATCTGGCCCATCATGGTCCAGCCGGCGCCCTCGGCCCGCACCGTCACCTCGACCTGCGCGGTGTCCGCCTCGAAGGACAACAGGCGCTCGTCGGTCACCTGCCGCACCGCCTCGAACCCGGACTCCACCGCCGAATCCGCGATCAGCTCAGCCAGCCGCGCGTCCAGGTCACGCGTCTCGAACGCCGCGCGGGCCGCGAGCCGCACGTGCTCCGGCACCGGGTCGGCCAGCCCGGCCACCCGGCGCAGGTCGGCGAGCAGGTCGTCGTCGGCCGCGCTCACGACGCCACCGCCATGATCCGGCGCAGCGTGGCCAGGCAGCGCTGCCGGGTCGGGCCGATGCCGCCGACCGGCATGTCCAGCGCCACCGCCACCATCGCGTAGCTCGGCGGGGGATCGGCCATCAGCACCCGCAGCAGCGCCCGGCACTGGGCCGAGATCTGCTCGAACGCCTGCCACAACGCGGCATCGCGCTCCTCGCGCAGCAGGCCGCGGTCCGGCGCCGGGGTGTCCTCGTCGGGCACGTCGTCGAAGTCGTCGGTGGGCACCGTCTTGGTGCGCTGCCGCAGCACCGCCAGGCACTCGCGGCGCACCGTGGTGGACAGCCAGCCGGGCAGCCGGTCCGGGTCGCGGATGGTGTCCAGCTTCTCCACCAGCCGCAGCCACGTCGCCTGCACCGCGTCGGCGGCGTCCGCCTCGTTGAGCCGCATCGCGCGGGCCACCGACCACAACAGGTTCGTGTACCGGTCGGTCAGCGCGTTCCACGCCGACTGGTCGCCGGCCGCCGCCCGGGCCATCAGCTCCGCGGTGCCGGTCTGCCCCGGTAGATCCATCAAGCCCTCGCGATTCGTCGGGGGAAGTTGGTGCTTCCCGATTGCTCTCGCCGCCGGCCGGACTTGTGCCATACCGAATCGAGCGTTCGGTGGCCGGACTGATACGTCGGCGATGCGACAGTCCCTAAGCTCGGAGCATGGGACCGCAACTGTTGTCGGCGTGGGCCGGTCATGCTACCGGCGCGGGCACGGGCGTTACCGTGGTCCTGCCCCCGCTTGGCGCGGTGGCATCCGGGGAGGTCCGGGGCGGTGCGCCGGCCACTCGTGAATTCGCTCTGCTCGATCCCACTCGTCTAGTGGATCGTGTCGACGCGGTCGTGTTGTCCGGAGGGTCGGCTTTCGGACTTTCCGCGGCCGACGGTGTGATGACGTTGCTGCGCGAGCGGGGCGCCGGTTTCCCCACGTCGGCCGGCCCGGTGCCGATCGTGGTCGGCATGTCCATCTTCGACGCCTCGGCCGGTGACGTCCCGCCGGACGCGGCCACCGGACGGGCCGCGGCGCTCGCGGCGCTCAGCGGCGTCCCGCTGGAGTCCGGCCGGGTGGGCGCGGGCGCCGGCGCCACCACCGGGAAGTGGCGCGGCCGGGTCGAACCGGGCGGCGTCGGCTGGGCGGTCCGCAAGGCCGGTGCGGCCGAGGTGGCCGCGCTGATCGTGGTCAACGCCTGGGGTGACGTGCTCGGCACCGAGGCCGCGCCGGCCACCGTCGCGACGCCGTTCGCCGAGCGGCAGAACACCACGATCGGCGTGGTGCTGACCACCGCGAAGCTGAGCAAGACCGACTGCTACCTGCTCGCGCAGAGCGGCCACACCGGCCTCGCCCGCGCCATCCACCCGGCGCACTCCCGCTATGACGGCGACGCGATGGTGGCGCTGGCCACCGGCGAGACCGCCACCGAGCGCGGCGACCTCGACCTGATCCGGGCGGTCGCCACCGAGACCGTGGTCGCGGCGATCACAGACGCGGTGGCAGCCCGAACGTAGCCGCGTGGTCCGGGCCGATGAACGAGGTCACCGATGAGATCCGGTCGCCGTCGAACCCGAACGCGTTGATCGACCAGAACTCGTGCGGACCGCCGTCGACGGTCCGCAGATAACCCGCCACCGCGGGCCGGCCGTTCGCGTCCACCGGGACGTGCCGCCAGGCCCCGCAGGACGAGAGCGGGATCGCGCACGCGAAGGCGGTCACGCTGTCCAGGCCGCTGTACCAGGCCCGCATCGGCGGCATCGACCACGTCACGTCCTTGGTGAGCAGCGCGATCAGCCCGTCCGCGTCGCCGCGTTCCAGGGCGCCGGCGAACTCGGCCACGGTGGCTCGGAGGCGGGGGTCGGGGAGCGTGCGGTCGCGCGTACCCTGCGGAATTTTGTCTTGGACCGTCGCCCGCGCGCGCTGCAGGGCGCTGTTGACCGAGGCCGCCGAGGTGTCCATCATCGCGGCGATCTCGGCGGCGCTGAAGTCCAGCACCTCGAAGAGGAGCAGCGCCGCTCGCTGGTTGCCCGGCAGGTGCTGCAACGCGGCCACGAAGGCGAGCTCGACGTCCTCACGGCGCTCGACCGACGGGTACGGCCCCAGCCAGGCCACCTCCGTCACCGGCAGGTCGCCCGCCACCACGTGGTCGCTGGCCGGACCCAGATCGATCGGCAGCGCCCGCCGCCCGCGGCCCTCCACCAGGTCCAGACAGGTGCGGGTGGCGACCGTGTAGAGCCAGGACCGCAGGGTGCTGCGCCCCTCGAACCGGCCGATGCCGCGCCAGGCCCGCACCATCGCGTCCTGCAGCGCGTCGTCCGCGTCGTGGCTCGAGCCGAGCATCCGGTAGCAGTGCGCGTGCAGCTCGCCGCGCAGTGGTTCGACCAGCCGGGTGAAGGCCGCGTCGTCGCCCGCGCGGGCCCGCGTCAGGTCCGCCTGGATATCGCTCACCAGCCAATAGTGCCTGAACCCGCGGGTACCGTTGCTGGCCTATGGGCCTGGGAACGGTGGTGAGCGCGCAGGCGTGGCGCCGGTGGATCGTCGTGATCGCCGTCGTCGCGGTGCTGGTCAGCGTGCCCATCGTGATCCGGGCCCGGCCGGTCCCGACCGCCTCCGCGGACCCCGCGGCTCTGCGGCAGGCGATGCTCGCGTCCGCCGATCTGGCCTACCAGGGATACGCGCAGAGCAGCGGCCTGCTCCCGCTGCCGTCGTTGCCCAACCTCGACGAGGTCACCAAGCCGCTGAGCGGCCGCACCGAGATGCGGGTCTGGTACGCGGCCCGCGACCGCTGGCGGGTGGACGTGATCGACGGCGCGACCGAGCGTGACCTCTACCAGACCCCCGGCAGCCAGGTGATCTGGGACTTCGGCGACAACCAGATCACCCAGGTGGTCGGCGACCAGCCGGTGCGCCTGCCCCGCCCGTCCGATCTGACCCCGCCCGAGCTGATCCGCCGGCTGCTCGCCATCGCCGAGGGCGATCGGGTCGAGCCGCTGGCCGGCAAGCGGGTGGCCGGCATCAGCGCGGCCGGGCTGCGGCTGGTGCCGGCGTCCCCGGACACCACCATCGACCACGTGGACCTGTGGGCCGACCCGTCCACCGGGCTGCCGGTGCAGGCCGAGGTGACCGCGAAGGGCGGCGAGCGGCCGGTGTTCAGCACCCGCTTCCTCGAGCTGCGCCAGAGCGCGCCGGACGACGCGACGATCACTCCGCCGGCCGGGCGGGAGGGCGTCGGCTTCGCCGTGGCGCCGGCCCCGGACATCCTGAGCTTCATCAACCGGCGGCGCCGCGCGGTGCTGCCCGAGTCGATCGGCGGCATGCCCCGGCACGAGGCGGTGGACGGGGTCACCGCGGCGGGCACGTACGGCACCGGGCTCGCCCAGTTCGTCGTGGTGGCCCTGCCCGGCCGCTTCGGCAACGAGGCGTTCGACCGGCTGGACACGTTCGGCACCGACGTCGAGGTGCCGCAGGGCGAGGCGGCGCTGCTCGGCACCGGCCTGCTCACCCTGCTCGCGGTCCGCGGCGAGCGGATCTATCTGGTGGCCGGCTTCGTGCAGCCCGCCGTCCTCGAAAGCGTCGCCGCCGACCTCGCCGGGAGCGCCAGTTGATCGTCACCAGGGGACTCGTCAAGCGGTACGGGAAGGTCACCGCCGTCGACGGCGTCGATCTCGACGTGCGCGAGGGCGACCGCTACGGCCTGCTCGGCCCGAACGGCTCCGGCAAGACCACGCTGGTCCGGATGCTGCTCGGGCTGGTCTTCGCGACCCGCGGCGAGATCGAGGTGCTCGGCGTGCCGGTGCCGCGCCGGGTCCGCGAGGCGCTGCCGTCGATCGGCGCGATGGTCGAGGGCCCCGGCATGTATCCGCACCTGCCCGGCCGCGCGAACTTGATGCTGCTGGACGCGGCCGGACCCGGTTCCGGTGGCCGCTCGGATCGCAAGCGCCGGGTCGACGAGGCCCTGGAGCGGGTCGGGCTGGCCGGCATCGACCGGCGCCCGGTCAAGGCCTACTCCCTGGGCATGCGCCAGCGCCTCGGCCTGGCGTCGGCGCTGCTGCGCAAGCCACGCTTGCTGATCCTGGACGAGCCGACCAACGGCCTCGACCCGCGCGGCATCCGCGAGATCCGCGACCTGCTCGCCGAACTCAACCGCGACGGCACCACGGTCTTCCTCTCCAGCCACCTGCTCGCCGAGATCGAGGCGCTCTGCGACCGGGTCGGCGTGATGGACCGCGGCCGCCTGGTGCTGCAGGACGACCTGGTCAAGCTGCAGGCCCCGACCGGCCGGGTGCTGGTCGGCACCCCCGAGCCGGAGCGGGTGGTGGCGCTGCTCGACGGCCGGGTGGAGAAGCGCGACGGCCCGAGCCTGACGGTGCGCCACGACGACGCCGGCGACCTGAACGCCGAACTGCTCGAGGCCGGCATCCGGGTCACCGAGATCGGCGCCGAGCGGCGCACTCTCGAGCAGGTCGTGCTGGACGCGACCACCACCAGTTCCGACCGCGTGGAGGCGTCGTGATCCGGGTCGAACTGGCCAAACTCTTCCGCCGCCCGCGCACCTATGTGATCGCCGGCCTGCTCTGCGCACTGCCGTTGATCGTCGCGATCTTCCTGGCCACCACCCGCATCCCGCCGCCACCCGGCCAGGGCGGCGCGTTCCTGTCCGCGGTGCTGAGCAACGGCGCGCTCTATCCGGCCGCCGCGATGGCCCTGGTGATGCCGATCTTCCTGCCGGTCTCGGTGGCGGTCCTGGCCGGCGACGCGGTGGCCGGCGAGGCGCAGACCGGCACGCTGAGATATCTGCTGATCCGCCCGGTCGGCCGCACCCGCCTGCTGGTCGCCAAGCTGATCAGCCTGAGCGTCTTCGTCCTGTTCGCGATCGGCGCGGTGCTGATCACGTCCTTCCTCACCGGCATCACCCTCTTCGGCGGCGAGCCCTCGGCCGGCGTCGCCCTCCCCGCCGACGTCACCTCGCTGTCCGGCGTCACGATCACCCCGGTCGGCCTGGCCATGCGCCTGCTGGCCACGGTCGTCTACATCGTGGTCTCGATGCTCGGCGTGGCGGCGATCGCGCTGTTCCTCAGCACGTTCACCGACTCGGCGCTGGGCGCGGCGATGGGCGCGCTGGCCGTCCTGGTGACCAGCCAGGTGCTGGTCACGCTGGACGCGGCCGCCGCCATCCGCCCCTACCTGCCGACGCGTTACTGGCTGGCCTGGATCGACTTCTTCCGCGACCCGGTGCTGTGGCGCGACATCGAACGCGGCGCCGGCATCCAGATCGTCTTCCTGGTGGTGCTGCTGGGCGCGGCCTGGGCCAACTTCATGACCCGCGACATCAGCAACTAGTAGGGCTTTGTCATGGTCCTCGTCCTGCGCGCTGGATGCGTTGCGGGAAGCGGGTTTGGCAGGTTGGGCAGGTGCCGATCAGTCGGGCGAGCAGGGCTTGCAGGCGTCGAAGTACGGCGTAGAGAGTCATTCCGGCGCATGGGTTTTTGGGTCCAGGCGTTGCAGGGTCAGAAACGCGTGGGCTGCGGAGACGAGGGTGGTGTGGTGGTGCCAGCCTTGCCAGGTGCGGCCTTCGTAGTGGTCCAGGCCGAGCCCGGTCTTGATTTCGCGGTAGTCGTGCTCGATGCGCCAGCGCAGCTTCGCCAGCCGGATCAGGGTGCGTTTCGGTGTGCGGGCGGGCAGGTTCGATAGCCAGTACTTGACCGGCTCGGGCTCACCAGCCGGCCATTGCGCGATCAGCCAGGCCGCGGGCAGGTCTTCGCCGAGGTGTGCTGAGCGGATGGCCGGACCGGCCGGCCGGACTCGCTGGAACACGAACGTCGACGACATGGGCACCGGCCGGCCGTTGCGGCGGCGGGAGCTGTCGCGCCAGGTCACCCGCCGTGCCGCGTCGGCGCCGGCGGCTAGCAGCAGGTCACGCACGGGGCTGGCGGGCTGCCGGTAGATCTTCTTCGGATACGGGCCGTCGCCGCAGTACGGCACTGTCGTGCGTTCGACGGCGAGCGGGTAAGCGGTGATCGTATGGGCGACCTGCACCGCGTAGCCGATACCGCGCTCGGCCAGGGCTTGCCGGAACTCGCCGGCGTCGCCGTAACCGGCATCGGCGACCAGCACGCTCGGACGTAAACCCCAGCCGAGCAGCTCGTCGATCATCGCGAGAGCGAGCCGCCACTTCTCGGTATGCCCGACGCTGTCCGGGATCTGCGCCCGCCTGCGTCGCCGGTCCACGTCCTCGGCCGCCTTCGGCGACACCGGATCCCACACCGGAGGCAGGAACAGCCGCCAGTCCACCGGACACGACGCGGTCTCGGTCACCAGGCTCACCGACACCGCGACCTGACAGTTCGTGACCTTCCCCGCAGTGCCTGTGTACTGGCGGGCCACGCACGGCGATGCGTTGCCGTACTTGAGCAGGCCGGTGTCATCGATCGCCCACGCCGGGCCGTCCAGCACCTCACCGATCCGCTCGGCGATCCGCCGGCGCACCGGAGCCACGTCCCACGGGCTGTTCGTGACGAAATGGTTCAACGCCTGCTCATGCGGGCCATGCAACCGGGCAGCCATCGGCTGGATCGACTTACGCCGCCCATCCAGCATCAAACCCCGCAGATAATGCCCGGCCCGCTCCTGCCACCCCGAATAAGTCAACGACCCGAACACATCACCGACGTACTCGACCAGATCATCACCAAAACGCTGCACCCCAACGGTGTCCATCACTCCACAACACCAACATCAACCCGTACCCGTCACCATCACCCACCCGAAGGGTGACAAAGCCCTACTAGTCTGTGTCGGCGCGAAGTTCGAGCGAGGCCAACTCGTCGAGCGACCTGACGATTCAGGAGGTGATCAGCATGTCGCCTGACACGCCGATCCACGGGTCACCGGTGAGTTCTGCCGGCACGCCGAGTCATACACAACACAACGAACCTACCGAAGGGCCAATCCAATGACCGAGCTGAACGCGGAACATGCCCGACGAGCGATCGTCGAACACACCCGACGCCTGGCGGAATCAGCCGCCGCGGCCGGACCTGGCGCCGCCGTGCCGACCACACCGAAGTGGACCGTCACCGACCTGGTCGAGCACGTGGGCCAGACCCAGCACTGGACCGCGGAGATCATCGAGCGGCGCATCACCGACCCCACACAGCTGCCTGCCGAATATGCCGTACTCCCCGCCGACCCCCGCCAGTGGCAGGCGTGGCTATCGGAGTCCGCGCAGCGGGTCGCGAACGCGTTCTCCGATGACGCGCTCGACGCGCCGGTGTTCAACGCTGCGGGAGACGGGCGGTCCGGAACGCGTTTCTGGCTGTCCAACGTCCTCAACGAGACGGTCATCCACGGCTTCGACGCAGCCAACGCGGCGAACCAACCGGTCGACATCGACGCCGACATCGCGGCCGCGCTCATCAGCCACCACCTCGCGATGCTCACCTCCCCCACGTGGCAGATGCTTCGGTCCGAGTCCGCCCAGGCCATCCGCGGCACCGGGCAGACCATGCAGTGGCTGGCCACCGACACCGCGGACGACACGGGCGCCTGGTTCGTCGAACGGCGGCCCGACGGGGCGACGTGGCAGCCCAGAACCCAACAGGCCGATGTGACGGTGACCGGCCCGGCACAATCGCTGCTGCTGACCTTGACCCGACGACTGCCTCTCACCAACCGCGAAGCCACCGGCATCAGCATCGACGGCGACACCCACCTCGCCCAGCATTGGCTCGACAACACCGCCCATATCGCCGACTGACCGGCACCGAAGCTCCCACCGCCACGACGAAGGGAACGTTCGCATGACGGCGCGGGACTCGCGCGGCCGCGGACGTCCAACTTGATCGAGCGAACCGACGAGTCAAGAAGCAGACCTTCGACACTGACCGAGGTTCGGCCGCTGCGCTGTTCCCCGGGGCGTCGTCGCGACACCCCGGGAACGGCATCGTGCTGCCTAGTGCCCGGTCTCGGTCGGTGTGTCCAACGGCTTCGCGTCGCTCGTGATGCCGACCCCGTGCAGCACCGGCGATGCGCCGCTGCCGCCGGTCAGCTCCACCCGGTACTGCGCGTAGCGCGAGCCGCCCACGACCCGGTCACCCTGGCCCACCTGCGTCCAGCCGGTCCAGCCGGCGCCGGGCGTCGAGGTGCTCCCGGTGCGCACCCACAGTCGTACCCCGGCCCCGGCGGGTACCGACGCCTGATACGACAACCGGTCCCAGGTGACCATCTGACCCGCGTCGAGCAGCCGGGAGACCATGGTTCCGGTCCGGGCGCCGCCGGCCAGCCGTACGCCGTCGGAAGCGACCGTGGTGCGGTCCGCCTCTCCGGTGCGCAGCCCCGCGACGGTGTAGTCGGCCACGCCGGCCGCCGCCGAGACGAACGTCGCCGCCGGCCTGCCGAGCGCCGGCCACACCGTCACGTTGCCGGACCGGTCGACGCTGCGCACCCGGTAGTGGTACGTGGTCCGCGGCTCCAGCCCGGTCACCACCGCGCGGTGCTGCCGGCCCGCCAGGTCCCCCGGCCAAGCGGCGAGGGCGGTCGCCTTGTCGCCCACCAGCAGTGTGGCGGCGGCCGACTCGTCCGTGCCCCAGGACACCGTCGCCGTCCCGTCCGGCCGGGGCACCACGGACACCTTCGAGGTGGCCGGCGCCCTGCTGTCCGCGGCGGCGGTGCTGAGCTGGTGCAGCGGCGAGACGGTGGTCCTGCCGCCCGGCGTGGTCACTCGCACCCGGTACCAGTAGGTGGTGCCGGGCCGGAGACCGCTCAGCCGTACGGTCCGGTTCGCCGCCTGGGTGCTGTCCACCACCGTCGTGGCGAGCTGGGCCGCGTTCGTGCCGTACTCGATGGTGGTCCGGCTGGCGGTGCTGCCGGCCAGCATGACCGTCGCGGTCGTCGGTTCGGCCTGCTGAACGGTCGCGGTCACCGCCGGGGCGGCCGCACTGGACTCGTACGCGGCTGCGTACGCGCCGGTCGCGGCCGGGAACATCGCGTACTCGACGCCCTTGATCGTCGTCCTGGTGAACGACACCGGCGATCCCGCGCGGGTCAGCGTGGTCAACGTCCGGCCGCCCGGGCCGAGCGTGGGCACCATGCCGGTCAGCCCGTTGCCGCCCGTGCCCACGTTCACCGTGAACGCGAGGTTGTTGCCGGACCACGAGATGCCCGTGTACGACGACGCGTTGCGCCCGTCGAGCCAGGTGAGCATTTGCCTGGCGGTGATCAGCGGCACCCCGCGGGCCTGCGCCGAGGCGAGCATCTGGTCGCTCTGATACTCGGTGGCGGCGTCGGTGTGCATGTTCGCGGTGAAGGCGCCGTAGTAGCCCTCGGCGCCGAGCGCCCGATCGAGCAGGGTGTTGACGGTGAACGGGTAGCTCTGATCGGACTCATCGGTCATCTGGGTGGCGGCCTGGTAGGTGTCGATGAGCCCGCCGGTCTTGGCGGAGAAGCGCATCGGCATGCCGGAGCCGGTCATGAAGCCCGGCCGGTCGGCGACCCAGGAGCCGGGCCAGTAGTAGTAGTTGGTGTCGAGCCGGATCCCGTTGGCCGCCTCGATGCCGGCCTGGCTCGACCAGTCCGACCAGGCGATGCAGTGGGTCCGGTTGGTGGCCGGCGACGGCACGGTGTTGTACTTCGAACGCCAGGTGCCGAGCTGATCGGTGAAGAACCCGGTCAGCGTGCTTTGGGTGTAGTCGGCGCAGTTGGTGGTGAGGTGCAGGCCGACCTCGAAGCCGCGCGACTGGTAGGTCGTCGCCTGGGCGTTGGACAGCGGAGTGCTCGGGTAGACGTATGAGGTGTACCGGGCGCACTGCCAGTCGTCGACCGAGCAGTTCGCCGGGCTGTTGGCCGTGTACTGGTCGAACCGGCCCGCCGTGCCGCCGGTGGCGTGGTCGTCACCGGTGGCGATCACGACCGCCTTGAGGCTGCGCGGGAAGTACCAGAACCTCGGCAGCGGCTTACGGTCCAGGTTCATGTTGCCGACCAGGTTGGCCAGCAGCCGCTGCTGCTCGTCGGCCTGCGGGATGGCGGCCTTCGACAGGTTGACCCAGTCGGTGGCGCCGCTGCCGCCGAAGTAGAGGTCGTCGGAGCGTCTCGGCGTCGTGCCGTCGCGTTCCTGGCCGTCCCAGGCGGGGTTGCCCTGACGCGTGTAGACCAGCGACTGCGCCAGGTCGAAGCTGAAGGCCGCGGCCTGACCGCCGTTGCCGCCCACGCTGACCAGCGACACCGCCGGATTGGTGGTGGCCGTGGTCGCGTTCGAGTACAGCGTGGCGACCGCCCGGGCGCCGTTCAGCGTGTACCGGTCGGCGGTGCCGTGGTATTGGATCGTCTGATCGGTGATGCCGGCGCCCGGCGCCGCGGACGTGTCGGTCCTGAGGTATCCCTCGGCGAGCGTGCCGGTCGTGGCGGTGAGGGCGAGCAGACCGGCCAGTTGCTTGTCCGGGCGGAAGGCGATCAGGTTCCCACCGCCGGTCACCCAGGTCGTGAACATGCTGACCTGCGCGGCGGTGAGCGGGGTCTGGCCGAGAAGCACCACGTCGTACTGGCTCAGCGTGGACGCCGTGACCGTGGTCAGGTCGGCGGTGGCGAACTCGTTGAGGCCCTCGGTGCGCAGCACCTCGGCGAGGAACGGGGTGAAACCGCCGGCGCCGGTCGCCGCCGACTTGATGACGAGCACCGGCCCGCCGGGGCCCTGGTCGGGCGGCGGTGGTGGCGCGGTGCCGGTGGTGAAGGTCCAGCTCTGCGGCGTCATGAGGTTGCCGGCGGCGTCGCGGGCGCCGCTCACCGATGCCGTGTACGTGGTGGCGTAGGCCAGAGCGGCCGACAGGGTGAACGTGGCCGTGCTGCTCCCCGCGTCGTACGTCGTCGTGCCGGCGATCGCCCCCGACGGGCCGGCCAGCGACATGACCACGCCGGCGGCGGTGACCGGTTCGCTGAAGGTCGCGGTCACGGCGGTGGTGGCCGCAACTCCGGTGGCGCCGGGCGCCGGGGCGCGCCCGGCCAGGGTCGGCGCCGTGGTGTCGGTGGCGGTGGTGTCGAACACGACGTCGACCCAGTAGTTGGTCGCCTGGAAGGTGCTGTTGGGATACGCGCTCGCGCCGTACCGGTAGACGCCGTTGCCGCCGTTGGCCGCGCTGGCCAGCGCGGTCAGCGGGCCGCGGGTCACCGCCGAGGCCAGGCCGTTGGCGGTGGCCGAGTAGAAGCCCGCGCCGGTGTGGTACGACGCCACATAGGTGGTGTTCGCCGTGACCGCGACCGGGTTGGGCAGGGTGGCGGTCTGCCAGCCGGTGGCGCTCTCGCCGGTGAACGTGACCGTGGACAGGCGGGTGCCGGCGGTGTTCCACAGGGAGCCGGTGTGCGTCCCGGTGTTCCCGGTGCCCTTGTAGAACTTCAGTCCGGTGACGTAGCCGGCGGCGGTGGCCCGGAACTTGACGCCGATCTCGACGGCGCTGTTGTCGGCGACCGCGGCGGTGGCCGGGGTCGCGGTGGACGGCCAGATCGTGCACGGACAGACCGGGCCGGAGGAGTTCGCCGTCGTGAATGTCCAGGAGTACGCGGTCATGGTGTTGCCGGCCGTGTCCTTCGCCCCGCTGACCGTGGCGGTGTAGACCGTGGACAGTTGAAGTGCGGCCGACGGTGTGAACGTCACGGTCCGGGTGCTCGCGTCGTACGCGGTCGCGCCGGTCACGGTTGTGCTGCCGGCCCGCAGCGCGAGTGCCGCGGTCCCGTTCTGCAGCGGCTCGTTCAGCGTGGCGCTCACCGCCGTCGTGGTGGCCACGCCGGCCGCACCCGGGGCCGGCGTGGTGCCGGTGACGGTGGGCGGCGTCGTGTCGGCCGCGCCGGAGTTGAACACGACGTCGACCCAGTAATTGCTCGACTGCCACGTGTTGGTGGGGAAGCCGCCGCCGGTGCCGTACCGGTATACGCCGTTGGCGCCGTCCACCCCGTCGCGCAGCGCGTGCAGGGGCGCGTTGTCGACGCCGGCCGCCGCGAACCCACCGTTGTCGCCGGCGTATCGGCCGTTCGGCGCGTAGTACGACGCGACGTACGTGGTGTTCGCGCTGATCGCGATCGGAGCGGCGAACGTGGCGGTCTGCCAGCCGGTCGCGGTCTCACCGGCGAACGTGACGGTGCCGAGGTTCGTGCCGGTCGTACTCCACAGGTGGCCGACGTGCGTGCCGCTGTTGCCGGTGCCCTTGTAGAAGCGCACGCCGCTCACGAAGCCGTCGGTGTCCGAGCGGAACTTCACGCCGACCTCGACGGCCGAGGTGTCCGAGTCGGCCGGGTTGGCCGGCACCTCCGTGCCGGCCCAGATGGTGCAGGGACAGGTGGCGGCGGCGGCCGGCGCCGGGGCGACGAGCAGGCCGGCCACGAGAACCAGGCAGGCCACCAGTGAAGAGATCATCCGCCGGGGCCGGTGGGAAAGTTCTTTCACGGGCGCACTCTCCTCAGGAGGCCGGGGTGAAGACGACGTCGACCCAGTAGTTGCTCGACTGCCAGGTGTTGGTGGGGAAGCCCCCGCCGGATCCGTACCGGTAGAGCCCGTTGGCGCCGTCGGCCCCGTCGCGCAAGGCGTGCAGCGGACCGTTGTCGACGCCGGCGGCCGCGAAGAAGCCGTTGTCCCCGGCGTACCGGCCGACCGGCGCGTAGTACGACACTATGTAGTTGGTGTTCGCGGCGATCGTCACCGGCGTCGCCAAGGTGGCGGTTTGCCAGCCGGTGGCGGTCTCGCCGGTGAACGTGACGGTGCCCAGGTTCGTGCCGGTCGTACTCCACAGACGGCCTACGTGGGTGCCGGTGTTGCCGCTGCCCTTGTAGAAGCGGATGCCGGTGACCTGACCGGCGACATCGGACCGGAACCGCATGCCGAGCTCGGTCGCCGCGGTGTCCGAGTCGGCCGGCGTGTCCGGGGTGGCGGTGGCCGGCCAGATCGAGATCGAGGTGCCGGGCGGCGGCGTGGTGACCGCGGCGGTGGTGAACGACCAGGACGTCGCGGTCATCGTGTTCCCGGCGAGATCCCGGGCGCCGCTGACCGTCACCGTATACGCCGTGTTCGCGGCCAGCGGCGCCGTGGGAGTGAACGTCGCCGTGCTCGTGGCCGAGTCGAACGCCGTGCTGCCCGCGATCGTGGTGCCCGCGGCGTTTCTGAGCCCCATGACGACCGTGCCGCTCTGCACCGGCTCGCTGAAGACGGCGGTGGAGGTGGTCGTGGTCGCCACGCCGGTCGCGCCGGATGCGGGGGTCCGGGTGGTCACCGTCGGCGCCGTGGTGTCGGGCGTGCCGCCGCCCGGGTTGAAGACCACGTCGACGTAGTAGTTGGCGCTGAGCCAGGCCAGGGTCGGGAAGCCCGTCCCGTAGCGATAGACGCCGTTGAAGCCGTCCGTGCCGTCCCGCAACGCGTGCAGCGGGGCGTTGTCGGCGCCCTGGTTCGCGAAGTAGCCCGTGTCGCCGGCATAGTGGCCGTTCGGCGCGTAATACGAAACCACGTAGGTCGTGTTCGGGGCCAGCGCGACGGGGGCGGACAGGTTGGCCTGCTGCCAGCCGGACGCCGATTCACCGGTGAACGTCACCGTGGCCAGTTGAGTGCCGGTGCTGGACCAGAGCCGCCCGACGTGAGTGCCGGTGTTGGTGGTGCTCTTGTAGAACCGGATCGCACTGACCTGACCCGCGACGTCGGTACGGAACTTGGTGCCGACCTCGGTCCCGACATTGTCGGGGTCGGCCGGCGTGGCCGGGGTGATGCTCGAGCTCCAGATGGTGCACGGACATGAGCGCTGGCCGACCGTGACGGCCCGGGACGCCTCGGTGCCGACGTTGCCGCTGTCGTCCGTTGCCCGCACGCGGATCGTGGCCGTCCCCGCGCTGCCCGGGGTCCAGGTGTAGGCCCAGTCGGCGCGGCCGCTGGCCGGGTGCCAGGTGGACCCGTCGGTGGAGACCTCGACGCCGCCGACCACGCCGCCGCCCGCGTCGGTCGCGGTGCCGGAGATGACCGTCGGCGAGCTCGTCTGCACCGTCGCGCCGGCCGCCGGCGCGGTGATGGCCACGGCCGGGCCGACGGTGTCGGTCGAGGCGGTGGCCGCCGTCAAGCCGGACTGCAGGGTGCCGGGCTGCACGCCCATGTCCGCCAACAGGTTGACGGTGGCCTGCTTCATCGGGGTGCTGGCCGCGCCGGAGCCGCGGTCGTGGTTACTGTCCAGCCCCCATGACCACTGCACGGTGCCGGCGCCGAACACCAGGGCGCCGCTCGGCGCCCGGTACAGCGTCAGATTGTGGGTCGCGCTGCCGCTCGCGTACGTCGAGCCGTAGTCCTGCAGCAGGTCGAGGCCGGAGGCGGTTGTCGTGGACAGCCGGATCAGGCCGCGTGGCCGGACGCCGTTGTCGGCGTCCACGTCCCACTCGTAGCCGACGGTCCCGGTGCCCAGCGTGGCGGTCGCGCCGGCGGCCTGCGTGGCGACCGTGGTGCCGCGCCAGAACCGCATCTTGCCGTCCGCGGCCGGCACCTTGAGGCTGACCGTGCCGGCGTTGACCTTGAAAACCGTGCCGGTCAGCCCGTTCTCCGGGCGGCCACCGTCGGCCGGCGGGCTGAACCGCGGGTCACGCCAGGTGCCGGTCCACGCCGTGGTCGGGTCGATCTTCTCGTTCGCGTGGGTCTCCTTGTAGCAGACCATCGTGCGGTACGGCGTGTTCGAACCGTCGGTCGCGTTCTCCCAGCGGGTCTTCCAGAACACCTCGTTGCCGCTGAGGAAGGCCAGGTTGACGCCGGCGTCCCGGGCCGCCTCCACGTTGGCCCGCTGCGCACCCGACCAGTACTCGTCGTGGCCGACGGACAGGAACGCCTTGTGGTTCCGCAGCAGCGCGCCGTTGCGGTCGGCGTCGACGCCCGCTATGTAGCTGACGTCGTACCCATTGGCCTCGAGCCACCGCACCATCGGGTACTCGGCGTTGAAGACGAAGTCCTCCGCGCCGGTTCCGCGGGTGGTGATCGGGCGGTTGTAGCTCACCTTGTAGGCGCGCCCGGCCGGCGAACCGGCGTACAGGCTGTTGCCGCCGTACTGGTTGTAGGCCTGCCAGGTCGAGTCGGACGTCTGGAAGACGACGCCCGAGTGGCTGGAGTCGTCGCGCACCACGAATGGGATGTGGCTGGCGCCGGACGTGCCGTCGGTCCGGACGAGCCGGGCGAAGTAGATGCCGGATACCGCGGTGGAGGGGACGGGCCAGGACGCCGACACGGCCCAGTTGCCGCAGTCGACCAGGCCGGTGCTCGCCTGGCTCAGACAGCCGGGCTGGGTCTGCCGGCCGACCGGATTGACCGACGTGATGAGCCGTGCGCCGTTTCCGCCGTAGTAACCCATCCGGTAGATATCGACGCGGTACGACGCGGCCGAGGAGTCGACCTTGAAATTGATCGCCTCGCCCACGTTGACGCTGATCTGGGTGGCGAAGCCCTGCACGGCCGTGCTTCCGTAGCCGGAGATGTCCCAAGTGCTCTTCGGCGTTCCGGGCTTGCTGTTCTCACACGCGATCGGGTTGATGAGCGGCGCGCACGCGTCGGCGGCGGCGGCCGGTCCGGCCCCGGGCACGGACAGACCCGCGACGACGAGGGTGAGCACAAGCAGCGAATGCCAGCGGAATGTCCTGAGATAACGCACGGGAATCGCCCCCGGAGCAAGTTATTTGAAACGCGTCGACGCAGTATCCGACTGTCCGGCGACAGCGTCGGTAGACATGGGCGAAGTGCGAAACTAGTGAACCTGGTCGGCGGCGCGAGCCTGGTCACCCGGTGCGGAAGTCCCGCCGATCAGGGGATTCCTTACTCAACCCTTCGATCGCGGTCGGCTCGTGCGCGGCGCGAGGCCGGGTATCGCGGGGCCGGCGAGGACCGGTACCGGTTCGTCCTCGGTGAGTTGCCATGGGGCGGCGGGCGGCGGAGTCGATGCGCCCGGTGCTTCACTCGCCCGACCGCAAGGTGCGCAGGTGCCTGGTCGCCGCATGCGATGCCCTCGCCCGGCACCTGATCCGACGCGGCGAACTCGACGAGGCGATGTCCATCATGGACCGCATCGAGACGGCACCACGGTCCGCGCCCGGTTCGCGGCGCTCGGCGAACGGGGAACCCTGGAGGAACTCGACCTGTCGCACACGCGCCTGCCCGAGTCCTGGGAGAAGTACCGGTCCCCGCCGACGTCAGAGCCCGGTCGGACCGCTCAGCGGCTTATGTAAGCTGGTGGCAGGCCTGAACGTGATAATGGTGTATTTTGCCCTACCTGACGGGGGCATGGCGCAGGCCGCCATTCAGGTGGGCCTATGCGCGGCATCCGCGGCGGCGGCGGTCGTTGCCACGGTGCGCACGCGAGGTCTGGTGCGGGTGGTGTGGCTGTGGCACGCCGTGGGACTCACGTTTCTGACGATGGGTACCGGTCTCCTGTACGCGTTCCCGATCGTGGCGGGCCATCCGCTTCCGTACCCATCGCCGGCGGACGCGCTGGTCCTGGCGATGTACCCGTGCCTGGGTGTGGCGTTGTGGGCGCTGGCGAGGTTGTGCCGGGGCGAGGATCACCGCGGTGACCTGCTCGATGTGGTCATCATTGTGGCCGGTGTGGGCGCGCTGGTGTGGGTTTCGGCGCTTGGTCCAGCGGTGCACACGCGGGGTCTTCCACTACCGGCGCATGTCGTGTCGGTGTCGTACGCGCTCGCCGATCTGATGCTGTTCGCGATGCTGGTGCGGCTGCTGGTCGGGTCGCGGCCCAGCGGGGCGATGCGGCTGCTCGCGACGGCGACCGGCCTCATGGCGGTGGCCGACACTCTGATGGCGCTCCAATTGGCGTCCGGTAGTTCACAACTCGGCGTCGTCCCCAACTGCCTGTTTCTGTTGAATTGTGTCTTCATGGTCGCGGCGGCATCTCATCCGACAGCGCGGACATTCACCGCAGGGGTGCCCGCCTCGGCGACGCATCAGCTAGGCGTGCCGCGGATTGTGTTTCTCGGCGCCTCGCTGATGGTCTTTCCGATCCTGCTCGGATTCGGGCCGGACGACGTGGTGTTGATCGCGGCGTTGGCGGCGCTGACGTTCGTGGCCGTGTTGGCGCGGATGGCCCGGCTGAACCGCCGGCTGGATGTCGCCCGGCGCAGCGTCGAGGAGAAGAGCGCCGAGCTGCGCCATCAAGCGTTGCACGACGTACTGACCGGGTTGCCGAACCGCGCCCTGATCATGGACCGGCTGGAGCAGCTGCTGGCCCGCGGCCGTCGGCAGGAGACGTCCGGCGTGGCGGCCATGTTCATCGATCTGGACGGCTTCAAAGACGTCAACGACACACTGGGCCACGAGGTCGGCGACAAGCTGCTGCAGTCAGTGGCGGAGCGACTGCGGGGCTGCCTGCGCGACGCGGACACGATCGGGCGCCTGGGCGGCGACGAGTTCGTCGTCCTGCTCGACGAGATGTCCCTGCCAGGCGCCCCGGAACTGGTCGCGGCGCGGATCGTGGAGGTCATCGGGCAACCGTTCGACATCGGGGGATGCGCCTCGCCAGTCCGGGTCACCACGAGCATCGGCATCGCGGCTGGACCGGCCGCCACGCCCGGCGAGCTGCTACGCGACGCTGACAACGCGCTGTATGAGGTAAAGGCCGCCGGCAAGAACTGTTACGCCGTGTTCCGGCCCGAGACTCGGACGGTCGTCCATCGGCGCCACCAACTGGAACAGGATCTGCGCTCGGCGCTGCACGCCGAGCAGTTCCGGCTGGTCTACCAGCCGATCTACGGACTCGAAGACCTCGGCATCGTCGGATTCGAGGCCCTGCTGCGCTGGGACCACCCGACCCTCGGGATCGTCGAGCCGGCCGAGGTGATCCCCCTGCTCGAATCAACCGGGCTGATCGTCGAGGTGGGCCGCTGGGTGCTGGTCGAGGCCTGCGCCCAGATGGCGGCATGGCGTGCCCGCGGCAACGACCTGATCATCTCGGTCAACGTTTCAACCCGCCAATTCGACCGCGACAGGCTCGTCGAACACGTCCACGAAGCCCTGACCGTCAGCGGCCTGGCTCCGGCCGCGCTGACCCTGGAGATTACCGAGACCTCGCTGATGCGCGACATCGACGCCGCCATCCACCGGCTGAACCAACTGAAGTCGCTCGGCGTGCAGGTCGCCGTCGACGACTTCGGCACCGGCTATTCCAGCCTCGCCAGCCTGCAGCGCCTCCCGGTCGACAGCCTCAAGATCGACCAGACCTTCACCGACGCCGTCACCCGCTCACCCGGGTCCGCCGCTCTCATCCACACCCTGGTCCAGCTCGGCAAGCAACTCGGACTCAACATTCTGGCCGAGGGCGTGGAGAACATGACCCAGATCGACCACCTCCGCGCCGAGAACGTCAACGAAATCCAGGGCTACCTACTGGCCCGGCCACTCAGCGCCGACGACATCGAAGCACGCATACTGGCGCACCATGATCGGGCCGGATCACCGCCGCGGCCCGCGTGATCCCGGACCTCGGACATCCCCGCTACTCGGCCGGCGCGGTGGCCAGCGCGGCGTCGAGGTCGCGGTTCTCGGCCGGTGTAGGCAGCCGGCCGCCGAGGTAGCGGAGTCGGTGGGCCCGCGCCGCGTCGAGTGCGGCCCCGTTGAGCATCTCGACCGGCACCTTCGCCTGGTACCGGCTGTCGATGCGCAGCGTGGTGCCGGCCCCGTCCGGATAGAACTCGTACACGCCGCGGCCGCGCGTCCACAAGGCGTTCTCCTCGAAGGCGTCGACCGTGATGCGGTACCGGTCCGCGCCGGTCGCCGCGACGGTGTACCGCGCAGCCTGCACCAGCAGTCCCACGCCCGGCAGGATCAGCCTGGTCTCGTACACGAAGCCGTTGTCGGCCGGCGACCCGGACCGGAACCGGGACGTCGACCCGGGGAACAACTCGTCACCCTGGGCCGGCACATTCCACCAGACCGCGGTCGCGGCGCGGGGTGGCACCGAGCCGATGTCGACCCACATTCGCACGCCGGCGCCTATGCCGTCGCCGGGGTCGTCGAGCGCCTCCAGGCGGATGCCGGCTTCACCGTCTTCATCCATGGATATGGATCATCTCCGTCCACAATGGACTCAGCCGCGCTGTACTGGCCGGAAGCCGCCGGGTGCCCGCGAGCACGAGCCGATTCGAACGTGACCGCACGTGGTTCCTCCGTTCCGGCGCCGGAGTAGCAGCGGGTGCGCATCGAAAAACATCGATGATGAACGTTACCGGCACGTCGTCGGGAGGGTCAATGCGTCGGTGTTCGCGTCCACATCGGTGAGTACCAGATTGTCGATCCTGGACGGACGGGCGCGCACCGCGACATTTGCTCTGCGTGACCCTTGCGGGCACCTGTGACGCATGGCACAGTGAGTGGCACTCGGTGCCGTCCCTGAGCGGATCGGCGGCACAGCGTGCTTAGTCAGGAGATTCGCAATGAGTCGAATGCTGCAGGTTCGTGGAGGATCGAGGCGATTCCTTGCCGGGATGACGCTCGCCACCGGGATGGCGAGCGCGACGGTGGTCCTCGGGCCGGCGCCCGCCGCCGCGGTGACTACCGTCCCGAGATGCGCGGAGCTGGCGGCGAGAGAGATTCCGGCGTCGGCGATCACCTTGCCGACCAGGGGCGGCCGCGTCGAGTCGGCATCCTTGGTGACCCAGGTCGTGAGTGGACAGACCATCGAGTACTGCAGCGTCCGCGCGGCGCTCTTTCCGTTCGACCGGTCCGCTCCGGACATCAAGCTGCAGATCGGTATGCCGGTCGGCTGGAACCGCGACTCGATGATGTTCGGCGGCGGCGGATACAACGGAACCATTCCCAACATCACCCAGAACATGCCGTTCGGCCGTCCCGATCAACCGACGCCCATAGCTCGTGGATTTGTGACGTACGCAAGTGACTCCGGGCACCAGGCAGGTCCCGCCGGGTCCCTGGACGGGTCCTTCGGCGTGAACGACGAGGCGCTTCGGAATTTTGCCGCCGGTGATGCGCTCAGGAAGACCCACGATGCCGCCATGTACCTCGTCCGTCGCGGCTATGGTGCGGGGCCCGGCCGAGCGTACTTCGCGGGCGGCTCGACGGGTGGTCGCGAGGCTCTTGTCGTCGCGCAACGGTGGCCGGACGCCTTCGACGGCGTCGTCTCCGCCTTCCCCGCGTGGAACAACACGGCCGAAGGCCTGTATCTCGGATACCTCGCGCAGGTGATGTCCCGTCCCGGCGCGTTCCCCGGGCCCGCCAAGCAGACCCTGCTCTACAACAGCGTCATCGCGGCATGCGACGGGCGGGACGGTATCGAAGACAAGGTGATCTCGAATCTCGGCGCCTGCCACTTCGACCCCCGGGTGCTCCGCTGCCCCAAGGGTGCCGATGCCGGGCCGGCATGTCTCTCCGACCCGCAGATCGCATCGGTGATCGCCGCGTCCACACCGTTCAGTTGGCCGTACCGCATCGCCAGTGGCGAGCGCTACTATCCGGGCTTTCCCTTCCTGTCGGGCGCCGACATGAGGACGCCATATCTCGGATTCGGCACCACCGCGCCCGCCAACCCCATGCCGGTGACGAGTGCGTACGGGTTCCAGTACTGGGATCAGTGGGTGAAGTACTTCCTGACCAGGGACCCCGGCTACAACTCGCTCGATGTCGACCCTCGGCGACCGGGGAAGTGGCTCTCCCGAATCAGTTACCTTTCCACCGTCCAGGATCGCAACAATGTGGACCTTGGTCCCTTCGCGCGCTCCGGCGGGCGACTGCTTCTTCTGCACGGCTCCGCGGACGAGCTGGTCTCCCACCGCTCGACGAATGACTACTACCGGCGAGTGCTCGACACTGTGGGTGCCCGGCAGACAACGGAATTCATGCGGTACTACCTGGTGCCGGGTGCGAATCACGCCAACTTCGGTGCACCGGCGTTCGCCGCCAACTGGGACTCGCTCTCCGCCCTGGAACGTTGGGTCGAGGATGGACGACCGCCGGCCAAGCCGGTGGTCGCAGACAGCAGGACCGGCCGGACGCGCCCGCTCTGCGAGTACCCGCGCTGGCCGAAGTACCGCTCGGGTGATCCCGGCAGCGCTCGGAGCTTCGTGTGTTCGCTTTGACCTCACCCCACGACCGGTCGGAAGGGGGCCGCGTGACGGCGGGCGGTCCGATGGCGGTGCGCACGCGGGCGCTTACCAAGGTGTTCCGGGGCTTCCGCGCGGTCGACTCGGTGGACCTGGAGGTTCGCGAAGGCAGCGTGCACGCGCTCGTGGGTCCCAACGGTGCGGGGAAGACCACCTTGTTCAACCTCCTGACCGGCTTCGTGTCGCCGACCTCCGGGGCGATCACGGTGTTCGACGAGGACGTCACCGGCCGACCGCCCGAGCAGGTCGCGCGCCGGGGCGTGGCCAGGTCGTTCCAGATCACCAGCCTCTTCGAGACCCTGACGAGCCGCGAGCATGTGGAGCTCGCCCTTCAGGGACTCACCGGCCAGGGGTTCCGGTTCTGGCGGTCGGAGAAGCTGCTGGGAAGGAATCGGGCCCGCGTGGAGGAACTGCTCGCGCAGGTGGGGTTGATGCCGCTGGCGGACAAGCCGGTCGGACTGCTCGCCTACGGGCAGAAGCGCGCGCTGGAGCTGGCACTCGTGCTGGCGCTGGACCCACGGGTGATGCTCCTCGACGAGCCGACGGCTGGGATGGGGATCGAGGATGTCGACCGCACCATCGAGCTGGTCCGTCGCATCGCGGCCGGCCGCACCGTGGTGCTCGTCGACCACAACATGCACGTCGTCGGCAGCCTGGCGGACCGGGTGACGGTGCTCCAGCAGGGCAAGATCCTGGCGGAGGGCGACTACGACGAGGTCCGCAACGACGAACGGGTGATCACCGCCTACCTGGGCGAGGCCGACCATGCTTGAGGTCACCGATCTGACGGCGTGGTACGGGCAGGCACAGGCGCTGCACGGGGTCGACCTACGCGTGGGTGAGGGCGAGGTCGTCTCCCTCGCCGGACGCAACGGCGCCGGCAAGACCACGCTGGTGCGGTGTCTGATCGGCCTGCACCGGCAGGTCGGCGGCACCGTCAGCTTCCTCGGCCACGACGTCACCCGGATGCCGGCGCACCAGAGGGCCCGGGCCGGCATGGGCTGGGTCCAGGACGACCGCGGCATCTACGCCAGCCTCACGGTGGAGGAGAACCTGCTCCTCCCGCCCAAGGTCTCCGACCGGGCCTGGACGCTGGAGCGGGTCTACGAGGCGTTCCCCCTGCTGGCCGACCGCCGCAAGGCGTCGGGCACCACGCTGTCGGGCGGAGAGCAGCAGATGCTGGCCATCGCCAGGTCGCTGCGGACCGGTGCCCGACTGCTGCTCATGGACGAGCCCTCCGAGGGCCTGGCCCCGGTGGTGGTGGCCCGGATCGGGGCGATCATCCGCGAGGTCAAGGCCACCGGCGCCGGCGTGCTGCTCATCGAGCAGAACGTCAAGTTCGCGGCCACCGTGGCCGACCGGCACTACCTGCTCAGCCAGGGCCGCATCGTCGAGACCCTCGACAACTCCGAATTCCGGCGGCGCGAGGGCGAACTCCTCAAACACCTCGGCATCTGAGAACTCGATCAGACAACGCGACACACCGGTACGACTGAGGAGAGTCACCATGCAGAGCAAGCGAATGTGGGCCGGCGCCTCGGCCTTGACGGCGGTACTGCTAAGCGGCGCCTGTGGTGGTGGCGGCCCGGGCGCGTCGGGTGGTGATTTCACGGGGGACAAGCTGGTGCTGGCGGTGATCAACGATCAGTCCGGGATCTACAAGGACGCGTCGGGACCCAACACCGTCAAAGCGGTCGAAATTGCCGTGGCCGACTATCAGAAGAAGTACGGCGACACGGCGGTCGTCAAGAAGATCGAGGTGACGTCGGCCGACCACCAGAACAAGCCGGACATCGCGAACACCAAGGCTTCGGAGCTGTACGAGCGCGGGGGAGCGGACGTCATCCTCGACGTGCCGACCTCGTCCGCCGCCCTGGCAGTGTCCACTCAGGCGAAGAACCACAAGAAGCTGTTTCTCGACGTGAGCGCGGCGACCACCGCGCTGACCGGGGCCAAGTGCAACAAGTACACGTTCCAGTGGGCGTACAACACCTACATGCTCGCCAACGGCACCGGCACGACGGTCACCCAGAAGGGTGGCAAGAAGTGGAGCATCATCTACCCCGACTACGAGTTCGGTCAGAACATGACCACATCCTTCTCCGACGCGATCAAGAACGCGGGTGGCACGGTGCAGAGCACCATCGCGACGCCATTCCCGAACGACAACTTCGCGACCTTCCTCACCAAGGCCAGCAGCACCAATCCCGACGTGATCGGCACGATGCAGGCCGGCGGTGACCTGATCAATCTGGTCAAGCAGTTCAACGCGTCGGGGCTGAAGGAGAAGGGCATCGAGCTGGCCGTCGGGCTGATGCTCATCAACGACATCCACTCGCTGGGCGTGGACCAGTTCGCCGGCACGATGTTCACCGACGCCTGGTACTGGAACATGGACGCCGAGGCGCGCGCCTGGGCGGACCGGTTCCGCGCCGAGACCGGGACCCGCCCGTCCTTCGAACATGCCGGGAACTATTCCGCGGCGCTGCAGTACCTGGAGGCGGTCCAGGCGGCCGGCACCGACGACGCCGACGCGGTCATCGGCAAGCTCGAGGGCAAGAAGCTCAATGACGCGTTCCTGCGCAACGGCGAAATCCGCGCCAAGGACCACCTCGTCGTGCACGACGCGTACCTCGTCCGGGTCAAGAAGGCGGCGGAGGTGAAGGAGGAGTGGGACTACGAGGAGATCGTGAGCACGATTCCCGCAGCGAAGGCGTTCGCTCCCGCCGAGGCGTCCGGCTGCTCGATGTGAGCGGTAGCCGGCACGGGGGAGGGGATTCATGAACGCGGTGCTGCAGTACGTCGTACAGGGCCTGGCGGCCGGTGGCTTCTACGCGCTGGCCGCCCTGGGACTGGCGATCATCTTCGGGGTCCTGGGCGTGGTGAACTTCGCCCACGGCGCGTTCTACATGCTCGGCGCGGTCGCCGCGGCCGTCCTGCTCGACACCCTCGATCTCTCGCTGTGGTGGTCGCTGCTGGTGGTGCCGGTGCTGATGTTCGTCTTCGGCGTGGTGGTGGAGCGGTTGCTCGTGCAGTGGCTGCTCCGGCTCGACCCCCTCTACAACTTCCTGCTCACCTTCGGCCTCACGCTGGTGCTCGTCGAGTTGGTCAAGCAGAGGTACGGCGTGTCCGGGCTGCCGTACCGGCTCCCGGGCGCGCTACAGGGACGCGTCGACGTGGCCGGCGTGGTGCTGCCGGGCTACCAACTGTTCGTCTTCTTGTTCTCCGTGGCGGTCTGCGTGCTCGTCTGGCTGGTGATGACGCGGTCCAGGGTCGGCATGATCGTCCGGGCGTCGACCGAGAAGCCCGACCTCGCCCGAGCCCTGGGCATCAACGTGGGCCGCTGGGTGACTCCGGTCTTCGGCTTCGGCGTCGCGCTCGCCGGCCTGGCCGGCGTGCTCGCCGCACCGTTTCGGGCGATCACGGCCGACATGGGCAACAACTTCGCGATCATTCTGTTCGCGGTCGTGGTCATCGGCGGGCTCGGTTCGATCGTCGGCGCGGTGGTCGGCGGTTTCATGGTGGGCCTGGTGGAGGCGTTCGGGCAGGCGTACGCCCCGACGTTCGCGCAGATCGTCATTTTCATCCTGATGGCCCTGATCATCCTGATCCGGCCCGCCGGGCTGTTCGGACGCAAGGAGGCGACGGCATGACTCAGTCCGCGGTCACCGAGGCCCCGGTCACCGGGGCGGACGCCCCCGTCGCGGGGAGCGATCCGAGGCTGCGATGGGTCTTGCTGGCCGCCGGCCTGGTGGCGGCGCTGGCGCTGCCCTGGTTCGTCTATCCGCCGGTGGCGATGGACATCGTTGCGATGGCGCTGTTCGCGATCGCCCTGGACATCCTGCTCGGCTACGCGGGCCTGCTCTCCTTCGGACACGCGGCGTTCTGGGGCAGCTCGGCGTATGTGACCGGCCTGATCGCGACGCACTACGGCGTGCCGTTTCCGGTGGCCGTCGTCGGCGGCGCGGTGTTCGCGATGATCCTCGCCGTCCCCCTCGGGTATCTGTCGGTGCGCCGGTCCGGGATCTACTTCGCGATGGTGACCCTCGCCTTCGCGCAGATGGTCTACTTCATCGGCTATCGGTGGAGCGACCTGACGGGCGGCGAAAACGGGCTGCAAGGCGTACCCCGGTCCTTCTTCGGCATCGAGCTGGTGGAGACCGAGTCGTTCTACTTCTACTATGCGGCCCTGCCGATCCTCCTGCTCGGCATGTGGGCGGCCTGGCGGATCGTGCACTCGCCGTTCGGACGAGTCCTGATGTCGATCCGCGACAACACCCAGCGGGCCCGGGCGCTCGGGTACGAAGTGGAAAAGTACAAGATCATCGCCTTTGTGCTCTCCGCGGGGCTGACCGGCCTGGCCGGCGGCGTCTTCGCCATCAACCACGGTTTCGTCGCGCTGACCGAGCTGCACTGGAGCACCTCGGGCGAAGTCGTGCTGATGACGGTGCTGGGCGGCATCGGCACGCTGTGGGGAGGAATCCTGGGTGCCTTACTGACCGTCTTGCTCGCCGACTATCTGGCCTCGTCCGGCTTCCACGGCATCGACCTGGTCACCGGCTCGGTCTTCGTCCTCGTGGTGCTGCTGTTCCGCCGTGGAATCTGGGGTACCGTCCGGCACCACTGGCTGGCCCGGCAGTTGCGCCGGACGTCGTCGCGCCGCATTTCGACCCGTGCTGACCCGCCGAGGCGGTGAGCCGCCGCGAGCGCAGCGCAGGGTTACAGTTTTCGGCAAAACGCACGATGCGCGGGAACCGAAGTTCGCGCGACACCACGTCAGGAGAGGCGCCTGTCGGTGACTTCGCGGAAAATACTCGAGACCAAGTACCGGATCTCGGAGACGGCGATGGCCTTGTTCCTGAAGGAGGGGTACGCAAACGTTACGGTTGAAGCCGTCGCGGAGGCATCCAGCGTGTCCCGCCGCACCGTTTTCCGACACTTCGAAAGCAAAGACGAACTCGTATTCCCGGACCACACCGAACGCCTCGGGCTGGTCGAGCGGTGTCTCGTCGAGTCCGCGCCCGACACGGATCCGGTGGATGCCGTCATCGCGGCCACGGAGGAGTCGCTGCGCGATTTCCTCAGCCGGCCCGAGCTCGTCCTCCGGCGATACAAACTGACGCGCATCGTGCCCGAGTTGCGGAAGCGGGAGGTCATCGAACACGAGCGGTACGTGGCTCTGACACGTTCGTTCCTGCGCGATCGACTCCCACCCGACGCCCCGCCGTTCCAGTCGATGGCCGTCGGGGCACTCATCGACTCGATCCACCGATCAGCGCTCGGAAACTGGGTACGCGGCGGCGGCGCGACCGATCCCTTCGCCGAGTTGGCGGCGGGCATGGAATGGGTTCGCCGCCTCATGGTCCACCAGTCGACCTTCTCGACCGCTCCGCTGCTCCTCGCGTTGCTCCCGGACACGCCGCAAACCCGCCGCGTCCTGACCTCGTTGAAAGAAACGGCGGAGGAACTGCTCTAGCCATGGCAGAGCCCATGGCCGGGAGCAGCGGTAGGGCAGAGCCCCGCGCCGGCGCGGGGCTCCATTGTGGTTCAACCGGCCCGCCAGTCCAGGTGACCGGCTGACGTACCTTTGACTTCATGCCACCGACGGAGACGCCAGCGGACCCCTCTCCGGTGCCACTCTGCCCGTCGTGCGGGCTGCCGGGCGTGCCGATCCTGTATGGCTACCCGACCGCAGCGGCGATGGAACGGGTCCGCGCCGGCCAGGTCGCACTGGGCGGCTGCCTTGTCGGCCCCGGCATGGACGACTGCGCCTGCCCGCGGGGGCACCGATGGCGCCGCGCGAACCCGCGGCCGGACGCGGCGGACCCGGCCCTGTTGTCCGCGGATGACCTCGCCGCCGCCGAACGCCACTATCGATCAGCGTGGTCGGACGTCGTCGCGAAGCAGGGCCAGACCGGTCCGCAGACCAGGGTGCTGGCCCACGCGCTGGCGATCATTCTGACCGCATCCGGGCGACCGAGTGAAGCCCGGGCCGTGTACGAGTCGGCACGACCGGATCGCCCCGGCGAGCGGCTGGACGCCCTTGAGGAGCTTCATCGCCGCATCCGGCAGCAGATCAGCCAGCCCCGCAGCAGAGAAACCGGCAAGTGACCTCCCTGCCCGCCGCCGGCACCGAATTTCGGATGCTCGAGCGCACACCCGTCGGAACTGGCGGGCTGGGCAGGCAGAATGGGATACCTAAGCACTGCGATACCGGTGCCGACACTCGATAGAATGCTTCTCGTAAAGCGCTTCGACCCTGAGGTCGAGGCGGGCGGAGCGGGCGTTGAAGCGAGGCCGGACGTGGCGTCGGATCATCGAGTCACCATCTACGAGGTCGCCGACCGCGCCCAGGTGAGCATCTCGACCGTGTCCAACGTCATGAACAAGCCCGACCGGGTCAGCCCGGCCACCCGCCAACGGGTGCTGGCAGCCGCCGACGAGCTCGGGTTCGTGCCGAAGGTGCAAGCGGTCAGTCTGGCCCGGCGAGGCACCGGCCGGATCGGTGTGATGGCCCCGTTCACCTCCTATGGGTCGTACCTGCGCCGGCTGTCCGGCCTGCTGACCGCGGCGACCGAGCTGGAGCTCGACGTCGTGGTCTTCGACCACGAGTCGGCCGCCCTGGCGTCTTCGCCGGTGCTCGCCAGCATGCCCATCCACGGCCGGCTGGACGGATTGATCGTGATGGGCCTGCGGATCGAGGACGTCATCGCGGAACGGCTCCGGGAGCGGAACCTGCCGACCGTGGCGGTCGACGCCGACAGCACGCTGTTCAGCCGGGTCGTGATCGATGACAACGACGGCGGACGGTTGGCCGCCACCCACCTGCGGGACCGGGGACACCGCCGGATCGGGTACCTGCTCGAGCGGCAGGTCTCCGACTACGAATCTCAGGCGATCAAGCGGCTGTCCGGATTCCGGCAGGTCATCGAGGCGGCCGGCGGCGAGGTGGTCGTTGCGACGAGCGACAATTCCGTGGCCGACGCCCGGCGGGCGGCGGCGCTCCTTCTCGACGTGGCGGATCGGCCGAGTGCGGTGATGGCGCACCACGACGGGCTCGCCGTCGGTGTGCTCCTGGCCGCGCGGGACCGGGCGCTGCGCGTGCCGGACGACATCGCGGTGATGGGCTTCGACGATGGCGAGGCGGCGACGGCGGCCGATCTGACGACCGTTCGCCAGCCTTTCGAGGAGTCCGGGAGCGCCGCGCTCGGTGTGCTGCTCAGCCGCATCGACGGCTCGGATCTGCGCTCGACGACTATGCTCGACGTGTGCCTGGTCGAGCGTTCCACCACCTGACACCGACCGCGCGTCGTCGCGCCTTGAGCTGCTCCTGAGCACTATAAAAGTGCTTTAATGGAAACACTTGACACACCTTTCGCGATGGGGTTTCGTGCTTGTAACACGAACGCGGGAGGTGACATGGGGCTGGACCAGGCGGTGCGAACGTTCCTGTCCACCAAGCCGGACTCCGGCGACCCGGACGCGCCGATCGCCCAGCGGCGGAAAGCCATCCACGCCGGGACCGACGCACTGTTCGCGACGTTCGGCCGAGCCGTCGATCCGGCACCCAGCGAGCGGGACGTCGACGTCGCCGTGTCCGACGGCCGGATCCGGCTACGGGTATATCGCCCGAGCGCCGAGGCCGGCCTGCCGATCCATGTCTTCCTGCACGGAGGCGGCTTCTGGCTGGGTTCCATCGACGAAACCGTCAACCAGGCGACGTGCCGCAGCCGGTGCGCCGGCGCCGGCTGTGTGGTCGTCGCGGTCGATTACCGGCTGGCGCCGGAGCACCGCTTCCCGACCCCGCTCGAGGACTGTTACGCAGGTCTCCGGTGGGCCGTCGACCACGCCGCTGAGATCGGCGGGGATCCGGCGAATGTATCGATAGGCGGGGTTTCCGCCGGTGCGACGCTGGCTGCGGCGGTCGCCGTGCTGGCCCGCGACCGCCGTGCCGCGCATCTGCGGCTGCAACTGCTCGAGGTCCCGCCGCTGGACCTGACCCTCGACGGTATGCGCGCGTCCGGCATAGGCGATGACTTCGGCATCACGGTCGACGAGATGGCACTCTGCCGAGACCTCTATCTGCCGTCGCCCGAGGACACCCGGAACCCGCTCGCGTCACCCCTTCACGTGGAAGACCTCGCGGGGCTGCCGGCTACGAAGATCATGACGGCTCAGTTCGACCCCTTGCGACACGACGGCGAACGGTACGCGGGTCGGCTGCTCGCGGCCGGAGTTCCAGTCTCCTATAGCTGCTACCGCGGCGCCGTACACGGCTCGCTCGCCCTCACCGGCACCTGGCCCGCCGCCCGAACCTGGCAGGACGACCTCCTGCGATGCCTGCGCGAAGCACATTTCCCGTCGCACGCCTGAACACACCGATACCCGCTACATCCCTCAACCGGTGGTTACTCCCGCACCACCGGCATTCTGCGATCCCGGAGGCCTGACATGGCTCATGGACCCAACAGCCGACCACCACTACTCGCCGCACTCAGTCTCGCCGCACTAGCCGCCACCGTCGCGTGCAGCGCACCCGGCAGCGACTCCGACACCTCCGGCGCGACCGCCAGCGCCCCTGCGGTCACGGCCGCGACCTGCGGCACCCAGCCGGTCACCCTGAAGGGATACTTCGAGACCGGTTTCCCGCTGGCGAAGAACCTGGCCGACGAGTTCACCAAGCAGTTCCCGAACGTCAAGTGGGACATCCGGGAGGACCAGTTCGCGGTGATCACCCAGAACGCTCCGCGCGTCCTGGCCGACGATCCGCCTGACCTGATGCGGCTGCCCCAGGTGTCCGAGCTGGTCAAGGACGGCCTGCTGATGAACCTCGACGGATACGCGAAGGCGTCCGGCTGGGACAAGTGGCCGGCCTCGCAACTGGAGCAGATGCGGGTCGGCGCGAGCGGCGAGCGGGGCGACGGCCCGCTGTACGCCATGGGCCTGAACTTCAGCCTGACCGGCCTGTTCTACAACAAGAAGCTGGCCGCGCAGATCGGCATGACGGAGCCGCCGGCCACGCTGGCCGAGCTCGACGCCGTCCTGCAAAAGGCGAAGGACGCCGGCATCACGCCGATCAATCAGTTCAACGGCGGCGCCACCGGCGGTCTCGCGTTCCCGCTGCAGAACCTGATGGCCGCATACGGCGACGCCGGACCGATCAACGACTGGATCTTTCAGAAACCCGGAGCGACGATCGACACGCCGACCAACCTGCAGGCCGCACAGCACCTGGAAAAGTGGATCAAGGCCGGGTACTTCGCCGCCGACGTCAACTCGCAGGACTACGCGACGATGATGAGCCGGTTCATCGGCGGCAAGGCCCTGTTCATTTTCGACGGGGACTGGGAGTCGGGCAATCTCGACAAGCAGATGGCCGGCAACGCCGGCTTCCTGCTGATGCCGCCCGCACAGGCGGGCGGTAAGCAGGCCGCGATGTCGGCGCCGCTGACATTCGGCATCAGCAGCAAGGCCAAGAACGCCGACTGTGCCGCGTTCTTCCTCAACTGGACCGCCACCAACCAGCAGGCGCGTGACATCGCGGTGAAGGTCGGCGGGTCGCACCCGATGGGCCCGGCGGACGCCTACATGCCGGCCGTCCAGGAGGGCTCCGTCACGGCGAGCACTCTCGCCGCCGGCGCGACCGTCGGCAAGGACAACGGGCTCATGGACTTCATCGCCAACGCGACCGGCGCCATCTATGCCAAGGGATGGACGCCGCAGTTGCAGAAGATGGTGGCCGGCCAGCAGACACCGGACGGTCTGCTCAAGTCGGTGCAGAAGGACTACGAAACCCAGGTCAAGAATTGATGTCGGCACCGATCACGGGGCGGCGCGCGCGGCGCGCGCGCCGCCACCGGACGGTCTGGCTCGGCTGGCTCTTCGCGGCGCCGGCGATCGTCATGTACGCGACATTCGTCCTTCGCCCGCTGTTGCTGACCGTGCAGTATTCGCTGTACGACTGGAACGGCATCGGCGCGTCGACGTGGGTCGGGCTGGACAACTACCGGCGGCTGCTGACCGATTCCGAGTTGTTCGCCTCGATCCTGCACGCGTTCGAACTCATCGTGTTCTTCAGCGGAATCCCGGTGCTGCTCGGCCTTTTCGTGGCGGCCACCATCCGCGGCATCGCGGCGAGCCGCCTGGCCACGGTGGCGCGCACGGTGCTGTTCCTGCCCCAGGTCATCCCGCTGGTCGCGGCCGGCATCATGTGGAGCTGGCTGCTGTCCTCGACCGGCCTGGTCAACGAACTGCTGTCGGCCATCGGGTTCGGCGACATCGCCCGCGCCTGGCTCGGCGACTTCGACACGGCGCTGCCCGCGGTCGGCGTGATCGGCGCATGGGTCCTGGTCGGTCTCTGCACGCTGCTGCTGCTCGCCGGCATGAGCAAAATCGATCCCGTGTTGTACGAGGCGGCCCGGCTGGACGGCGCCGGCCCGGTCCGCGAGTTCCTCTCGATCACCCTGCCCAGCCTGCGCCAGGAGATCGGCGTGTGCGTCACGGTGACCGTGATCGCCGCACTCGCCAGCTTCGACATCGTCTACATCGCCACGCAGGGCGGACCGGGCAACGCCACCATGGTCCCCGGCCTGGAGATCTACTACCTCGCCTTCTCCGAGCGTGAAGTCGGCATGGCCTCGGCTCTCGCCGTCGCCCTGGTGGTCCTCGTCCTTGCCGTCGTCCTCCCCGTCCAGCGCCTCACCAGGGACGGATCCCGATGATCGTCAAACGTCGCGAGGCTCTGATCGGGCGGCTCCTGCTCGTCCTGCTCATGGCGATCACCGTCGTCCCATTCATCAGTCTCTTCGTCACCGCCCTGCACCCCGCCGGCACCTACCCGTCGGGTCTCTCCTGGCCGGACAGCCCGCAGTGGGGCAACTTCGCCGACGCGTTCCGCGCGGCGAACATGGACAAGCTGCTGCTTTCCAGCAGCCTCATCGTGATCGGCGTCGTCCCGATCTCGCTGCTGTTCGGCACCATGGCCGGCTTCGCCTTCGGGTACCTGCGGATGCCCGGCCACCGGATCGGCTTCCTGATCTTCCTGCTCGGCCTCACCCTGCCCTTCGAGGGGATCATCACGCCGCTGTACTACCAGGTCCGCGACCTGGGGCTGCTGAACACCCGCTGGGCGATCATCCTGCCGCTGATCGGCTTGTTCATGCCCTTCTCGGTGTTGTGGATGCGGGCTCACTTCGTCACCATGCCCGGCGATCTCTCCGAGGCCGCGCGCATCGACGGCGCCGGCACCTGGCAGCTCTTCTGGCGGGTACACGTGCCGCTGGCCATGCCCGCCCTGTCGTCGCTGGCGATCCTGCTGTTCCTCTGGACGTGGAACCAGTTCCTGCTGGCCATCGTGCTCGTCGACGACCCGGCCAAGCGGACCATGGCCGGTGCGCTCGGCGCGTTTCAGGGCCAGTGGGGTACGGACATCCCGCTGCTGTGCGCCGGGGCGCTGCTGATCCTGGTGCCGACGCTGGCCATCTTCCTCGTGTTCCAGCGCCGATTCGTCGCCGCGCTGCTGCAGGGTTCGATCAAGGGCTGAGACATGAACGCACCACAACTGATCGCGTACCTCCGGGACCTCTCCCGCCGGATCACCAGCGAGATCGACGGGATGGTGCACACCGTCGACGTCCGGACGCTGCCGGGCAGCGGCGAGCGGTGGCCCGCGTGACCACCGCGGGCAGCTACACCGACGACGAACGCCGCCACATCCTGCGCTATACCCGCACCCAGTCGTGGCCGATGCTGCAGCGTTTCCCGGTCGACGACGACCTGCACGCCGAGTTGCTCGCCCAGATGCTGGCCAGCACGCCGCAGATCATCCGCTCACTCCTCGGTTCGCTGCGCGACGAGACGCGCGCCACGGCCGCGCAGATGCTGACCGACGACCAGTACCGCGACGCTGTCGCCGCCCTGCCGTTCCGGCCGGACGACCGGATCGTCGCCGTCGGCGACTCGATCACCGCCGATCGCCTCGGCTGGTTCGAACTGCTCGCCGCCTCGATCGACCTGGCCGGCGCACCGAACGCAACCCTGATCAATCTCGGCATCAGCGGTAACACCACGGCAGACGTGCTGGAACGCTTCGACCTGCTGGAAGGTGCGCACCCGACCCGGGTGCTGCTGATGCTCGGCACCAACGACGCCCGCGCACACGGCCGCATCGGCCGCTACCGCATGGCCAGCACGCAGGAGACCGAACGCAACCTGCGAGCGCTGGTCGACCTCACCCACGACCTGAACGCCTCGACCACGGTCATCACGCCACCCGCCGTCGACCAGGACCGCATCGATACCTTCTTCCGTGGCTCCCCGGTGGGCTGGCAGGCCGCCGCGGTGGCCGAAGTCGCGGAAGTCGTCCACAAGGCGGCGCCCGGCGCCGTCGACCTGCACGAGGCCGTTCACGCCGGCGGCACGGAAGACCTTCTGGAGTCCGACGGCGTCCATCCCACTGTGGCCGGTCAGCGGGTCATCCTGACCCGCGTCGTCGATCATCTCCGCGCCGTCGAGTGACGCCGGCCCGTGTGTTGCGGGCGGTGCCGACGAGGCGTCCGGGCGCGTCTAGAAGCCGATCTCCTCGCGCAGAAGGAGGACGGTGGCGCGGCCGGGGCGGGGCTCGGCGTTGAGGACCAGGAGGCGGTTGACGGCGCTGGGCTGGCCGTAGGCCTGCTGCGTGCGCACGGATTCCAGCGGCAGCACGTACTTCTCGACGCGCCGCAGGGCGGCGTCCAGGTCGGGCACCACCTTCTGCGCGCCGACGACCCAGATCGCCTGGGCGGCGCCGCCGGAGTAGGCCGGGAGCTGGCTGCCGGAGCCCGAGGCGACCACCAGGGAACCGGTCTCGGTGACCGCGTTGACGCTGCCGACGACGAAACTGGGACGCGCCAGCATCTCACGGTACTCGTCGGCCCGGGCGACCCGATCCATCGCGAGCAGGGCCGGCCTGAGCGCCTCATAGCGGCCGCTCGCGTTGATGTCCTCGTCGATGCCGGACAGTCGCAGCGTCTCGCTGGCCGCGGTGAAGACTTCGGCTCCCGGCGGGATCAATTCCGCGACCCGGGTACGTGCGGCGGCCGCGTCCTCGAGGATCTCGACCGTGAAGCCGTGGGCGGTCAGCGCGGCAGCGGCCCGGTCGACGCGCGGCCCGGGCGTGGGGGCGGCCGGCGCGGCCTCCCGCGTCTCGAGCACGGAACCGGGCGCGGATCCGCCCAGCGGCGTGACGTCGAGGTAGCGCACTTCGTACACCCGCTCGGCGAACAGCCACCCTTGCGCGGTGCGCTGGTAGCGGTCGTGATAGACCGCGAAGTTCAGGCCCTGGCGCCCGTCCAGCATGCGAGCCAGCTCCTGCATGTACGCCCGGCCGGTCGCGACGTCACCGTCCAACTGGATGGTGCCCGGATGCGTGGTCTGCACGAAGAAGTCCCACTCGGCCTGCAGCTTCTCGCCGCCCACCCGGATCGCTTCCCGGCCGACCAGCTCGACCGGGATGTCGGGCATCCGCAGCGCACCGTCCGGGGTGAACAATGCGGCCATGCGGACCCGGTCGCGCATCATCGCGGCGTCGGTGAACTCGCCCCGCAGCGCCTCGATCTCGACGCGGTCGGCGACAGCTTGCAGATCAGTCATCGATACTCCCTGAGGTGAGGTCTCAGGGATCCGACGACGTACCGGCCCGGAATGTCATCCTCACAGTTCCCGGGTCTACGTCGTCATGAGGAGGTGAGCGCAATCATGGGGGAGCGGCCGCAACTGCTCAATCTCGCCTACCGGATGCTCGGCTCCCTGGCCGAGGCCGAGGACGCCGTGCAGGAGGCGTACGCCCGCTGGTACGCCCTGGCGCCCGGGCGGCGTCAGGTCATCCGGTCGCCCGGCGCCTGGCTGACCACGACGACCAGCCGCATCTGCCTCGACCTTCTCGGCTCAGCCCGGGCACGGCGCGAGCGCTACGTCGGCGAGTGGATCCCGGAGCCGGTGCCCGACCGCCCCGAGTCGGCCGACCCCGCCGACCGGATCACGCTCGACGAGTCGATCACCATCGCGTTCCTGATCATGCTCGAGTCGATGACCCCGCCGCAGCGGGTCGCGTTCATCCTGCACGACGTCTACCGGTACTCGTTCGAGGAGGTGGCCGGCATCGTCGGCCGTACCCCGGCGGCCTGCCGTCAGCTAGCCTCCTCGGCCCGGCGCCGGGTGCGCGAGGCGCCGGCGCCGGTGACACCGGCCCGGCAGGCCGAGGTCGTGCGCGACTTCCGGAAGGCGTGGTTGGCTCAGGACATCGAGTCGCTGATCGGCCTGCTCGATCCCGAGGCGGTGGCCGTCGCCGACGGGGGCGGCCAGGCTCTGGCGTTCCTGAAGCCGATCGAGGGCGGTGAGAACATCGCCCGCCACCTGGCCTGGCTGGCCGGCCGCATCCCGGCCGGCATGGTCATCCGGGAGAGCACGGTCAACGGGCAGCCTGGCCTGATCGCCCAGCTCGACGGCGTCACCAACGCCGTGTACGCCTTCCAGGTCGCCGGTGACCGCATCGTCCGCCTGTGGGTCGTGCGCAATCCGGAGAAGCTGACGCTCTGGGCTGATTGACGGGGCTCGCGCGCTCCGGCGTACGGAAATCGCCACTCCACCGCTTGCGTGAGGTCAGTGATCGCGCGCTGGCTTTCTTTTTGCGCGCCGGCGGCCCGCACCGGGCGCGAGATCCTCGTAGCCCTCTTTTCGCAGCCCAGAACGGTAGGCGCGGTCCATCACCAGCCGCACCAGCCGGGTGATCCCCGGGATCGCCCCGACGACCTTCAGGAGGAGCGCTGGTGGGCCGCCCTCGGCATTCGCCGAGCCGGCGGCGAGGTGTTCGCCCGCCAGCATCGTCAAGTCCGGCTTTGCGCCGCGGTCGAGGTGCGCGCCGGGGGTCCACAGCCGTGCGCGGGCCACGGCATCGTTGCCGGTCACCTCGGCGTGCTCGACATCGACGAGCAGCGCCGCGTGCGGGGGCATCCCGCGAAGGGCCATCGTCGCCAGCAGCGCCGGATCGTCGGTGATCGCGCCGCGGCCGCGGACGTGCAGCACGTCGCTGCGCCCCGGCACGAGCGCGGCGAACGAGAGCCGGTCGTCCTGCAGCAGGTTGTGGAGCGTGTCGGCGCGTTTGTTGCCCTTGCGATCCGGGATGACGAGCGTGTGGCTGTCCAGGATCCGCGCCACCGTCCGCCGGTCCCCGCGCGGGCTCGTGTCGCTGCCGCCGGACGAGTCCCAGGTGGACAGTGCGAGGAACGGCGCCGCGGCGAGGAACTCGGCAACGCCGGGCCGGCACAGCGGCCCGTCACCCGTGATCTCGTCGGTCGGCTCGGGCGGGGAGGGCGGCTGCCACAGGCCGGACCGGAGGACGGCTTGGGCGCAGTGCACGTACGCTTCCTCGATGTCGACGGTCGTCTCCGGGCCCTTCCGCGCCGCCATCGAACCGTTGACGCGCAGGATCTCACCGACGCCCGGCAGGAGGAAGTGGAACGAGACCGGACCGTGCGGGTCGCCGGGCTCGGGCAGGGAGAACGAGATCCGCGTGGGCGAATGGACGCGTACGAAACCCGGCGTGCCGCCGATGAACGTCGTCCTGCTGGTGCCGCCGCCGTTGCGGTAGCCGAAGGCCGCGATCGGACACCGGGCGAGGACGGTCCGGCAGCCCTCGTCGAGGGCGCTGATCTGCTTGAGCATGACCATCGGCGCCGGGCGGCCGATGATCGCCTCGACCGCGTCCACCGTCGTCAGTCGGCGAGGAATGCTCGACCGGCTTGCCTGCTGCACCAGGATTCCTCTCCGCCGCGGGCTGTGTCTCCGCAGTTCATCTCACTATTGTGAGTAATAGCTCAGGTCTTTGGCTACTCGCTTTTCGCCGCTCGAGGAGGGCCTCGCATGCCGTCGGCCGATCGCCGTCTTCAGCCACGTCGCACGCCTCGCCAGGTGCGCGCCGAGCTCACCCGCGAGCGCATCCTCGCCGCCGCTGCTCACGTTTTCGCCGAGCACGGCTACGCCGCCGGCACCACCAACCGCATCGCCGAACGCGCCCGCGTCTCCATCGGCTCGCTGTACCAGTACTTCCCGAACAAGGACGCCATCCTCGCCAAGCTGCTGGTGCGGCACATCGACCGGGGTACGTGGCGGGAGGCCGACCAGCTCGATCTGTCCCCCGGCAGCCTGGAGGCCACGGTGCGGGCAATGGTCCGCGATGCGATCGACAACCACGGCGACGACCCGCAGTTACTACGGATCATGATCGAGGAGGCGCCGAAGTCGAAGGAACTGCTCGAGACGATCGACCGGCACGGGAGGACACGCGTCGCCCAGGTGCGCGACCTCCTCGCCAGGCACCCGGACGTCGGCGTGCGCGACCTCGCCACCGCGGCCGAGCTGATCATTTTCACGGTGGAGATCAACACGCACAAGCTGATGGCCGACCCGCGGGCCATCCCGGTCGAGACGTTCGAGAACGAACTGGTGGACATGATCACTCGTTATCTTCGCGGCGATCATTAGTTGGGGTGTCGGAGACGGTGATGGTCCAGCTGATTCCGTGTGGGGCGAGGAAGGTGAGGAAGCTGGTCGGGTCGTATGCCTGTGCCGGGGCGAGCACTCCTGGTTCGGCGCCGTCCGCGGCCAGGCGGCGGGACCGTCGCGGAGCTGGCCTCCCGGGCCGGACTCTCCCGCGCGGCCTTCGCCGACGGTTCGCCGCACTGGTCGGCCAGCCGCCACAGGCGTACCTGACCTGGTGGCGGATGACCCTCGCGGCCCGGCTGCTACGCGACGGTGACGCTACGTTGGCCACGGTGGCCAGGAATGTGGGCTACACCTCGGAGTTCGCTTTCGCCACGCATTCAACCGGGAGTACGGGTCGGTTCCCGGCGGTTTTCGCCGACCCGCCCAGGCCAACGCGGTATAAAGCCCGACCATTGGAAAAGTGCAGGTCGGGCCGGGTGTGGTGTTTACCCGGTTCAGCGGCCTTTCTCATCTCTGCGCGTCGCCATCGTCTTCAGACGTCTCGTCGACCCTGTCGGCCCTGTGGGAGGCGGCGGCGAGACGGTCACGGACGGCCATTGTCTGCGGATCGTCGTCGCCGAGTGTCCGCCGGTAGCCGGCGAGCGCCTCTTCGAGCTCTTCGATTGCATTGTCCGTTCGGTCGGCTTCCCAGTAGGCGATGGCGAGACGGTCGCGGGCATTGAGGGTGCGCCGATTATCGTCGCCAAGTTCCTTCTGGTAGCCGGACAACACGAGCCTGAACTCTTCGATCGCCTTCTCCTCCTGTCCATCCATCGAGTAGGCGACGGCGAGTTCGTACTGGGACGCCAGCGTATTCAAATGGCGTTCACCGAGCACCAATCGGCAGTCGATCAGCAGCTGCTGAAACTCTTGGATTGCCTCGTTCACCCGCTCGGTGTCCCGATAGGCGGTGGCCAGGTCGTGATGGGTGGCCAGCGCGTACGGATGTTCCTTGCTGAGCACCCGCCGGTAGTCGGCCAACACACTCTCGAATCCCTCGACTGCCTCACGCATTCGCCCAGCTTTCCGATACGCGGTTGCCAAGTCGTGGCGGGAGTCCAGGGTGTGGGTGTGGTCTTCGCCGAGCACCCGCCGGCAGTCGGACAACAGCCGCTCGAACTCCTCGATCGCCTCTTCCACTCGTCGAGCCTTGAGATAGGCGTTGGCGAGGTGAATTCGAGTATTCAAGGTGTCTGGATCTTGCTCGCCGAGTACGCGACGGTAGTCCACCAAGACGCGCTCGAACTCCTCGATCGCCTCGTCAGCGCGACCGCCGCTGAGGTAGGCGCTGGCGAGGTTGTCGCGAGCCGCCAGCGTGTTCGTGTGGTCTTCACCAAGCACCCGCCGGCGGGCGGTCACCACCTGCTCGAACTCCTCGATCGCCTCATCCGCCCGGTCGACGTCGAGGAGGGCGTAGGCGAGATTATTCCGAGAGACCAGCGTTTCGGGATCTTCTTCCCCCAGAAGTCGTCGCCGCTCAGCGAGCGCCCATTCGAATCGGGGGATGGAGGCGAAGACATGGCCGTTGAACTGTTGATAGGTTGCCGCTCTGTCCGCAATCCAAGGCGCTTTGGCATGGCCGTGACTATCCGGCAAAAGTGCCAGGAGAGCGTCGATATGCGGTATCAGGACACTCCACCGTGGCCAGCCCGCGACATTCCTCATCGGATCGTCGGGAATCGCGTTGGCGAGCAACTCTACGGCCCGTTCCTGTACGATTGCGGCGGTGCCGGCGGCTTCTTGGTTATTACGGGTCACCGCTTGTACCAGGCGATGCACACCGACAATTCCTTCCTCCCGGCTGATCATGCTGTACGAGACCAGCACTGCGAGCGCGTCATCAGTCTCGGCGGGGTTGTCCCCGAGAGGCATGAGGACGTCGTCGGGCAGCCCATCGGGGCCTAACCAGGCCAGCACGTCCATCACCTGGGCGCCGATGGGATTGGTGCCGGCGATCGCCAGCATGGTCACCGTCCATACCGCTGCCACGTTGCGGCCGGCCGTCCCGCCTTGCCCGGCGTCGCCCGCGATTCGGTCGAACTGGTCGGATCGCAGCTCTCGATAGTGTTTGAAACTCATCCGATCGTGTTGAGCGATGTAAGCGGCGGCTTGCTCTAACGCCAGGGGCAGATCACCCAACTCCGCCGCGAGCAGGCGCGCTGCTGCGGCGTCATCGCTGCGGCCCGTGAGCCGGGTCAGGAGGTCGACTGCAGCGTGACGGCTGAGCACGCCGAGCCGGAATGGTGTCAGCCCCAACATTGCCCACCGAGCCGCGCCGAGATCACGACGAGTGGTTACCAACACCTGCCCACGCCCGTCGACCGCACCGAGCAAACGGGCAATGTCTTCGAATTCCTCGACATTGTCCAGCACCAGGAGCCAACCGGAATTTGCCTGCAACCAGCCGATCGCCCACGCCTCGGCGTCGGCCAGGGGCGCGGCCGGGTGCAGTCTGCTGGTTAGCGCCGCCAACCCTAGCTCTACTTTCTTGGCGGTGTCAGCGGTGATCCACCACACCAGCGAATACCGCGACATGTACCGACGCGCGTAGTGGTTGACCAGCTCGCTCTTGCCTATCCCACCAAGCCCGTGCACGGCGGCTTGGCCCACGACGACACCCGCATCGTGACGGTTGAGCTGATCATCCAGCAACGACAGGTCGCGGCCGACGAAGACCGCCGATGCCCGCGGCAGATTGTGGATCGCCACGCCGGGCGTGACCACCTGCGGAGGTTGCAGACTGCTCGCGTCCACAACGATGTTGTTCTGAGTGCCACCGGAACCGATCAGAACACCGCTGCTGCCCGATATTGTGACCGCGTACCGGCCGCCGCCGATCCCCGAGTCCGCCAGCATCTGTGAAATGACTTGTACCAACCGTGGTTCTTGGGACAGCGCCTGCAGAAGCTGACCTCGCAACGCCGCGACCGCCGCCTCGTTGTTCGGTTGCTCACCGACCGCGGCCACCGCCGCCCGCACCCGCTGCCCGTGGCTCGAGATGAACAGCCGGCGCAGCAACCGCCGACCCAAACCCACCACCGCATCCGCGCCCGCATCCTCCGCCGCGTTGGTCACCTTCTGCACGACTTCACGACCGTGGGCCACAGCCGCGGCTGATATGTACGGCGCCATGTCCTGTACCAGCAGACCAATATCAACCACGGGTCGTCAGCCCTCCGGCGTGCCGTCACTTTGCGGTATCGGGCTATCACTTTAAGTGATGCGGGGGTTTGGGTGAATGATGCACGGCTTCCGCATATTCGCAATACCGCAGCTGCGCGCATCTTCTCTCGGTCGTCATCGCGAACGAGTGACGTATTGATCAAGAAGTCTTGGCCGAACAAATGATCATGTGACCCGTGCGATTCAGCAGCCTAAACGCGCATTTAGGGCAAGTCGCGGGCCCGAGGCTGTGAGCGGATATGGTCGAATTCGCCAGTGATCTCGGAGGTGGCATGGACCAGGTACATGTTCTGATCGTCGCCGCGCTCGTGCAGGAGTTCGATGCCGCGAAGGCCGGGATCCGACAATGGACTTCGCACGACACCGGCGGCCCGCACCCGTATCTGCGCGGCGCCTACGTCTGCGCCGACGGCCGCCGGTTGTCCGTTGCCCTGGCCCGTCCTAGTCGGATGAGCGGCCGGCACACCGGTCCGACCGCCACCGCCCTGTCGGTTCAGCTCAAACCGGGCTGCCTGGCGATGCCGGGCGTGTGCGCGGGCAACCCTGCCGAGGTGGCCCTCGGCGATGTCGTCGTAGCCGAGACGGCTTACGAGTACGACGAGGGAAAGCTCACCGCGGACGGGTTCGTCGGCGATCTCCGCCAGTACCCGCTGGACGACGTGTGGGTCCGAGCCGCGCAGGACCTCGACCCGACCACGTTGCCCAGCTACGGGCCTGCGACCGAGGCGGAGGCGGTCAACTGGCTACTGGAGCGGCTGTATCTCGGGCAGGAGCCGACTCGGCACCCCGCCTTCCGCCGCTACTTCCCCCCGGGAACGTGGAATCCGCGGGTGGCCGCGGTCGAGTCCCGAGGGCTGATCACACGGGCCCACCCGGGCTGGGCCCTGACCGGCGACGGGCGATCCCACGTCGAGCTGACTCGCTACAGCGACGTCGACGGTCCGAAACTGCTTCCGTTCGCCGTGACCGTGGCGCCGATGGCCAGCGGCAATTACGTGGCGAAGGACGGCGGTGCCTGGGACAGACTCAAGGCGATGGGCGTGCGTACGGTCGCCGGCCTGGACATGGAAGCCGCGACCCTGGCCACCGTGGCTCACAAGCAGCAGGTGCCCCGGTGGCTGGTGGTCAAGGGCGTCATGGACCACGCCGACCCGCACAAGGACGACCGGTACAAGCAGTTCGCCGCACGAGCGTCGGCCGAGGTTCTCTACGCCCTGCTGGACCGGCTCACGGAACCGGCGCCGGACACCGGGGAGACGACGACGAGCCGGTACTCAGTCACCATGTCTGACGTGAAGGGCGTGCAGATCGGCGACCACAACGTCCAGCACAACACCTTCCAAGGCCGCTAGACCCCTCCGAGGTCGTCGTGGCCTTATGACGGTCCCGCCCAGCGGGTCGCCGGGGACTGTGCCGGGAGCGGTGCTGCCGGCCGCGACCGCGCAGGCCCAGGTGAGCGCGTCCGCCGTCGCGGGCGAGCACCCGCATTCCGATGGCTTCGGTGTAGTAGTCGAGGCTCCGTTCGATGCCGGCGACCCGCCAGTTCCACGGCGCCGAGGCGCAACGCCCTGTTCATGCGGTACCCGGTCTCCATCTGAGGCAGGTGACTTTCCTTCCGTTCAGTTCGCCGCCGTCGGGGTGGGCTGCTGGGGTGCGACCGTTGCGGCGGCGTGTGCCGGGATGTGCGGCTCGCCTTCGACGCTGAAGTGCGGCAGGATGCGGTCCAGCCAGGTGGGCAGCCACCAGTTCGCCCGGCCGAACAGGTGCATCAGGGCGGGCACCAGGACGCTGCGGATCAGGAACGCGTCGATCGCGACGGCGGCGGCCAGGCCGATGCCGAATTCGGAGATCACGCGTTCGCCGCCGAGGACGAAGGCGCCGAACACGAAGACCATGATGAGGGCCGCGGCGACGATGACCCGGCCGGTTTCGCTCTGCCCGGTCGTGATCGCCCGCCGGTTGTCGCGGGTGCCGGTCCATTCCTCGTGCATCCGGCTGACGAGGAAGACCTGGTAGTCCATCGAGAGGCCGAACAGGATCGCCAGCATGATGACCGGGACGAACGACTCGACCGGTCCGGCGCCGCCGAGGTTGAGCAGGCTCGAGCCCCAGCCCCACTGGAAGATCGCGACGATCACCCCGAACGATGCGGCGGCCGCGAGGACGTTCATCACGGCCGCCGTGAGCGGCACCAGAACGCTGCGGAAGGCGAGCATCAGCAACAGGAAGCCGAGGACGATGACGACGCCGAGGAAGAGCGGCAGCTTGCCGGTCAGTACTCTCGCGAAGTCCTGGAAGATCGCGGTCGCCCCGCCGACGTACACGTGCAGGGTGTTGTCTTTCTCGGCGGCCGGGATCACGTCGTCGCGGAGCCGGTCGATCAGGTCGGTCGTGCCCTCGTCCTGCGGGGACGTCGTCGGGATCACCATGGCGATGGCGGCCTTCGCGCCGGGCTCGGCGGGAAAGGCGGCGACGGCGGCGACACCCTCGACGGTCTTCACCTTGTCGAGCAGTTGCGTCAAGGCCTGGCCGTCGGCGGGTGAGCCGAGCTCGGCGACCAGTTGCAGCGGCCCGTTGAAGCCCGGCCCGAATCCGGCCGCGAGCAGGTCGTAGGCGCTGCGGGTGGTGGTGCCGGCCTGGTCGTTGCCGTCGTCGGAGGCGCCGAGCCGGATCGAGAAGGTCGGGATCGCCAGCACCGCGACGACGACCAGCGCGGCCGCGCCCAGCGCGGTCCTGCGCTTCTGGATCAAGGCCGCCCACTTCCCCGTACGGGGACGGTCGACAGCGGGGGCGCGGCGTTCCTTGCGGCTGAGCACCCGGGGGCCGGCGAAGCCGAGCATGGCGGGCAGCAGGGTCAGCGCCGACAGCAGGGTGAACGTGACGGTCACGGCCGCTCCGACGCCCATGCCGGTCAGGAAGTTGAGCCGGAGCACCAGCAGCCCGAGCAAGGCGATGATCACGGTGCCGCCGGCGAAGAGCACGGCACGTCCGGAGGTGGTGATCGCGCGGACGGTGGCTTCCTCGGGCGGCAGGCCGGCGCGCAGGCCGCTGCGGTACCGGGTCACGATGAACAGGGCGTAGTCGATGCCGACGCCCAGTCCGATCAGGGTGGCCAGGGTCGGGGCGATGTCGCTCAACGTGATCGGGTGGGAGAGCAGCCCGATGGTCATCAGGCCGCCGCCGAGTCCCGCCACCGCGACGATCAGGGGCAGGACCATTCCGGCCACCGAGCGGAAGAACAGGAACAGGACCAGCGCGGCGGCGAGGATGCCGATCAGTTCGGTGCTGCCCTGGGCCGGCTCGGTCGCGTTGCTGATCGCCGGCCCGGCCAGTTCCACCTGCAGTCCGGGGCCGCGGGCGGCCTGCGCGGTGTTGATGACCTTGTCGACGTCGGCCGGCGGCAGGTCGGCGGGAAGCCTGTCCATCTGGACCTCGGCGTACGCGGTGCGGCCGTCGGCGCTGATCTGGTCGGGGCCTTGCTCGGCGTACATGCTGGAGGCCGAGGTGACCGACGGGATCTTCTCGACCTCGGCCAGCATTGCGGTGATCTTCGCCCGGACGGCCGGGTCACGAACGGTGCCGTTGTCGACGTGGACCACAATTTGTTCGGTGTCGCCGGACGACGCCGGCAGGGCGTCCTCGAGCAGTTCCAGGGCTTTGGTGGATTCCATTCCGGGCAGGCTGAAATCGGCGGAATAGCTGCTGCCGGCGGCCGCGTAACCAGCGCCGAGGGCGACCAGCAGAGCCACCCACAATCCGAGCACCGAGCGCCGATGCCGGAAACACCAACGGGCAATTTTGGACATGGAAACCCCCAACAACAATTCTCGTACGCCGAATGTGGGCAGGGTGAAGCGCCGCGGCAAGGCGATTTCGCCGCGGGTTTCAGCTATTGATTCGCGGTCGGACTATTGCGTGCGATTAATGGCGGTGCGCGCGAGAATGCCATCGAGCACCACATCCATGGACCAGAGGCCGCGGGCCAGGCCGTCGCCCGAGACCAGTTCGGCGCCGAGCCGGGTGATGTTCGGATATTGCTGCGGGTCGGCGGCCTTGATGCGGGCCTCCACGTCGGAGATCCGCATCTCCTGGCGCTTCGGCGTGACCTCGGCGCTGTGCTCGACGGCCAGCGCCGTGGGCAGCAGCAGGAGCAGATCGACGCCCCAGGCCGCCGAACGGTCGTCGGCGCCGCCCTCGTGCAGCAGCGCGAGGACCTGCTCGACGATCGCGGTGAAATGCGGGCCGTTCGGCCGGGTGGACAGCGCCATGCGGGCAAGCTCGGGGTGCCGGCGCAGCACTTCGCCATAGCGGGCCAGCAAGCCCTTGAGCCGGTCCCGCCAGGTCCCGCCGCCGGTGAGATCCACCGTCGCCAGCATCGCGTCGAGGATCTGGGCGTGCAGGTCCTCGGTGTCCCGCACGTACACGTAAAGAGATGCATGCCCGGTGTCGAGCACCCCGGCGATCCGCCGCATGGTGACCTTGGCCAGGCCTTCCTGGGAGAGGATGCCGAGCGCGGCATCGATGATCCCCTGCCTGGTCAGGGCGGCTTTCGCCGGGCGCTCCCGGCGGCTTCGAGCGGCGGGTCCCGGAGTATGCGACGTCATGGGGGAACCGTACCACGACCATGGTCGTAGCGACCATGGTCGTGGCGTCTGACCTGTGGCTTCATGTGCTGGGTGAGGCGATGAGCAGCCCGATGCACATCTCGTCGCTCGTGCCGTCGCCCCAGACCACGTATCGCGGCGGGAGGGTGCTGAGCTGTGGCAGGAGCTTGCGCAGGGTCGCGTCGTGGGTGCAGGTGACCCGCACGTTGTCGCCGGGCTCGAGGTCGATGGGGGCGGACAGCTGCTCGTACTTCTGGTCGTCGAAGTTGAATGCCGGCACGTCGAGCACGGTGCGCGCGGTCGCCTTGCCCGGGTTCACCTCCACCTTGATCGCGCGGCCGAGCAGGTGCATGTGACCGAGTGCGGCGTAGACCCGCATGGGCTGCGGCACCGGGTAGTCGCAGTGCTGGGTGGCCCCGGGCGCCGGCTTGCCGTTGCCGCACTGCTGGAGCAGTTGCCCCTCCGTCTCGCCGACCTCCGCGCCGAATCGCTTGGTCACGTCGGCGACCGCGGTGGCCCGGTCGCACAACGGACCGGCTTCTCCGGGGGCGCAGGGCAACTCGATCGGGGCCTGCAACGGCAGCGTGTTGAGCGGCTTGGTGGCCGGGGTGCCGCTGGTGAGCCGCAGCCGTACGCCGGACCGGTCCGCCCGGTCACCGGACGCGGCCAGCAGGTTGTAGTGGATCTGGAGCAGCACCAGGCTGCCCGGCTGCACAGGGAAGCCGACGTCCTGCCGCAGGACGGTCTCGGCGCCGTTCGGGGTCCAGGTGTCGACCCACTCGGTCTGGTGGTCGGGCCCGAGGTCGTCGGTGCCGAAGCAGGTCCAGCCCTCGCCGGGCGTCGCCGCGTCCTTGGCCCGGGCGGCCGCGACATCCTTGGGGTTGACCAGGTTCACCAGGGCGTGGTGGACGATCGGCACGTTCTGCGGCGCGAACTGGGAACCGGTCAGGAAGCCGGGCGCGGTCAGGCCCGGGTCGACCAGGATGCACCGGTACTCGTCCGTGCCGCCGTTCGGCGGGGCCGGCGTATACGGCTGCGGCATCACCAGATCGACGAACCGCTCGCCGGACCGCAGCGGTACGACCGGCGCGGCCGGGCCGCTGCTGTGGCCTGCGTGAGAGCTTGTGGCCGGTGAGGCGACCGTCCCGGTGGATCCGGTGGAGCCCGGCGAACATCCGGCAACCATGAGCACCGCCCCCAACGCGGCCGGCACCAGGGCGAGGCGTCGTCGGCGTCCTGTCCTTGTCGTCATGCGACCTCCTTGTCGAGAAGAGTTGCTGGATACGAGTACGACCGTGGTCGTTGCGACCATGGTCGTATACATTGACACTCGTGAACCGTCTTTGCTACCTCCCGTGGTTGGCACTTTCCGCTCCTCCCGCAGGAGCAGGAGGACCGCGTTCGCTGCTGCGGCTGGACGATGTGTCCGCCCCCGGTGCGTTCCTATAGTCGCGCCATGCTCCTGGATCGGCTCCGGACCGGAGTGGCGGAGGCGGTGCGGCGGCGTCGGATGCTCGGCGATGCCGTCCTGGCCCTGGGCCTGGCAACCGTGTCGCTCGGGATGCTGCTGATCGATCGCACCGCGCGGCAACCGACCGCCTCCGACGTCCTCGCGTTGGCGGTGTCGTTGCTCGCCACCACCCTCCGGCGACAGTGCAACCGGATCGCGCTGGTCGTTTGCACGGCGGCGGATGTCGCGTTCCTTGTGGTTGCCCACCAGCAGCAACCGATGCTGACCGCCGCGACGACAGTGCTGCTCTACACGTACGCGACCCGGGCCGAGCGCCGCTCGGCCTGGCTCACCGCCGGCGCGGTCGCCACCCCGCTGGTGCTCGCCGGATGCCTGGCGGGCGTCGCCGGCGGGGACAACCTAGGGATGCTCGCGTGGGTCGGCCTGGGAACCGCGGTCGGCGACGCGCGCCGGATCCAGCGGGCCTATGTCGCCGAGGTCGAGGAACGCGCCCGCCGGGCCGAGCAGTCCCGCGACGACGAGGCCCGGCTCCGGGTGGCGCAGGAACGGATGCGCATCGCCCGCGACCTGCACGACGTCGTCGCCCACCACATCGCAGTCGTCCGCGTCCAGGCGAGCGGGGCGAAACACGTGCTGGCCCGCCGCCCGGAGGCGGTCGCCCCGGCGCTCGACAACATCATCCGCGCCTCCGACTCGGCGCTCCGGGAGATGACCTCGGTCGTCGGGCTGCTACGCGGCTCGCCCCAACGGCCGGACGCCACCGCGAGCATCGAACCGCCGCGCGGCCTCGCACGACTCCCCGAACTTATCGCCGCCCTCACCTCGGCCGGCCTGCGCATCGAACACCGCCAGGTCGGCGCGGCCCGGGACCTGCCGCTGATCACCGACCTGGCCGCGTACCTGATCACCCGGGAAGCCCTCACCAACGCCCACAAATACGGCGACGGCACCGCCCGGCTCGCCGTCACCTACGGCCCGGAAACGGTCACCGTCGACGTCACCAACACCATCGGCGACCGCGACCAGGGCGCCGGCTACGGCATCGTCGGCATGCGCGAACGGGCCACCGCGAACGGCGGAAGCTTCGCGGCCGGCCGGTCCGGCCCCGACCGCTTCGCCGTCCACGTCGACCTTCCCGTCCCCGCGGACCGGGCCGCACGATGACGATCCGGGTGCTGCTGGCCGACGACCAGCCGCTGATCCGCGCCGGATTCCGCATGTTCGTCGAGGCCGAGCCCGACATCGAGGTCGTCGGCGAGGCCAGCGACGGGCTTCAGGCCGTGGACCTGGCCCGCTCCTGCCGGGCCGACGTCGTCCTCATGGACCTCCGCATGCCGGGGATGGACGGCCTCGACGCGACCCGGCACATCGCCGAGGCAGAAGACCTTTCCGGCGTACGCGTGCTGGTGCTGACCACCTTCGAAGGCGAGGAGAACGTCGTCCTCGCCCTGCGCGCCGGAGCCAGCGGATTCCTCGGCAAACATGTCGAACCGGCCGACCTGCTGCACGCGATCCGCGTGGTCGCCCGCGGCGAAGCACTGCTCTCTCCCGCGGCGACCAAAGACCTCATCGACCACTTCCTCAGCCAGCCGGTCGCCGGCACCCTCCCCGCCGCACCGAACCTGAACGTCCTCACCGACCGCGAGCGCGAGGTCCTGACCCTGGTGGCGTACGGCCTGTCCAACCAGGACATCGCCGCCCGGCTGCACCTCTCTCCCTTGACCGTGAAGTCCCACCTGAACCGCACGATGGCCAAGCTCGACGCACGCGACCGCGCACAACTGGTCGTCATCGCCTACCAGCGCAACCTCGTCCGACCGGCCGAGCTCCCGTCGTGAGCACACCGCCGCTACCTCGGAAGACCATGGGACTCAATCGAGCCGCTCTCCAGACCGCGACCTCTGTCAGCTCGGCACGAGGGTAAGCGCTCGCCCCGTTGGCTTCCACCGGGTCGGTGGTCGACTCGCGCAGCTCGGCGAGCGCTACCTCCCGCGACAGGTCTGCGCCATTGCCGAAGCAGCACCGCTGCCCGGCGCCGCTGACCTCGGCGAGGGCGAGCCGTTGCCTCTGGCTGAGCCGCCGACGGGTCGGTGATCACGCCGCCATCATCAAACACGCGTACTAAGACTTCAATGGATCCCAACGAAGAGCCCCTGCGCCTGGTCCTCCAGGGTGCCCTGTCCTCCGAGGGACGGATCTGTCGGCTTCGGAAGTGATGAGGGTCGCCGTGAATGGCTTCCTGCGTCTAGGGACGGGCGATCCCGGCGAGGCGCCGCCACTGCGTTCGAGGCAGAGCGTGCGGGTCTTTGTCGAGTACTTGAAGGCAGACGTGGTCGGCGCCGGCTTTCCGGTGCTGTTCGACCCTTGCCGCAACTGCTTCCTCGTCGCCCCAGGCAACCAGTGCGTCGACCAAGCGGTCACTACCGTCGTGCTCGAAATCCGACGCGTCGAATCCGGCTCGCCGGAGGTTCTCGGTGTAGCTGCGAAGGCGTAGGTAGCGTCGGACGTGGCCGCGTGCGATTTCGCGGGCGAGGGTGGGGTCACGTTCGAGCACGACGGCTTGCTCAGGGATGAGCAGCTTCGTGGGCCCGAGGATCTGCCTGGCATTGCTCGTGTGTTCGGGTGTGACGAGGTAGGTGTGGGCGCCGTCGGCTTTCGTTGTCGCGAGCTCCATCATGCGAGGTCCGAGTGCGCCGAGGATCCGCGTGGTGTTCGTCGCTCGCACTGCGCGGTATTGATCGGAGAGGTCGGCCATCGCGTCGAGATAGTCCGTCATGGCCTGAAGTGGCCGGCTGTATTGGAGACCGCGGACGTCGTTGACGAGCTTGGCGTGGCTGACGCCAATACCCAGGACGAAGCGATCCGGGTACGCCTCGCTCAAGGTTTGCTGGGCGGCTAGCAGCGACAGCGGGTCGCGGGCCCAGATGTTCGCCACGGCCGTCGCGACCACCATGTGGCTCGTCGCGCCGAGCAACAGCGCGGACTGGCTGATGGGCTCACGACCCCGGTTCTCGCCCACCCAGATCGACCCGTAGCCCAGGTCCTCAAGCTCTTCGACGGTTTCTCGGACCGTTGCAGCCGGGTGAAAGTCGAACTGCGCGGTCCAGATCCCCAGGCCCGTCAGGTTCACGATTCGACCCCGGCGGATGCTTGTTCCAAGGACCGGGCGAACGACGCTAGGTCCTGATCGAGTTCGCTGACCAGGCGCGGGTCGCGCTGCGACACCCTGCGGCGAATCCCGCGAGCCTGTTGCAGGATCGGCAGGATCGGCTGGTGCCCGGCGGATGATAAGGCGTAACGGGTGAGTTCGACCGCTTGATCCACGTCGTCGGTCTGCACGGCCGCGTCGGCGATCGTCAGCGTGAGAACGGCACGAGCTTTCGCATGGGAATCCGGGAGCGAACCCAACGATCCTTCCAGCGAGGCCACCGCCTTTGCGGGCTGGCGGAGCAGGAGTCTGCTGGTGCCGGCGTAGTACCGCAGGTCGAGCAGACCACCGCTGAAGTCCATGCCGTGTCGGCGGTCGCGCTCATTGGAGAAGTCGGCCGCCTCCTCTGCTAGGCCGTAAGCAGCCTCGAAGCCGGTCACGTCTCCGAGCTTCGCGCGAGCTCGAGCGAGGAGGGCGTGCAGCCAGGCGACCGTTGTGCTGTCTGCGCCATTGCCGGCGAAGTAGATGCCACGCCTGATCAGCTCTTCGGTTCGTCGATGATCGCGTCGATGCCAAGGGACAAGGCTCTGGGCCCCAAGCAGCCAGGCGCCAAGGCTCCACGCCTCGGCGCTCTCCGCGGCGGTCACCGCTGCGCCATACCAATGCTCGGCCGAGCTGTGCTGGTCGACGTCGAAGCATCCCCATGCCCGAAGTCCGGCGAGCCTGCCGGCCAATGCCACGAGCCTGCGTTGACGGTCTATGGACTGTGGCTGGTGGAGCTGCTCGGTTACTGCCCTCAACATATTCCGCACCCGTGTCAACGAGTCGCCGGGTCCGAGCCGGGCGAAGTTCTGGTCGAGCCAATCGCCGGTGAGTTCGGCCGCGGTCAACGTCGCGCTGTCGATACCCTTCTCACCTAAAGCCGAGACGAGTCCTACCAATTCTTCGTCGACGACGTTGTCCGATTGGTTGGTTGGGTGCGAACTCGAGGCGGGATGCGGCGGGGGAGAGCTGGCAAGTGAGGCGAGTTCCGCCGATGCTGGAGTGACTCCTTCGCCGCAGGCACGGTCTGCCAGACTCCGGCGCGGGTTGTACAGGCCGAGATCCGCGTCTGCGGGAGCGTGGAAAACCGCGCGCAAAGCGGTACGCCGTTCGACGCTCGGCCAGCGGTGCTCTCCGCGTTCGAGCTTGCCGACCCACCGCGCGTCGACGTAGACAGACGCGAGACTGCGCCCGGGGTAGGTGCGGTCTAACGCGGCGTTGACCGCGTCCGCCAGTTCGGCTCGCGACATGGCCACCTTGGGCCGTGTCGGCGACGTTAACCGCCTGCGGGCCGCGCTCAGCAATGTGTTGGGTGTGATTATCGCGTCCATGTGGCGAGGCAATAGTCCCCCAGTGGTCGAACCGCTTGCTCAGGGTCGGTCGTTGCTCGTACACCTAGCATGACCCTGACACCTCGGCTTTGCTAGATCGCAGCGTCGATACTTTCGGCGAACTGCTGACTAATGCGGTCTCGATGTTTAATCATTACTTGCAGCGATTGAGGCACTATCCGATGTTCCAATCTATTGAAGAATCTCCCGAGCTCCTTGTCGCAGCAAAGCTGCGGCGACTGACGTTCCGAGGGTGATCGGGTCATCGGCCCACTCGTGGACGTCGAGGACGTGTTTGCCATCCAGGCTGATGACTCGGGCGCGGAGGTTCAGCCGGCCGTCGGGCTCCGTGCGGGCCAGACCGGCGATAGGTGAGTGGCAGTTGCCTTGGAGGATGTGCAGCATCGTCCGCTCGGCGATGGTTTCTCGGTACGCGTCGGCGTCGCCGAGAGCGGCGGCGAGTTCGCGCGTCGAAGTGTCGTCGTCGCGGCACTGCAGGACAAGGGTGCCAGAGCCGACGGCCGGAACGAAGGTATCGACGCCGATCGAGTGGGTGATGCGATCGGCCGAGCCGATCCGATGGAGGCCGGAGACGGCCAGCAACAAGGCGTCGTACTCATCGCCGTTGTCGAGTTTCGCGAGCCGGGAGTTGGCGTTGCCGCGGATCGGTACGGGTGTCAGGTGGGGCCAGTGCAGGGCGAGCTGCGCAGTCCGCCGGACAGCGGAGGTACCGATGCGCGTTCCGGCGGGCAGGTCGTCCATGTGAATGCCGGCTGGGTGCACGAGGCAGTCGCGGACATCGTCACGGGCCAGGTAGGCAGCCATGGTGGTGCCGGCCGGGGCCGGACGGTCACCTGGCACGTCCTTGACGCAGTGGACGACGAGGTCGACGCGCCCGTCGCACAGCACCTGGTCGATCTCCTTGGTGAAAGCGCCCTTGCCGCCGAGAGAGGCGAGCGACCCCTGCCATCGGTCCCCGCTGGTCGACATCGACATGACGTCGACGATCGTGTCCGGGTGAAGCTCGGCGATCATCTGACGGACGCGCTCGACCTGGGCGAGCGCCATGGGAGAAGAGCGAGTGCCAATACGCACGGCGCGTGGGGCTGACATGTCGCTGAGGGTAGTCGTCACGTGCGGGCGGCGACGACGAGACCTGACGCCCAGCGCATGACGACAGGCCGCAGCATCTGCTGGTGAGGGAGCTGGTCGAGGAAGGCGGTGACGCGCTCCTGATGGTCCTCTGGCCAGGTGGGTTGGGGAAGCAGATCGTCGCCGAGATACAGCGCCCCAGGCCTGAGAATCTGGATCAAGCGATCGAGGTGGGTGAACTTGCCAGGTCGGCAGTCGACGTAGGCGAGATCGAAGTCGGGACCTCCATAGGTGTCCAGCCACTCCGCGGCGTCTTGCTCGACGAGTTGCAGGCGTGGATCGTCACCCAGACGAGTGACTGCAACGGCCTGAGCGACGGGATCCCTTTCGACGGAGATCAGGGTCGAATCGTCAGTCATCGCATCGAGCAGCCACGCAGTCCCGGCGCCGACGCCAGTGCCGAGTTCGAGAAGCCGGCCGCCGGCTTTGCTGGCGGCGAGGACAGCGAGGAAGGCACCGGTGCGTTCCTCACACGACATCGTGAAATTGATGCCCTCGGCGTCGCGGAGGATCTCGTCCAGTTCGCCAGGTCGTCGCCATGGCCGGTCGGTCAGTGGTGCCCGAGTCATCGGGTGTCTCCTTGCAACCTTCGCGCCAGTTGTTCGGCGGCGTAGGTGAGGATCAGATCAGCGCCTGCTCGGGCGAGACTGGCGTGGTACTCGAGCGAACCGTCGTCGCCCAGTGCGCGCAGGACGTTGTGTTCCCCTGATGTCGAGTAGGCGATTAGCGGCACTCGCACCTGTGCACGCAGCCGTACGAGAAGATCTACGCATGTCATGACCGGCTGCAGAGTGAGCGAGTCGGCGCCTTCGGCGAGCCATCGTTCGGCTTGCATGACGATGTCGCGGTCTGCCCTTCCGGGTTCGAGTTGGAGCCCTCGTCGGTTCCCGCGGGCCGGGTTGGTGCCCATGAGTTCCTTGAACGGTCCGTAGAGGGTGGTGTGAACCGCCAAGCTGGGGCACACGCCGACCTCTGGCCACCCTTCGCCCGTCAGCGCGTCCCGGACGGCACGCACCGAGCCGTCGATCATGGCGGTCGGCGATACCACGTCGACGCCTTCGCGGGCGTGAGCGACGGCCATGGAAGCCATCAGCGCATAGGTCGCGGCGCGATCGAACGTGCCGGCGCGGGTGAGCAATCCGCATTCACCGTGGATGGTCCAGGCGCAGCCGCACACCTCCGTGGTGACGACGATCTCGGGTGCAGCGGCCTTCACGGCCGCGATCGCGGCCAGCATTCTGTTGCCCGGCTCGAGGGCGGCTGATGCGCCTGGGTCGCGACGATCGCCATAGGCGAAGATCTTCACGCCTCGGATGCCGAGCTGGGCCCATCGGCGCACGGTCGATGCCACCCCAGAAAGTGGCACCGCTCCGGGAAGACCGGCGCCGTCGAGGTCCTCCGGGAGGACCAGTAGCGGTGCCATAAGGTCTCGCACGTTCAAACTCGGCCGGTACATCAGTTCGCGCACGGCGTGCCGCGCCCGAGCGGGGTTCACGCCGTCCGGTGCCGCGGCCACACGCCCCCATGCGACGGGCTTGGCGGATGCAATCATCGCGTTCCTCGGTTGCTTGAATCGACTCGCATTGGGCTGGTCGAGGTGATCTGTGCCTTCCGATTGAAGGCGGCATGCGTACCCATGATTGGCCTGGGAGTGTCCCGGAGGAATGCTCACTTTGCGTCCGACCTTCGGTACCGACTTGAACCTGACCCAGTCAAACGCCTGCAGCGCGGGCCGCGGACAGCGCGACGTCAAGTTCTTCGGCCACGTGAACGCCCTCGTAGCGGATCTGCGGCTGCCCGCTGAGTGAGATGGATGTATAGGTCCGGCCGTCGGAGCGTCAGGTCAGACCAGATCTCGGTATTCCCTGGCGGCAGTGTCCAAAGTGATCCTTTATGCATCGACCCACGCGTTGTGCGGCGGGGTAGTCGAAACACATCCATTCATCCTTCGCATGGGGAGGGCAGCCATTGATGACTGCGTTGACATCTGACCCTCCAGGGACAGATCCGATGCCGCAAGCCTCGCGGCCCGGACGGTTTGACCGGCGTCCGCGATGGCCGGCCGGAGCGGCGCCGGTAGAGGCGGACGAGGTGAGCTACGAATGTCGTTCGTAAACGGCGAGCCGCAACAAGGTCACAGATCCTGGCAGCCGCCTAGGTCGTCTCGCGCCCGCCATGCGGCTGACGGAATGACGGCAGTCCCACTCCCTCGTTCGTCGGCTCCCGTCTTCGCGCGCTGGCCATTGCTGGCCGACGACATGTTTCGCGTCGTGCATCGTGATGCCGACGGCACCCTGATTCTTCACTCGGACGTGGCGGCCCTGGGGTTGGCTGCAGCGTTGCTGGGAGAACTCGTGCTGGCCGGTCACCTGAATGTTTGCGACGGCATGGTGATCGTCCGGGGGATCGTGGCGCCGCGCGACGCGCTGGCACATACCGTCTTGGACCAACTCGCCAAGGAGCCGGTCAACCATCCGGTGCGCACGTGGCTGGCGTTCTTGGCGCGGAGCGCCTACGGCGGGGTTGCGGCAAGGATGGTCCGCTCCGGCCACGTTCGGGAAGAGCGTCGCCGGGTTCTCCTGCGCCGCACGACCCGATACGTGCCACTGGACATCAACGAGGCGGCTTGGCCGTGGGCGCGGCTGTCCACTCTGCTGCGTACGGGTCGGCGTCTGGATGCCGTCGATGTAGTCCTCGGCGGACTCATCTTGGCCACGGACCTACATCGGGTTGTGCTGACCGGCACGGCAGCGGAGCTCACGGCCGGACTGCGTCGGGAGATCGATGGCGCGCCACCGGCTGTCAACGCGCTATTGACTCATACGGAGGCTGCTGTCGGCGCTGCAGTCGCCACGATCGCCTAGCTCAGGACCGACCACCAACCCTTCTCAGGAGCCGATCACCTTGTCTTCCCCGTCGACCACTCCAACCCATCGACTGGACACAAATGTGACACTCGCACTCGCCCGATCACGACTGGGCGTTTGGTCGCTGGTGTTCACCGTGATGGCCGCTGCAGCGCCGCTGACCGTGGTCGCCGGTGGCGCCACAGCGGGATTCGCAGTCACCGGAATCACTGGCATCCCGCTGGGATACGTCGTTGTTGCGCTGCTCCTGGCCGTGTTCTCCATCGGATATGTCGCGATGTCTCGGCGCGTGGTCAATGCCGGTGCGTTCTATACCTATGTCACGCACGGCCTCGGCAGACCGGCCGGTGTCGCCGCGGCGTTCGTCGCCGTGGTGGCCTACAACTTGATGCAGACCGGGCTGTATGGCGGGTTCGGCGTTGTGATGAGCGGCTTCATGCGGGCCGAGGCCGGGCTGTCGGCTCCGTGGTGGATGTGGGCGTTGGTCGCGTGGTGTCTGATCGCGGTGCTCGGCGGTCGCCGTATCGACCTGAACAGCCGCGTGCTGGCGATTTTGCTGATCGCAGAGATCGCCGTAGCGGTCGTCCTCGCCATCGTTCAGGTGGCGCACCCGGCTGGCGGGCACGTCTCTTTCACCACTCTGTCACCCTCCAATCTGTTCATTGGAGGGCTGGGTGCGGCTCTGGCGACGGCAATCGCCGGCTACGTGGGCTTTGAAGGCACGGCCGTATTCAGTGAGGAGTCTCGGGATCCCCACAAGACGGTCGCCCGAGCCACTTACCTCGCTCTGGCGATCATCGGGCTGCTGTATGCCTTTTGCGCCTGGGCGATGCCTGTCGCCACCGGCGAAGCGGCCATCGTGCAACGGGCCACAGCTGAAGGCTCCGAACTGATCTTTAATCTCAGTGGCCCGTACCTGCCTGCGATCGTGATCACCCTCGGCCGGCTCCTGTTTGTCACCAGCCTGTTCGCCGCCCTGCTCGCCTTCCACAACACCGCGGCGCGCTACCTCTTCGCGCTTGGCCGCGAAGGCGTCCTCCCGCGATTCCTGGGTCGGACCAGCCCGTCCACACGCGCCCCGATTGCCGGCTCTCTCACCCAGACTTCGATCGCGGTCGCGGTCATCGCCACATACGTTCTGGCCGCCTGGGATCCCTTCACTCGGATGTTCTTCTGGCTCACCGTCCTTGGCGGGCTCGGCGTGCTGATTCTCATGACCGTGACCTCCGCCGCGGTCGTTGCATACTTCTCCGACTCTTACCAACGGCGGCACGTCGGAACCGGTCGTGGCATCATCGCTCCAGCCGTCGCCACGCTCGGACTGGGTGCGGTTCTCGTCGTGACCCTATTGCAGTCCGCCGTCCTGCTCGGCATCGATCCCGCCTCGCCGTTGCGTTGGCAACTCCCGGCCGTCTATGCCGTCGCCGCCGTAGCGGGCACCGGTTGGGCGCTCTTCCTCAAGGCCCGCAGGCCCGGCGTGTACGCAAATATCGGCAACGGCGCGGCGAGCGCTGTCGCCGACCCTCTCCTTGCGGGCCGAGGGCGGTGAGATGCGATGACTGACACCCACCATCCCGGGAACATCCGGCCTGCCGTCGTGCGCGACGCAGACGCGGTCAGCGAGCTGTTGGCCGAGGCGTTCCTGCACGGTGATCTCGCCTCTTGGCTCATCCCACACCTGAACACCCGAGCCCGCCTCTATCCGCCCTACTTCGCCCTGATGGTCGAACATGCCTTCACCCATGGGCAGGTGGAGATGACAGAGGACGGTACAGCCGTAGCGGTCTGGTATTCGATTGATGGCCACCCACTACCTGAGCTGCCGCACTACGACAGTCGTCTCGCGAAGATCACCGCACAGTTTCACCCGCGCTTTGAGGCGCTTGATCTGGCGATGCACAACCACCATCCGTACGACCGGCCCCATCACTACCTTGCATTTCTAGCCGTACACCCAGACCACCAAAGCCGCGGTCTGGGTGGCACTCTGCTCGACCACCACCACGCCCGCCTCGATGCCGCTGGCGAATCCGCCTACCTCGAGGCGACTGGCTCCCGCAACCTCCGTTTCTACGCCCGGTACGGCTACCGTCCCCGGCCCGCTTACCGCATCACTCGCGACGGGTTGCTGCTGTACCCGGCATGGCGACTGCCGGCCGTCCCGTCCGCGACCGCCCCGTAAGACGCCGTTGAGCCGGCCGGCCCGGATGCCCCCCACCGGGCCGGCTACCGCCCCGCCGCCGTCAATCCCAACGGCGCGACCTTCTACCACGAGGCAGACACCGATGAACTTCGACCAGCCAGCGCGGACGATCGATACCACAGTCGCCCACCCTGCACGGCGCTACAACTACTGGCTCGGCGGCAAAGACAACTTCGCAGCCGACCGGGAGTCAGGTGACGCGATCGAAGCGGTCTACCCACACATCCGCACCGCTGCCTTAGAGAACCGCCGATTCCTGCGTCGCGTCGTGCGCTACCTGGCCGCTGGAGCCGGAATCCGCCAATTCCTCGACATCGGCACCGGTCTGCCTACCGCGGACAACACCCACGAGGTCGCCCAAGCCATCGACGCACGCGCCCGCGTCGTGTACGTCGACAACGATCCGTTGGTACTTGCGCACGCACGCGCTCTTCTCACGAGTGGTCCACAAGGCAGGACCGCGTACGTTGATGCGGACCTTCGCCAGCCCGGGCAGGTCCTCACCGATTCGGCGCTGGCCGCGACGTTCGACTTGGACCAGCCCATCGCGCTGCTACTCGTCGCCGTCTTGCACTTCCTGCCCGACACGGAACAGGCTTACGCCGCCACCAAGACGTTGATGGACGCGCTCCCGACCGGCAGCTACCTCGCCGCGTCGCACGCGACAGACGACCTTCTGCCCGCCGGAATCGCCGAAGCGTTCGCCGCGAGGGATATCCCAGGCGGGCACGGATTCACCGCGCGTAGCCGCGAGCAGTTTCGGCACTTCTTCGACGGTCTCCAGCTGCAGGCACCTGGTATCGAGGTCGTCAGCCAATGGCGGCGCGATAGCGACGACGCGCCGCCCCCAGAGCAGGTTTCGGTCTTTGGCGGTCTGGCGCTCAAGCGCTGATCGGCCTTGGCCTCGCGCGTCGTCATTGATATGCGAGGTCGGCGACCAGCATCACGTCGTGCGGGTGCAGATCGAGGCGGAGCCGTACGTGGCGGGCTCTCCCGAAATGCCGTCGAGGGCTGTATCGGCTTCCCCTTCGGCGACCAGGTCAGGTTCGACGGGCACGTAGACCAGCCGAGCCCGGCATTCGGGCTGCAGCGGTGGCTCCCCGACCGTAAGCCTGATCCTGGCGTGCTCAACGATGATGTCCGTCTCCTCCCACGGCCGCATCAGGCGCAGCCGCGCCGGTGAGGCGCCGCCAGTGGCCCGGTGTCATGCCGTAGGCCCGCTTGAACTGCCTCGTGAGGTGGCTCTGATCGGCGAAGCCGGCGTCGGCGGCAGCCCTCGCCAACGACCGTCCGGCACCGATCGCCGCCCGCGCAAGGTCGAGCCGGCGCAGCACACGGTACCGGTCAGGCGTCGTGCCATAGGCGGCCTTGAAATGACGCACGATCGTGTATCTATCGGTGCCGGCCACCCGTTCGAGCGTGTCCGCGCTGATCGGCTCGCACGCGTGCGCGACCAGATAGTCGCGCACCAGCCCGACCGCCCGCGCGTCGAGCATCGCCGGTCGGCGTGGCACACGTTCGGCTAGATGAGCGAGGCCGTCGGCGACCGCCACCGCGGCCTCCACCGCGCGCAGCCGGCCGATCGGCTCGGCCAGGTCGGCCAATAACGAGGTGAGTGCGTCGGCCAGCGGGGCCACCGACCGACGTACGGGCTGGACGGGGTCGGCGACGAACGGCAGCGGATTGCCGGACGAAGCCTCGCGGATCAGTTCCGGAGCCAGATAGACGATCCGGTACGAGAACCCGTCAGCGGTTCCGGGCGCACCGTCATGTAGCTCGTCCGGGTACAGCACATGTAGTTGACCTGGAAGACATATCCGACGGGCACCGCGGTAGCGGAAGATCTGCACGCCGCCGGTGGTGACGCCGACTGCGTAGGCGTCGTGCCGGTGCGGCGCAAAGGCAGTGCGCGACAGCGTCACCGAGGCACGGTCCAGGCCCGGCGCACCCGCGCCGAACCGGATCGACTCGGACCACGTGCAGGATCGTTCAAGACCCTGCCGGTCCGCCGCCGTTAACTTTCCGGCCATGACCCAACCCTACGGTCTGCCCTCGTCGACCGCGCTGCCAGAGGTGCCGATCGGCGCGGCCGGCACGCTGATCTTCTCGGCATTGACGATCATGGGCAGTCCCGGCCCCTCGACCATCAGCCTGGTCGGCGCGTCTGTCGCGTACGGCGTCCGGCGTAGCGCGGCGTACTGTCTCGGCCTGATCGCCGGCACGATCGTCGTACTCCTTGCCGCCACGACCGGGATCACCGCGGTTCTGCTGACCGTGCCGGCGTTGCGCTGGGCGCTGCTCATCGTCGGCACCGCATACATTCTGTGGCTGGCCTACCACATCGCGACCGCGCCGCCGCTGAACAAACGGGCCCAGGCCGAGCACCACCCCAGACTCCTCGACGGGCTGATCCTCGGCCTCATCAACCCCAAGGCATGGATCGCGATCACGGCGGTCGTGGCCAGCGCCCGGCTGGCAGACACTGCACTCCTTGACGCCGCATTGAAGATCCCGCTGCTCGCGGCCGTGGTGGTGGGAATTCATGTGATCTGGCTGCTCGCTGGTCGGCTGATTGTGCCGGTCATGAGCAGACCCCGGCTCTCCCGAGCAGTGAACATCGCACTCGCTGCCCTGCTGGTCGCGACTTCCCTGCTCGCGCTCCTGCCGTGACCCGCTTTGTCACCGCGAGCGGTCCAGGGAACGGACCGGTGGCAACACCAGCACCGTGCCTCAGGCCGACTCATTCTGGCGGTCAAAGACTGGTCGCGGAGAATCTGCGCCAGCACAGCGACCGGATGACCGGCGCCGACGAGGAATTGGAGCAGCGCGTCAGGGCGCTGTCGAGTGCCACGCCACGGGGCGTGCATCGGCTTCCCGCCGATGCCTCTTGAGTGCGCGAGCTCAGGGCCGGATGTCCGTGGTGGCGCTCGCCACCAGCGCGACGGGGTGACAGGCGATGACTCAGTCCGGCAGCGCGTCGCTGGTTCGGGCCGGGTCCGCGCCGGCGCTGGTGCTCCGTTCGCGTCGGCGAGCGACCGTACGGCTTCGCGCGGATGCAGGGGAGCCAGTTCGCGTAACCGTGCCGGCAGGTCGAGGTGGGCGGCCTTGCGTTCGTGCATGCCGTCAGTGAGCACTACCAGGCGGTCGCCCGGTCGAAGCGGGATCTCGCCGGCGTGGAAGCTGGACCTGGCGAACATGCCGAGGCCGACATTGCCGGGTGGTCGCAGCTCCCGGGTGTCGCCGTCGCGCACCAGCAGCGGTGGCACGTGCCCGGCATTGAGCATCGAGCAGCTACCGGTGCGCAGGTCAAGGCGGCCGAGCACCGCGGTCAGGTAGCCGCCGGGCACGACGGCGTTCTCGATCAGGGCGGCATTCGCCGCGACGGCCTGCTCGACCAGATCGGCCTCACGGCGGCGGCTGTTGCGCAGACTGCCCACGCCGAGGGTGGCCGTCAGCGCGCTTGCCACGCCGTGACCCATCGCGTCGGTGACGCTGAAGTGCAGCACGTCGCGGCCCAGGCTGTAGTCGAAAGTGTCCCCGCCGATACTCGCGGCCGGCTCGAGCCAGGCCGACAGGGTGAACGCGCTGGCTTCGCACGTGAAGGAGGCGGGAAGCAGGCGGCGTTGGATCTCCGCGGAGAGGGTGAACGGGGTCGTGCGCTGGCCCCACTCGAACAGGTCGGTGTGCCGCCGGTTGGCGATCACCACGAACGCCAGTGCGTGCGCCGTGCGGGCGATCTCCCGCAGCACCTGCGGAACCGGCTCGTCCGGCAGGATCATCTCCAGCAGACCGATCACCTCGCCGCGATCGGTCACCGGCGCCAGCACTGTCCACCCGTCGGGCAGCGCGAGAGTCTGCACCGTCTGGGTGCGCAGCGCCTGCTCGGCGGGGCCGCCGTCGAAGGGCAGAACGGTGGCCGCCTCATCACCGCGATGGCGTGCCGCGTCGGAGCCGTCGAAGGGCGCGTGTGCCAGCCGGACCAAGGCCCGGCCGCTGAGGTCCGCGATCAAAAAGGAAACGCTACGGGCGCTCAGGGCCGCGGCGAGCTCACTGGTGACCGCGTCGAGTGCGTCCACCGGCGGGGCGTTCCTGCCGCGACATTCCAGGTTCTTCTCGTTGACATCAGAGACAATCGAGACGCTGACGAAGCAGGTCGAGCCTTGAGCAGGCCCGGACCATTCCGTGGCTCGCTCGGCACAGCGGTGGAAATGTGGTCACCGCACGATGTAAGACCGCACGACGTTAGGCAGGGCATGCAGGTGGGTCGAGGCTGGTTCAGGGCTTACGTGGCACAACAATTCGCCGCACGTCTTTGGGGCCATGAAGTCGCGTGGGGCTCCGGCAGCGCGCCGCTGAAGATCCAAGTTGCCGGACACGGGCTCGGCGCGGCAAACGGGATGGCGCATCTGAGGTTCGCCTTGATCGCCTGGTTGTCCATCGGCATCAACGATCCGGCGACGCAGTTGACCCATCTGAACCGGCTCACGTGCTGCCCTCATCGCCCACCCCACGAGAAGCCTGATCCCGGAGCAAAGGTGCCGACGTGGTGTATGTCATTGCCGCACTGGTCACAATCGGTTTGCAGCGCGCGGCTGAGGGCATCCGCACCGCGTTGAAGCCCCGACGTCGTCCCTTTCCGTATTTCTCTGGAGATTCCACATCACCAACACCCACTTCGGACCGCGCTACGACTCGGACGCACCGGCCGGCGACTACTCGCTCGGCATTCGCCGCATCGCTTCGCGACCTACTGGTCGTGCTCGGGCACCCGTCGTCGGCCACAGCCTGGGCGGCGCTGCGCACAGCACGATGGCCGCACTCAGCGAATGAGACTTCAAGCACCACAGCGGGTCATCGAATCGCGTTTGGCTGTCCCTACCCGGGGCAGTCTACATAGGACGAACGTGGACCGGTTGCACCGCTTGGGGTTCCCGACCAAGCCGACGGGTAGCAGGTCACGTCATCCATCGAACTGCACCACCGTCGATTTGGCGTGTGGTTCCACGAAAGTAAGTCGTACAGGAGACAACATGACAAGCTCGACTGCTGGCATTTCCCGGCATGACGCCGCTTCGGTCGATGGGGTTCGCAGCCGCCGGCTCGCCGAGACCAAGGCCGCGTTCAAGACCACGGAGTTCATCGCGTACGTGGTGGTCACCCTGGGCGTGCTGATCGCGTCCGTGGTGGTCGACGGCAACGGCAACGGTGACAACGGCGCTGCCGGTGACTTCTTCCGCGCCGACCGGGCCTGGTTCTTCGTGGTCCTGCTGACCATCGGATACCTGGTCAGCCGCGGGCTGGCGAAGTCCGGCAGCCGCGACGCTGTCGACCACTGACGACTGAAGATGACCGCCGCCGGCCCGGGAAGCCCGGGCCGGCGGCGCTTTCCGTGTCCGCGTGCCGCCGCTCGATTCGGCGGCCAAGACGGTGAGGATTTCCGCCATGAACAAACTCCGGGCCGGCGCCCTGCGCTCGGCTGTCGTCGTGAACCCCGTGAAGGTCTCTGACCTCGATTTGCTGCGCCGGACCATCGCCGGCGGGCTTGCGGACGCCGGATGGCCGGAGCCGATGTGGCTGGAGACGACTGTCGGCGACCCGGGCGCGGGCCAGGCAGCTGAAGCCGTACGACGCGGTGCCGAGCTCGTGTTCGCCTGTGGCGGTGACGGCACCGTGATGGCCTGCGTCACCGCCCTCGCGGGTAGCGACGTCGCCTTGGCCATCCTGCCCGCCGGCACCGGCAACCTGCTGGCCACCAACCTCGGTCTCACCGGAGACGCCGCCACCGGTGTCGAGGTGGTGCTGCAGGGCGGACGACGCCGCATCGACGTCGGCTCCGTCGGCGAGCAGAGCTTCGCCGTGATGGCCGGGATGGGTTTCGACGGCCACATGCTTGACGCGACCAACGACACGGCGAAGAAGCACATCGGGTGGCTCGCGTACGTCGTCGGAGCGGCAAAGCACCTCCGCGACCGTCCGATGCGGATCCGCCTTACCCTCGATGACCGGCGAACCATGACCCGGCGCCCGAAGACGGTGATCGTGGGCAACGTCGGGCGGTTGCAGGGTGGGATGCGGCTGCTCAACGACGCGGTGCCCGACGATGGTCTGCTGGATGTGGCCGTGCTCAGTCCGAGAACGTTGCTGCACTGGGCGTCGCTCGGCTGGGCGGTGCTGCGGCGCAAGGAGGCGGTGCCGAGAATGGAGGCGTTCACCGCGTCGCGGGTTGACATCCGGAGCAACCGGATCCAGCCACGCCAGCTCGACGGGGATCTCATCGAGCCCGGCAAGCAGTTGCTGGTCACCGTGCGGCCCCGTGCGCTGCTGCTGTGCGTACCCCAGCCTGAAGGTGATGTTGATCTTGCCCGTGATGCGGGCGCTGCCGCGGAGGCGGCGAAGAATGTCAGACAGGCCGCCGCCACGAAATGACCGTGGTCCCAAGGTCGCTGGGTCGTTCCTCGACGGTGCTGACCTGCAGTCGCAGAGTGGTGGTAAGTGGTCGTCCCAGTCCCCGGCGGCACCATCGCGTGCTCTGTTGCTTCGTCCGGGGAGCCTGATGACCGCACCTGCCTCGTCGCGGACCGACCGGCTCTTGTCGGAGGTCGCTGGCTGCCGGTCCGGGCCTGCCGTCGGCAGGTTGATCGGAGCCGCGATTCGCCTCGATGGTGACGATGCTGCGGCCGTGGTGCGGGCATCGATCGCCGATCATGGCGTGGTGTGGACGTGGGAGCAGCTCATCCGGCCCGTGTGGACCGGCCTGTGCTGCCGGGGCGCCGACACCGGCACGCTGGTCCTGGCCGAGCGCCTATTCACCCGTTCCATGTCTGTGACGCTGGCCATGGGCCGGCGTCCACGCGGCCGACCGCAGGTGCTGTTGGCGTGTGCGGAAGAAGAAGGCCAGTCGTTGCCCTTGGACGCCCTGGCCGCCGCGTTGATCGAGTCCGGGGTGAACGGGTGTGTGCTGGGAGCACGGGTCCCGCCGCAGGCATTGGCTGGGGCGGCCGAACGCCTGCGCCCGACCGTCGTGATCATCTGGTCACAGACCAAGGACACGGCCGGCCCAGGCCAGGTCTCGTCGGTGCTTGCGGCCCGCCCGGGTCCCGCGGTGATTCCCGCGGGGCCGGGATGGGATCCGGCGAGCTTCCCCGCGCGAGTGGCGCCGATGAGCAGGGTGCCGGCGGCGCTGACCTTGACGATGGCGCTGTTGCACGGTCGTCCCGGCGGAAGCGCGTGATGCCGCCGAACCGGGGCATTCGCGACGCATGCAAACTGGGTGGTGCTTCCGGGCGGACTGCTCGGTGCGCTGCTCCTGCCCGGTCGTGGCACCCGGTAACCGCGGGCGAACCTCGACGACGCCGAGCGGCGGCTGCTGCGGCTCATCGCGGCGGAGGCGACCAACATCGCGGTCGGTGTCGAGTTGCACGTTTCGGAGCGGACGGTCAACGGCTCACGGCGACCTTGCTGCGTAAGCTGCGCGTGGCCAGCAGGACCGAGGCCGCGGCGTCGGCCGGCAGCGCCGGGCTCTTCTGACTCGGCACGGACGATCATGCCGTCAAGGTGCGGAGGATGAGGAAGACGTTCAGGGCGATGATCAGACCGGCAATCAGGTTCGCGGAACGGGAGTCGTGCTGCGCCTCGTCGACGTTCAACCACCTGTCCGCCGGGTGTTGGAAATAGTCGGCATGGCGCAGACGCGCGGGCGAGGACTGCTAAAGCACGTCGCGAGGGTCGTCGGTGATGTCGCCGATGTGGACGTGGACGTGGATGGAGCCACCAGGGGGTGCGAGATCACCGAGGATTTCGCCGAGTGTGACAGCGGCAGCGCGATGGACGTTTTCGGCGAGGGTCAACAGGTGGGTGCCGTAGGCGGCGATGATCTCGATGGTGACGTCAGCCAGGTACTGCTGGTCGTCGGTGGTGCAGGTGATCCGGGTAGCGGCCGCGTGGGGAATCTTGTCGACGGCTTGGCGTATCTCGGCCACGAGGACGGTGCTGGCGATGAAGAAGTCTCCGAGATCGTGGCGGCCGCGGACCGGATCGGAGGCTCGGAACGCGGCGATTGCGCGTTGCAGGATGGTGGCACTGATGGCGGTCCACCCCGCGTCGGTGTGTTGGCGTAGCAGTTCGGTGGCCTGAGTCAGGACGGCGTCGTCGCCGTGCGGGTCGTTGGTCACCGCCACTCCTTCATGGTAATCGCCAAATTGGTGCGGGCTCGCTCCAGCAGCCCACGGACGGCGTCGGAGCTGACGCCGAGGATGCCGGCTATCTGAGCGTAGGTCAGATCTTCGACCTGTCGGAGGATCCAGGCTGAGCGCTGGCGTTCGGGCAAGGTACGCAAGGCGGCATCCAGGGCGGCCAGTAGCGCTGTGCCCGAGTGGAGTCCAGCGGGGTCAGCGTGGTGGTCGGCGACTTCTGCGACATTGGTGGAGACATGTGGTCGGCTGCCTGAGGCCGGGAAACGAATGAGGCGGGGGTACGCCTTTCGCCTCACAAGGGTGAACAGCCAGGTCCGCAGGCCGGCGTCACCGCGGTAGCCGCCCAGGCCTCTCCAGGCGCCGATGAACGCGTCCTGCACAGCGTCTTGGACGTCGGCCGGGTTGTCCAGCAGCCGTGCGGCGTAGCGGTACAGCGCCGGGCCGTGCCGATTCACGATGCGGGCGAATGCATCCCGGTCACCGAGTCCGGCGCGTCGTGCCAGTACTTCGTCACTCAGCTCTGGCGACGAATCTGGTGCCGTGACACCGCCTTGTGACTGGCTTGGCATGTTCACCCCCTGACCGTGACGTGACTGCCCGCCTGATTCGACGGCTCACAAATTCAGCCCTCCATGTGACCCAGATCACTAGCTGATGAGCATGACGTTTCTCGATTTCGGCCCACTAACCAGCTGACACACCGCTGCGGTCTGCGTAGTCCGGGCGGGGTCGCTGCCGGTGACGCGTCGTCGTCGCCGGCCCATCTTGAGGAGATTTCATGACTGACTCGATCGCCACGACCACGGCGCCGAAGCCGGGCAACCGTGTCGGCGGCCTGCCGACGCGGGAACGGGGTTTGCAGAGCACGCAGGGCACCACGTCGATCGCGGACACGGTGGTGTCGAAGATCGCCGGGATCGCTGCGAAGGACGTCTCCGGTGTCTACGCACTCGGCGGCGGAGCCTCGCGAGCGCTGGGTGCGGTCCGTGAGCGGATCCCGGGCGGCCGGGTCAACCACTCCCAGGGCGTGTCGGTCGAGGTCGGCGAGACACAGGCTGCGGTGGACATCGACATGATCGCCGAGTACGGCGTCGCGATCGCGGATCTGGCTTCCTCGGTGCGGCGCAACGTGATCGACTCGATCGAGCGGATGACCGGCCTGCAGGTCACCGAGGTCAACATCGCGGTGGCCGACATCCACCTGCCGGAAGACGAGCACGACGACGCCGCCGACAGCGCGCCACGGGTGCAGTGACTACACCGACTCCCGGCCGGCGCGACGACCTCCAGGATCCCGGCACGGGCCTGGCTGCCGAACAAGCGCCGGATTTGACGACGCCGCCGCCGACCGGCCACGACGACGAGTACGTCGACGTGGTGGTCGTGGCGGCGGAGGTTCCGCAACCGGTGGAAGTGCCGGTTCCGGTCGAGGCAGGTCAGCCATGGACCGGCACCGTCATCGACGCGGTCCCGACGACCGCGGATGAGATCGCTGCTCTGGTGTTGGCGGTTCCGGACGTGACTCGGTTGCACGCGGGCAGATTCGGTGAGGTGGCTACGTATCTCCCGGGTCGGCGGGTCACCGGCGTCAAGCTCAGCGACGACCTTATTGAGGTGCATGTGGTGGTCGCCGGACAGATGCCGGTGCGGCAGACCGCGCAGTCGATCCATCAGGCAGTCGCGACTCTGGTGGCGACGCCGGTGCACGTGTTCGTCGAGGACATCGCCGTCGCATGACGTCACGGCATGGTGTCGGCGGCCTTGTGAACCGCAGGGTCGCCGACGTGTCCACCCCTCATTTCCTCGCAGATTTCGTGTTGCCGGTGCCGAGTTCCTCGCCTGCCGGATCCCATGTCAGGAGTCGCCCTGTGTCTTCCTCCACGACCGGCCTGTTCGCCGGACTGATCCTCGCGCTGATCGCCGCAACCGCCGGATTCGGCTGGTTCGTCCTGGCGATCCTGTTCGCCGCAGTCGGCTACGTCATCGGCGCCCACCTGGAAGGCCGCGTCAACCTCGCCGGCCTGATCCCGGGCCGCAGCCGTGGCTGACCATCCCGCGGTCCTGGACACCGCCCCCGTGCTCAACGGCGCCCTTGATGGTGACGACCTGAGCACCGATTCCGACGAGCCCGGCCGGCGGGGCGGCCTGTTGATCAAAGATCGCGCGGTGCAGCGCATCGCCGAGGCAGCCGCGCTCAGCGTGATCGGGGTAGCCCCGGCCGAGAAGACCACCAACGCCTTCAACTCGGTGCTGGGACGCGCGTACCCGCGGGTGGACTGCGACGTCGCCGGCGGCCGCGTACGCGCCGAGGTGGAGATCGTCGGCGTCTGGCCGACCCCGGCACCGCTGCTCGCTGGTCAGGTCCGCGACGCGGTCACCGAACAACTACGGCAATTGGCCGGGTTGAAAGTCGACGCGGTCGACGTCACCATCGCAAAGATCATCCGGGTGCAGGCCGCACCGCGCAGGAGAGTGCAATGACCACCACCACGAGTGCTTTCGACACCTCGCCATCACGGCCGGTTCATGCCGGACCGGCGATGCAAGCTGCCCGGCAGAAGTCCGGTGCGGGCCGCGTCGGTGTCGTTGGACCGCTGATGGCAGTCCTGCTCACCGCCATCGGGGTCGTCCTGCTGCACGACGCTGTCGCGCGAGTCGACTCGCGCCCGGGCCGCACCTGGCTCGCCGCGTTCTTCGACGGCCTCGACGGTCTGACCGCCGAATGGTGGATGATCCCGGCCGGTCTGGCCGTCGCACTGATCGGAGTGTGGCTGATCGCCGCCGCGCTGCGCCCGCGCTCCCGTAAGACCCTCGCGGTCACCTCGGCGACGGGCGTGTTCCTGCGCACCGGCGACATCGCCCGAATCGCCTCCGCTGCCGCCGACGACGTCGACGGTGTGCTCTCGGCCAGTTCGGTGGCCAGCCGCCGCAAAGTAACCGTCACCGTCGAATCCGACCGAGACCAGATCGCCGACCTGGTCCGCGATGCCGTCGGACAGCGGCTGTCCGCCCTGCAGCAACCACCGTCGGTCAAGGTCCGGGTTCGTTCCCACTATGCGCGCCGGGAAGGCAACTGATGCGCCGCTCCGTCCTCGGCCTCGACCGCATCCTCGCGGTGCTGTTCGGCCTGATTCTGCTTGTCGCGGGCATCGGCCTGACCGCCTGGTACAACGGAAACCTCCGCCATCTGTTTCCGCAGTTCCCCACAAAGCTGTCCACCGAGGGCGCCGGCGACATCCTCAACACCAGCTGGTGGCCCTGGGCCGCCGGCGGCGCCGGTGCACTGGCCGTGCTGCTCGGCCTGTGGTGGCTTTTCGCCCACCTACCCAGGCGGGGTGTCGGCCTGCTGGTGCTGCCCGGCTCCGGTAAGGCCGGCCGTCTACTGGTCGACCCGTCCGGGCCGGCTACCACCGCAGCCGAAGTGCTGTCCGATACCCCCGGCATCCGCTCCGCACGCAGCAAAGTTCAACGCGACCGCGGGCAACTGGTCGTTGCTCTGACTGCCACGATGGATCCTCGAGCTGACCTGAGCGAGGTAATCACGGCGACCGACGCCGTCGCCACCGAGCTGAATGCGGTCCTTGGCCGCGACGACGCCCGCGCCCGGGTGCTGCTCTCGGTCGCCCGCCGTGCCAAAGCCCAGCCGCGCGTGCACTGACGACCCCTCGGGCGCCCGTCGGCGTCGCGCTTCCACTTCCAGCGGGAGCTCGACGTCTGGACTGCAGACGGTTACGTTCGCATCGATCAGCCGGGGAGAGGCGATGGCGCAGGACAGCGAGCGGCTCGACGAGCAGGAGTCCGAGCAGGTCGATCCCGTCCGGCCACCGGACCTGAACCAGGACTCGAACCGTTCCGCGACGCGCCTGGAGCTTTTCTTCGACCTGGCGTTCGTGCTGTTCGTAGCACGATGCGCGCACGCGCTGGCCGAGGACGAGACGTGGCACGGCGCGCTGGTGTTCTGTGCGGTGCTCACCATCGGCTGGTGGGCATGGGCGAGCTCGACCCTCTACGCCAACCGGTTCGACACCGACGACGCGGTGTTCCGCCTGATCATGCTTGCGGCGATGGCTGGTGTCGTGGCGATGGCAGCCGCCGCCGACAAGATCGACAGCCCGGTCGTACGCTGGTTTGTCGTCGGCTACGTCATGATTCGGCTGGCGCTGGTCGCCGGCTACCTGCGGGCGTGGTGGCACGTTCCGGAGGCCCGCTCGACCGCTCGGCTCTACCTGATCGGGCACTCGCTCGGCGCGGCCATCTGGCTGTCCTCCCTGGCCTTCCCGGAATCGGCACGATACTGGCTGTGGGGCCTCGGAGTGCTCGCCGACCTTGCGTGGCCGACTTTCGCCGCCCGGCTCAAGGATGCTGTCCCGCTGCATCTGGAGCACCTGCCGGAGCGCTTCGGCCTGTTCATCATCCTGGTGCTCGGCGAATCCGTAGCCGCAGTGGTGACGGGCCTGCACGACGGTGAGTGGCAGCCTACCGTGATAGTTACCGCGACGGCGGCGTTCGTGGTCGCCGTAGCACTGTGGTGGATCTACTTCGACCTTTCCGGCGGAGCAGCGAAGCGGCGGCTTGCGATAGACGGGGACGAGGGCGCCAAACACGGCGTCCACGACTTCTTCGTGTACATCCATCTACCGCTGGCTGTTTCCCTTGCGGCGGTGGCAGTCGGGCTGGAACATGCGGTCCTGCACGGCGCTGACGATCATCTAAGTGCTGGGACCCGCTGGGTGCTTGGGATCGCCATGGCTGGCTACCTGCTCAGTGCTGCGGTCATGCAGGCTCACCTCGGCGGACGGGTGAGAGGAGCGGTGCTGTGGCCCGGTGCCGGCGTTCCGCTGGCTCTGGTGCTCGCTCTGCTCGACTTGTCACCCGTGCTCACCGTCGGCCTATTCGCCGTGCTCACGGTTGCCGGGGCTGTGAGTGGCTTCCTACTGCACCGCTCCGGCGAGGTACGTACCGCCAAGATCTAGATTGCGTCGCGAACCCGGCATTCGTGTCGTGGGGTTGCGCTTGCGAGCCGGCGTGATCGACGTTGTTGCACAGGTCCGGTGTCACGCCGAGGCGTGCAGTGCTGCTTCGGCGGTTCCGCCGGTCGAGTGGGGGAGGGGCCGGCCTGGGGCAGGGTGAAGCAGAACAGGCTGCCGCCGCTTACTCGGCGTCGACCAGCGGTGCCACCCGCATCACCATCTCCGGCAAAATCCTCAGTCAGTGCCTTTGGCGAGGTCGGCTAATCGGCTGAGGGGACTTCCCAGCGTTCGAGCGGTCGCCCGCTCTGAGGCGCACCACGAGTAGTGCTCTCGTCGGCGAAGGCAGCAGCACACGCGGCGACCAGGTCCCCGCTGGTCGTGACCGCGTTGTGCGGCGCGTGTGGAATGGCGTCGCTTCGACCTCGACGGGCCAGTGCCGCTGCTCGGGTGGTCCAGTCGGCCGGGGCGATGGGGGTCGTGCTGGCCGCGGAGGATCAGAATCGGCGCGTCGACCAGGGGAATGCGCTGGTCCATCTGGTGGCGGACGGAGTGCCGAAGCGTACGCAGGACGCGCAGGGGGCCGGCGTCCCGGATGTCGGTGGCGATCATCGGGATCTGGTGCGGGTCTTCGCTGAACAGATCGCGTGCCCAGCGGCGTGCCTGACCGACGGAGGTCGCCGCAGAGGGATCGACGGTCGGCCCGACGAGGATCAGTGAGCAAACCGTGGCCGGACGTCGGATCGCGAGTTCGACGGCGACTTGGCAGCCGAACGAGTTCGCGACCACGTTCACCTCGGCGAGGCCGGCCGTGTCGAGCCAAGCGGCGATGACATCGGCGTGCTCTTCGGCGCTCAACGCCCGGTGCGGCTTGGCGGAGAGGCCGAAGCCGGGCAGGTCGGGGACGAACACCGAGCCGGGCAGTGCCGACGCGGTCGGCATGAGGTATCGGTGTGACACAGCGAGACCGTGCAGCAGGACCCAGGCCGGCGATGTGGTTTCCGGGTGGACGCGTTGGCGGACGTGCAGGTGCAGGCCTTGCTCCAAGGTGGCACGGGTGCTGGTGAAACCTTGGTACGGATGCGGCGCAGCGCGGGTTGATCGGCGCTGGGCGGGACTCATCCGGGCTGTTCGTCGCAGTCGCATGCAGACGTTTACCCGTTGGCGGTTCGCCCTACCGCGTGCTGGCGCGGCGATTGGTCACACCGATGGACTCGCGTCATGTTGAGGCCGGTTGACGGTCCGTCACGGTTGTATCAAGTCCGGCAGGACAGGCAGCTTTGTGATGATGGCATTTGCGACGTCGCTGAGGCGCTGCCGGTTACCGCACGAGTAGCGGCGGATCAGGCTGAAGGCCTCGTCAGGGCTCACCCCATAGGCCTGCGCGACGATACCCTTGGCCTGCTCGATGACGATGCGGCTGTTCCGATGCATGTCTCCCGATGATCGCGCGGTCCCTGCGGCAGATGCGCCGCCAGATCGAGGCCGAGGGTCACCAACGCCGGTGTGGTAGTCGTCTCGGCCGCTCCTGGCAGTGACCGCGTTTGCGGTGCGGCACGGCGGGCAGTCCCTGGCTCGTTGCAAGCCCACTCGACATCGCTGTCGCCGTGACGCCGTCGCCGACGGTCCGCGAGCTGTGGCTTGCTCTCACATTGCCACTGCATCGGAGATGCCCCATCACGACCACGCACTTGAAACCGTGCCGCGAACGTCGCGCTCGTATCGGCACCGGCACGATCGCCTACACCGTCGCGGGTGCCGGCGAGCCGCTGCTTCTGGTTCACGGACTCGGCGGTACTCGCCGGACGTGGGATCAGGTTATCGGCACCCTCGCGGCCACTCACACCGTAATCGCCCCCGACCTTCCCGGTCACGGCGAATCGGACGCACCGGCCGGCGACTACTCCCTCGGGGCGCTCGCCGCGTCGCTGCGCGACCTACTCGTCGTGCTCGGCCACCCATCGGCCACAGTGGTTGGTCATAGCCTGGGCGGCGGCGTCGCCTTGCAGTTCGCCTACCAATTCCCGGAGCGTATCGAGCGGCTCGTGCTGATCAGCAGCGGCGGCCTCGGCCCCCAGCTCACCCCGGCACTGCGTGCAGCCACCCTGCCAGGAGCGCAAATCTTCGTCGCGGGGCTGGCGCTGGTGCCCGAAAGCGTCACTCGGCGAGCACTGTCGGCGGTGTCGGCGGTTGCGCCGAAGGCGCTGGCCGCCCCCGACGCCGCTCCGGTTGCCGAAGGGCTGCGCCGCCTCATCCACGCAGGTCAGCGTCGTACCTTCATGCGCACCGCGCACACCGTCATCAACTGGCGAGGACAATCGATCAGTGCCATTCAGCACCTCAGACAGCTCACCGGCCTGCCGGTACTCCTCGCCTGGGGCAGCGACGACCGGACCATCCCGCCCCACCAGAACCGGGCCGTCGCAGGGCTGCTGAATGACGCGGGCCTGCTCGAGATCGACGGCGCAGGCCATTATCCCCATGAGACCGCAGCAGACCGACTCCTGCCGGCGCTGCAGGACTTCCTCAACTCGACGATGCCGTTCCGGTACTCCGACAACAGCTGGCGTCAGCTCCTCACCAGAGGTGAGCGGGCGGTCCTTCCAGCAGCGTAAGTCCCACGAGCGGGGACTGAACTCTACGAGGAGAGTCTGGATCGGCGAGACGTGACCTACGTCGAGGAACTCATCGACCGTCCTGGAACGGGAAGGCGTCGATGCGTTCATCGCGTCTTTCGACAAGCTCTTCGAAGGCATCGCCGACAAACGGATCGAGCTCGTCCGGTCCTGATCGGCACGCCCATCACAGGAACGAGGACATCATGACCCGAAGCCATCAGGTTGACCGGCAGGTTTCGCTTCCGGTCGCGGACACCGTGGGCTGGGACGCGCTCGATGTCCGTGCGGTGGACACCGCACGCCTGCTCGCCGCCGGACACGCCAGCCTCACCCTCTACACCCAGCTCTACCTCAGTGGCTACGGCCTTGAACTCGACGACCTGCGCGCCCTGCGCACCTGGGGCTCGGCAACGCCGGGCCACCCCGAGTACCACCACACCCGCGGGGTCGAGATCACGACCGGGCCGCTCGGGCAGGGCCTTGCCAGTGCCGTCGGCATGGCGATGGCGGCCCGCCGCGAACGCGGCTTGCTGGACCCGCAGGCGGCACCCGGCGAGAGCCCGTTCGACCATCACGTGTACGTCATCGCGTCCGACGGCGACCTCATGGAAGGGGTCACCGCCGAGGCGAGTTCGCTGGCCGGGCACCAGCAGCTCGGCAACCTCGTCGTCTTCTACGACGCCAACCACATCTCCATCGAGGATGACACCGACATCTCGTTCAGCGAGGACGTCGACGCCCTGCACACGGCGATCGAGGCGGCGAAGGCGGAGACCTGCCGGCCATCGCTGATCAAGCTCCGCACCATCATCGGCTGGCCGGCCCCGACCAAGCAGAACACCGGCAAGGCCCATGGGGCAGCGCTCGGCGCCGACGAGATCGCCGCGACGAAACGACTGCTCGGCTTCGACCCGGACGTCTCGTTCGCTGTCGACGACCAGGTGCTGGCGCGCTGCCCACCTTCGCGCCCGATGCCAAGGGCATGGCCACCCGCAAGGCGTCCGGAGAGATCCTAGCCGCGCTCGCACCGGTCCTGCCCGAGCTGTGGGGCGGCTCCGCCGACCTCGCGGAGAGCAACAACACCACCATGGCCGGCGAAGCGTCCTTCATCCCGGCCGATCGGCAGACCCGGGACTGGGCCGGCGGACCCTACGGCCGAACTCTGCATTTCGGCATCCGCGAGCATGCCCTGGGCTCGATTCTCAACGGCATCGCCCTGCAGAGCCTGACGCGACCGTACGGCGGCACCTTCTTGGTGTTCAGCGACTACATGCGGCCCGCGGTCCGGCTCGCGGCGCTGATGCAGCTGCCCGCCACCTACGTCTGGACGCACGACTCCATCGGCCTCGGCGAGGACGGACCGACCCATCAGCCCGTCGAGCACCTCGCCGCGCTGCGGGCCATTCCCGGCCTTGACGTCGTGCGCCCGGGTGACGCCAACGAGACCGCCGTTTGCTGGCGTGCCGTCCTCGAAAACACTGATCGGCCCGCCGGGATGATCCTGACCCGGCAGAACCTGCCTGTGCTCGACCGCGGCCCGGGTGCGTACGCGCCGGCGGACGGCGCGGCCCGCGGCGGCTACGTGCTGGCCGGCGCAGACGACCATGCTGAGGTGCTGCTGATCGGCACCGGCTCGGAGGTGCCGATCGCCCTCTCCGCTCGCGATCTGCTCGCCGCCGACGGCATCACCGCCCCCGTGGTCTCGATGCCGTGCCGGGAATGGTTCGCCGAGCAGAGCGCGGCCTACCGCGACGAGGTGCTGCCGCCCGCGCTGCGGGCTCGGGTCAGCGTCGAGGCGGGTGTCGGTCAAGGATGGCGGGACATCGTCGGCGACGCCGGCCGCATCATCAGCCTGGAGCACTTCGGCGCCTCCGCCGACTTTCAGCGGCTCTACCACGAATTCGGCATCACGGCCGAGGCTGTCGCCGAAGCCGCCCACGACAGCATCCGTGCGATCGCTGGCCCGGTCCGGCCCGGCGGAGAACAGCAGACCGCCACGCCGACCGCAGGTGGTGCCGGGGATCAGCATGTGTGACGAGGATTCTGTTGGACAGGGAGCCTCACCGGAAGCCTGCCCCGTGCCGCACCACTGCGAGCCACTGAACTCCGTTCACGGCGGATCTCATAGCGCTGCCGGCGGCTCCGATACCCGCGGACGGAGTCAGTCAGGCATAGTGGGGCGATGCAGGCCCGTCCTCCACGCATCTTTCCCGCCGACGACATCCTCGCCGGGCGCATCTCGCTCGACGGTTACCCGTTTCGATACATCTACGTCACGCCGTCGGCGGGGTCGATGTTCGCCAAGGGCGGGGCCGGGTTCTCGCTGAAGACCGGCAACAACGGCCCGCCCGACGAGATGCTGTCCGCTGTGGAGCTGCTGGAGACGCGCGGGTGGGAAGTGGTGAGCGTGGACGTGAGCGGCCACGCCACCTGCATGCGCCGGGTCATCAGGGCCTGAGCCGGCTTATCGGGGCCGGCGGCGTCTCACCACCACCAGCAGGATCACTCCCACAACGATCAGCACGACGACGGCCGCCCCGGCGATCGCCGCCAGCCTCGGAATCCGGTCGGTCAGGCTGCCGTCACGAGGCGGCCCCGGATCTCCGAGCGGGTTGGCGGTGATCGCCGGGTGGTCCGTCGTCACCGCGGCCGCCGCGTCGACCAGGCCGGCGCCGTACGTCGAGTCGCGCCCGGCCGGTCCGAGGTCCTTCGCCGTGCCGAGCAGCCGGTCGATCACCGACGCGGCGTTCAGCTCGGGGTGCTCGGCGCGGACCAGGGCCACCACACCAGCGGTGATCGCGCACGCCTGGATGTCGCCCTGCGTGGCGATCGGCCCGTTCGTGCGCTCGCCGGTGCGGCCGACCAGACCGAGGGTCGCGCCGGGCGCGGCCAGGTCGATCCGGCTGCCGAACGAGGCGGCACCGTCGCGCTCGTCGTCCTCGGTCAGGCCGCCGACGACGAGCACTCCGGTCGTCACCGTGTCCTTCAGGTCGTCGGCGCGCCGGGCGTCCATGATGACGACGACGTCCTTCGACAGTGCGTAGCTGATGCCATCGATCCGCTCGACGTCGTCGCCGACGGTGAAACCGCCGGACATGTCGATCACCTTTGCGCCCTGGTCGGTCAGCCAGCGCAGCGCCTGCGACACCTTCTCCTCGCCGGTCGGACCGTTGATCGGCTGGATCTGCGCCCCGGGAGCGACGCCGAGCAGGCCGTCGCTGCCGCGGGCGACGACAAGACCGGCCGCACCGGTGTCCGCGGCCCGGCCGGCGGCCGAGACCTCGCCCGGCGGCATGTCCTCCACCCCATCGCCGGGCGCCACCCGTTTCGCCGGCCGGACCCGGCCGCCGAGGGCCGGGTCGGTGGTGTCCACCGAGGACTGGAACGTGCCGATCAGCACGTCGTCGCCGGTGCTCACCGCCTGCGCCGCGGGGGCGCCGATGCGATCCAGATACCACTGCTGGTCGCGCGGCGCCGCGGCGGCCGGGGCGGCCAGCGCCACCGAGAAACCGGCCGCGGCCAGGACCGCGGCCGTTCGTCGCCACCTCTGCATCAGCGGTTGACCGCCTGCGGCCAGCTGCCGCCCGGGAAGGCGTCGTTGTTGTTGACGATCACCTTTGCCTGGTTGAGCGCGCTCAGGCTGTCCGTCAGGTGTTTCACCGCTTCCTGTGCGATGTGCAGCACAGCGGTGAGGGCCTTGCCGATGGCGTCGGCGACGGTGTCGATCGCCAGCGGCGCGCCGATCACGGTGGAGAACTCGGCGATCGCCTCGACGATGGCCTCGATCAGCTCGATGATGGGCTCGGTGATGTCGACCAGGAACTTGGTGTTGAGCGCGGCGACGTCGATCAGCCACTGGCCGGATTCCTTGATGACGTTCGTCGTCCCCTGCAGAGCCCCCGCCTGGCCCCACCGCTTCTCCATGTAGGCGCGACCGGCCTCGCCGGCCCCCCAGGCCTGGAGGGCGTTCGGCTTGATGTCCCGCGCGATGCCGACCGTGCCGCTGAACTCGGGCAGGACCTCGTCGGTCCACCGGAAGCCCCGGTCGATCAGCGAGAAGACCGGCAGCGACGCCCCGATGTACTTACCGATCTCCTCGGTGAGCTTCTTGACGAACTGCCACATCTCGTCGAGCTTGCCCTCGATCTTGCGGTAGTAAAGGTAGGCCGCGACCGGGGACACGAACGAGGCGTCGCGCAGACACCCGTTGATCTTGTCGATGAGGTCGTTGCATTTCGGTTCCAGCTTGTTGATCTCAGTGGTCAGTTTGTCGACCGACGCCTGCAGCGTGCCCTCCGCGCTGGCCTTGTCAGGTTCCGGCGCCATCGGTCACTCCCCGTAGATCTTGACGAAGGCTGCGGCGCTCGTCGTGTCGGAGCCGTCGTACAGGTCGCGGGCGATGATCAACGCTTCGGCGAGCTGGTAGAACTCCTCCTCCGCGTCGGTCAGCAACGTTTTCACCAGGTCGTGGATCCCGTTGTACGCCTCACTCAGGACGTACGCCGTCGCCGGGTTGCCGCAGAAGAACGCGCTGCCGTTGAGCCAGAGCGCGCTGGCCCGGCTGTGCGACGTGCTCATCACCGCCGCGAGATCGCGCCACTTCTGCGCCTCGGCGTCGAACGCGCTGTAAACGACATTGATGTCATCGTCCGGCATCTCACACACCCCCCGTTTCCCGGTCGTCCCCGTCGGCGGCCGATCTGCCGGCCGCCCGCAGCGCGAGAACCGCGTCCTGTTCCAGGGTGGTCACGTCGTCGCGCCCGGCACTCGCCACCACGGTGATCTCGGCGACGCCCACGCCGCGCATCTGGACGGCGACCATGTGGTACGGCCCGTACACCAGGCGCTCGGCCGGCTGCTCCACGCGGCGGCGCTCGCGCAGGTATTCCCGTTCGTACTGCTGCTCCTCAATGGTCCGCAGCCGGTCCCGGATGTCGGCGAACGACGGCGCCTGGAAATCCTGCGGGCGGCCGGTCGGCGCCGGCGGACGGTACACATCGGACGGGTCGGTGACCCGGAGCCGCTCCTCTTCCTCGGCGGCGTCCATCTGCCCGACGCTCGCCTCCATAGCCATGGTCATCGCGGCCTGGTAAGCCTCATACATCGCCGGGCCGAGCGACGACGCCCCGCGCCGCTGGAACCACTCCCGGCCGATCCGCACCGACTCCACCCCGCCGGCGCCGTCCAGCACCAGACTGACCAGCCCGGTCGCGTCGCTGCCCTCGTGCCGCGCGTCCCCCCGCGCGGCCGCGCCCATCACTCGGCGGAACGACTGCACGGATGCGAGCAACCGTTGCAGACCCTCCTCCGGACCCGCCGAAACATCCGACGAATAACCCTGTGACGACAACGCGTCCTCCCCCGAATCGCACAGCGAGACGACAGAGTAGCGGCCCGCTGACCGGCCGCATTGCCCCGCCGGATCGCCCCGGCCTGGCAATCAGCTGAGAATCATCGATGGCCCGGAGTCAACACGGGTCGCGTGGCCACCGGCAGGAAGATCGTGTCGACGATCTCGAGGATGTCGGCATCCGGTACGGCCCGGGCCGTCATCAGCAGCTGGGCCCGGAAGAGGTCGACGGGGAGCCGGATGATGCGAGGGGTCAGTTTCGCCCCGTCGATTTCGCCCCGCCGGACGGCCCGGCCGACGATCGTCTCCATGGCTGTTTCCTGGCCGGTTTCCAGGGATGTGCGGAGAGCGTCCATGCTGGTGCCGGTGGCCCGGTAGAGATCTCCCAGCTGGGCGATCAGGACGGTGGCGATGCCGACGCGCCGCCCGTTGATCTCCTTGAGCAGCGCGATGACGTCGTCGCGCAGGTTCCCGGTGTCCGGCGCGAGGATGGGGTCGCGCTGGATGACGTGACGGAAGGCGGCCTGGGCGAGTTCCGGCTTGCTCGCCCACCGGCGGTAGACGACCGGTTTGCTGGTGCCGGCCCGGGCTGCGACGGCGTCGAAGCTGAGGTGCTCGTACCCGCGTTCCGTGATCTCCGCCCACGCCGCCTCGAGCAGCGCCTCTTCCAGGGCGGTTCCGCGCCGGCGCCGGACCGGGGTGCTTTCCGCCACTGACCTCACTCTCGCCCTCGCCCTCGACGTTGTCGAACCATGCTGTCACACAGGTGTAAGATACAACTCGTATCTTATTCTCGACACGAAGGCAGTGGCCTATGCGCATCCTCGTCTCCGGAGCCGGCATGGCCGGGCTCAGCGCCGGGATCACCCTCGGCGCCGCCGGCCACCACGTCACCATCGTCGAACGAGCCGACCACCTTCGGGTCAACGGTTCACCCATCGACATCCGCGGCGATGCCATCGACGTCGCCCGCCGGATGGGCATTCTGGACGAGGTCCAGCAACGACGGGTCGCCATGACCGCCCGGACCCGGTTCGTCGACACCGACGGCGCGGTGGTCGCCGAACTTCCCGGCTACGAGGTCGGTGACTCCGCGGACGACGTCGAGATTCCCCGCGAGGACCTCGCGCACGTCCTTCGCGACGCCCTCGGCGCGACGACCTCCCTGGTCTTCGGCGATTCGATCAGCGAGCTTCGGGACGTGCGGGACGGAGTGGACATCACCTTCGAGTCGGGGCGCCGGGACCACTTCGACCTGGTCGTGGGTGCGGACGGGATGCACTCCCTGACCCGCCGGCTGGTGTTCGGCCCGGAGCAGCACTATCTGCGGCACCTCGGGTTCTATGTGGCCCTCACGGCGCTGCCGGCCCAGCCCGGCGGCGCGCCGGACAACCCGATCCTGAACTGGCCCGGCCACATGATCGGCATCACCCGGTACGGCGACGTCGCCCTCGGCGTGATGACCTTCCGCTCCGACTGGATCGCATACGACCACCGCGATCTCGCAGCGCAGAAGCGGATCCTGGCGGAGGCGTTCGCCGGGCACGACGAGTGGCGCGTGCCCGAGATCCTGGACGCGGTCCGCGATGACGCCGAGCTGTACTTCGACTCGGTCAGCCAGATCCACATGCCGGGCTGGTCCCGAGGGCATGTCGTCCTCGTCGGCGACGCCGCGCACTGCGCCTCCGGCCTGTCCGGCCGCGGGACCTCCCTCGCGCTCACCGGCACCTGGTTCCTCGCCCAGGCGCTGCGCGACCATCCGGACGATCTCGGCGCGGCTTTGCGCGACTACGAGAGCAGGCAGCGGCCGTACGCCACGCGCGCCCAGGACAGTGCCGGGCCCGGCGGAGACCTTGTCGTGCCGGCAACTCAGGAAGCCCTGGACGCCCGCAACGAACGACTCCGCACCCTGGCCGGCCGGCGATGACCGGCGGACGTACCCCCGGTCGGTCGTCCTCGGTGAACACCGGAACCCGCCGGCCGGCCGCCGCCGGCATCCGGGCCGAGAACCTGACCAAGAAGTTCGGCCGCAAAGCAGCCGTCGACAACCTGTCCTTCACCGCGGCCCCGGGCGTGATCACCGGCTTCCTCGGCCCCAACGGGGCGGGCAAGAGCACGACGATGCGGATGCTGTTCGGGCTGACCAGGGCCACGGCCGGCACGATCACGATCGGCGGACGTGACATCACCGAGCTCGACGACCCGGCCCGTACGGTCGGCGCCCTGCTGGACGCCCGGGCCGTGCACCCGCAGCGCACCGCGGCGCAGCATCTGCTCGCCTTCGCCCAGGCCGCCGGCCTCGACCGGCGACGGGTCGGCGAGGTGCTCGACCTGGTCGGCCTGCGCGACGCCGCCGACCGCCGGGCAGGGGAGTTCTCGCTGGGAATGCAGCAACGGCTCGGCATCGCGACCGCCCTGCTCGGCGATCCGGGAGTCATCGTGCTCGACGAGCCGCTCAACGGTCTTGATCCGGAAGGCATCCGCTGGATCCGCACCCTCATGCGTGATCTCGCGGGACAGGGCCGCACCATCCTGTTCTCCAGTCACCTGATGTCCGAGATGGAGCTGACGGCGGACAACCTCGTCGTCGTCGGCCGAGGCCGGCTCATCGCCGAGACCACGCTCGACGAGTTCGTGCGGGCGAACACCTCCCAGGCGGTCGCCGTCCGGGCGCAGTCACCGGGGCAGCTGGCCCGTGCACTCGGCCAGGCCGGCCTGACGTTCACGACTCAGCCGAACTCCTCGTTCCTGGTCACCGGCACCGACTCGACGACCGTCGGCAGCATCGCCGCGGTCGAGGGGATCGCGCTGCAGGAGCTCGGCTCGGTCCGCGAATCGCTGGAGGACGTGTTCCTGCGGCTCACTCACGACGCCATCGAATTCGAAGGAGTCGCGGCATGAACGTCCTTCGTTCCGAATGGACCAAGCTGCGTAGCGTACGCAGCACCTGGATCGCCGCCCTGAGTGCGGTGGCCGCCGGCGTGGCGCTGAGCGCGCTCGGGGCCTCCGACGTGCTCGGCGCGTCGCCGTCCGACCTCCCACTCGGCTGGGACCCCACCGCCGTGAGCCTCAAGGGATTCCTGTTCGCGCAGCTCATCATCGCGATGATGGGGGCGCTCAGCATCACCTCCGAGTACGGCACCGGGATGATCGGCACCAGCCTGGTCTTCGTGCCCTCGCGGTCCCGGCTGCTCGCGGCCAAGGCGGCCGTCGTCGCTGCGGTCGGGTTCGTGGTCGCCCTGGCCACCACCGTGCTCAGCTTCGCCGTGGTGCAGCTGATGCTGACCGGCGCCGGCCTGCCGGCGGCCCGGCCGGGCGATCCGGGCGTCGTGCGCGCCCTGATCGGCGGCACCGTGTACCTGACTCTGGTCGCCCTGCTCGGGGTGGCGGTCGGTGCGATCGTCCGGTCGGCCACCACCAGCCTCGCCGTGCTGGTCGGTGCGCTCCTGCTCGTGCCGGCGCTCGGCCCGGGTCTGCCCGGGGTGCTCGGCGACCTGTTCGGCACCTTCTGGCCCACCACGGCCGGTCAGGCGGCGTACGCGGTGGTGCCGGCCGACGGCATGGTTGCCCCCGGGCTCGGCCTGCTCATCCTGGCCGGCGCGGGCGTCACCGTGACCGTCGCCGGCCATGTGGTGTTCCGGGTACGAGATCTCTGACGCCGCTGCCATGCGGAGCGCACCCGGCCTCGCTCAGGGCGCTGGGTGGCGGAGGCCGGCGATGACCAGGGTGATGACGCCGTCGGCGTCTGTGCGGGACGGCTGGTCGTAGGCCGCGCAGATGCCCTGCAGCGCCATCATGACGGCGCCGGCGCCCACGTCGTCGCGGATGGCTCCGGTCCGGGCGGCGGCGGTCAGCAGATCGGCGATCACCTGGCCCAGGGCTCGGGTGCCATCGGCCAAGGCCCCCGAACGGGTGGCCATCAGCGTCGCGAGGGTCCGGGCCAGACCCTCGTGCGAATGCAGGTGTGCCATGAAGCCGCGCAGGAAGGACTCCAGCGCCTCGTCGGGCGGGAGGGCGGCCTGCATCTCGCGGGCGCGGTCGCACATGGCCGTGATTTCCTCGCGGTAGACCGCCTCGGCCAGGGCCTCCCGGGTGGGGAAGTGGCGGTAGAGCGTGCCGGTGCCCACCCCGGCCAGCTTGGCGAAGTCGTCGAAGCGCATGTCGAAGAAGCCGTCGGCGAACAGCTCGCGGGCCTTGGCGATCAGGGCCTCGCGGTTGCGGCGGGCATCGGCGCGCAGGGGTTTGGCATCGGTCATGAGGGCCTCGTTGACAAACGGAGATTGTCTCCATATTTTAGAAGTGGAGATGATCTCCGATTCTAGGGCACGGGAGCGCATGAAGATTCTCATGGTCGGCCGCGGCGTGATCACCTCGGTGTACGGCTGGGCCCTGGAGCGCGCCGGCCACCACGTCGAGTTCTATGTCCGCGAGGGACGCGCGGCGGCGTACGGGGAAGCCATTGATCTTGATCTGCTCGACGCCCGGCGCAGGCCCTGGGGCAAGCGGGTGACCGGGCGGTGGCCGGTGCGCTTCCGTGAGTCGCTGGAGCCGGACCACGACTTCGACCTGATCGTGCTGAGCGTGCAGCACTACAGCTTCGCCCAGGCCACGGCCTTTCTGGGACCCCGCGTCGGAAATGCCACGGTGCTCGTCTTCAACAACCTGTTGGAGGAGCCGCTGGCCGCGACCGAGCACCTCCCCGCCGACCAGCTGGCCTGGGGATTTCCCGGAGCCGGGGGCGGTTTCGGTGACGGGAATGTGCTGCGCGGGGCGCTGCTGCCGATGGTCTTCTTCGGCACCTTCGACCGGCCGCCGACCGCACGCGAGCGGGCCGTGCGCACGGTGTTCCGCGAGGCGGGGTTCAGGATCCAGGAGAGTTCCGACTTCCGGGGATGGCTGCTGATCCACTTCATCCAGAACGCAGCCCTGCACACGCAGAGCCTGAAGCGGGGATCGCTGTCCGGGCTGTCATCGCGCGAGGTCCGGGCGGCGATTCTGGCCACCCGCGAGTTGCTGCCTCTCGTCGAGGCCCACGGGATCGACTTGCGCCGGCACCGCGGCGAGCTGCTGCCGTTCCAGGCGCCCATCTGGCTGGCGGCACCGGCTCTCGCCGGGCTGTTCGGCCACTTCCCGCCCATGCGGCTGGTGATGCGGGCCCACGCCAACCCGGAGGAACTGCGTGCGGTCTGCCGCGACACCCTGGCGGAAGCGCGCAGGCTCGGACTGAAGGCCCCTTACCTCGAGGCGGCCGAACCGTACTTCGCCGCGGAGCGAGCCTGAGTGCCTGCGGCAGCCGGACGAACACAGTCCAGAGGGTCACGAACGCAAGGTCACCGCGCCGAAGGTTGCCGACGCGACGGCACCGGCGGCCGCTCCCACTGTGGCGACGGTTCCGCCCGTACCCCAGGCCCACCAGGCGATCGCGCCCAGCGCGAGCGCGTCGCCCAGCGCGGCCACGCCGAACCAGGTGACGTAGTTGCTGGTCGCGAACGCCGCCCCGCCGGCCACCACCGCGACCGCGCCGCCCGACATCGCTACCCAATCACCGGCCGCGATGCCGCCGGCCAGCGCGACCCACCCGACACCCCAGACCGCGGCCGAAAACAGCGTGATCCGCGCGGCCAGGATGGCGAAGCCGGCGGCGAGCGTGAGTACGGCCACGGCGATCGCCGTGATCCGGCCCTCCGGCCACGCGACCCCGCCGGCCATCAGCGTGGCTCCCACCGCGAGCAGCAGAACGCCGGTGATCACCCTCATGACCGGACGTCCCAGCTGACCTCGCGCGGGCCGTCGAATCGTCCTTCCGTCACCGACAATCGCACCTCCGTGCGCACCGACGCACCGCAGGCCGGGCAGTCGCCGACCAGCGTGGCCGCGTAACCGTCCTCGAACTCGCGTATCCGGTCATCGTCGCGGTACCTCCACTCGGGTGGACCCTGCACCCGCGTCGATGTTCCGCAGTCCGGGCACGGCATGTGCAGCAACGCGCTCGCCGGTTCGAGATGCGGGCCGACGGCAGCCGATCCGTACAGCCGGAGGACGACGGTGCGTCCCCGGTGAAAGCGCACGCGCAGCAGGTCGGGACCTTCGGTCAGCAGGCGACTCAGCGGTCTCGGCGGCAGCGGGTCCAGACCGGCGCGGATCTGCCGGGCCGTGAACAGGAAGGCCAGGCGCAGCAGATCCGAGCCGAGGTCGACGGCCAGCGCGCGCCGCAGGTCGCCGTCGATGGCCGCGTGCAGCAGGTCGGCGGCCGGCCCGGTGCCGAACCAGTCGTGCTCGATGATCCACTCCGCAGCGCTGCGGTCGTCCGGTGCCGCCAGCCACGCGGCCAGGCCATCCGATTCCACGGCGCTGTCCGATTCCACGACGCTGTGCGCCCAACCCAGGACGGCGCGGAGAAGCCGCGCTTGCTGCACCGGGTCCAGGCCGTCCGCCGGATCTTCCAGGGGGTACGCGGACCGCTCCCACCGCGGCAGCCGGCCCAGAATGCCGAGCAGTTCGTCGTCCGTCGCGCTGCGGTGCAGACACTGGAGTGGCTCCGACAGTTCGGGCGCGTATTCGAGCAGGTGGGGGAACTCGGCCAGGTTCGACAGGTGCGCCTCGTCGTCGATGACCAGGATCCGGGAGGCGACCGCCGCAACGACACCGGGGCTGTCGATCAGTCGCAGGCGCCGAGCCGCCATGCGCCCCACCCAGCCGTCGTCGGCGAGATATCCCAGGAGCGCCCGGAACACGTCGTCGGTCAGTGGGCGGGCGACCAGCGCTTCAACGTACTGCTCCCGGACCTCGCGTACCGTCTCGACGCGCGCCGCGGCGACGAACGCCGGCGTGTCCCGCCACTGCAACTTCCGCACCGCGGCCAGCCGCACGTCTGCGCTCGCGTCGGTCAGCGCCCGGTGTGCGTCCTCCGGGCCGAACCGGGAACTTCCGCGCAGCGCCTCGAGCCGGACGATCGGCGAGGGGTCGGCGAGGAAGCGGCGGTTGAGCTCCACCGGACGGTCGAAGGGAAGGATCGCCCGCAGCGCCCGCAAGCGGAGCCGTTCCTCACTGCTCGTCTCCAGCTCGCGGCGCACCGGCTCGGCATCGGGGCCGAGGAACTGCAGCAGCCGGGCGACGCGGTCGTCGTCCTCGGCCAGGTCGACGACGGCCCGGCCGATCCGTTGGTCGGCCGGCGCATGCCGGCGAATGACGGCGGCCAGGGCTTCCGCCGCGGCGTCGCTCACGTTGTCCCAGCGCTCGGCCACGCCACCCGCCGTCTGCACCTCGGCACCGTCGTGCAGCGCCATGTCGAGCAGCTTGCCGATGACCTCGGGCCCACCGTCGCGCGCGGCTCTCCAGACGGCCAGCAACCGGGCCATGTCATCCGGGTCGTCCAGGTCTTCGGCGAGCGACACCCCACGACGATAGGTCACGCCGGCCGTCCGGCAGTGGATCGGGCGGCGCCCTTCACAACTGCGGTATCACCCGCAGGACGGTGCCGGTGGCGGTGTCGATGACCACCAGGAGCCCGCCACCGCGGGCGTACCGCGGGTCGCTCAGCAGAACCTCCGCCTCCGGCCCGTGGACTTCCACCTCGGCGTCGCGCAAGGACGGGCGACGCAGCTCGGCCGCTTTCGCCCGCGCGATGGCGATGAGCTCAGCATCCGTCACGGGTCGAGTCTAGTTGCCCGGCTTCGGGGTCGGTCATTTCTGTGAGAATACTAAGAATGAGCAGTTTTAACCGAACCTTAATGGTCAATTGGCCTCTTCGGTGCGCAGTATCGATCGGGTGTCAGGACGCCATCGGGGAAACTTCAACTACAGGGGCGCCGGAGTCATCGGAGCTGCGGTGGCGATGGTCGTCGTCATTGCCGGATCCTGGCTGGGTTACCGGCAGCTCTCCGACCGGGGATGTAACGGACGGATCGCGCTGAACGTCGCCGCGGCCACCGAGATCACGCCCGCGGTCGAGCAGGCCGCGCAGCAGTGGGTCGCGGACGGCGCCAACGTCGGTGGCACCTGCGTCATCGTGAACGTGTCCGGCGTCAACCCCGCCCAGATGGCCGCCGCCGTCGCCCGTGAGCACCGGGTCGCGCTGACCGGCCTCGGCACCGCGCCGCAGGCCGTCCGGGTGCCGGATGTCTGGATCCCGGACTCGTCGAGCTGGCTGCAACGCCTCAACTCTCAGGCGTCGGGCTTCACGCCGGCCGACAACCACCCGATCGCGCTGAGCCCGGTCGTGGTGGCGATGCCCACGCCGGTGGCCGAGCAATTCGGCTGGCCCGCCCGCAAGCTGGGTTGGAAGGACCTGCTCACCCAGATGGCCAAGAGCACCAACGTGCGCACCGGCATCGTCGACCCGACCCGCGACGCGGCGGGACTGGCCGGTCTGCTCGCATTGGCCTCCGCTGCCCCGGCCGACAGCAAGGGACAGGTCGCCAAGGTCGGCGCGCTTCGTGCCCTGGCCGCCGGCAGCTCCGCACTGCGCGACGACCTGTTGGAGAAATTCCCCAGGTCCGCCGACGTGGCCGGAACCACGCCCGGTCTCAGCGCCGCACCGCTGTCCGAGCGGGACGTGGTCGCCTTCAACGCCGGGCGGCCGCCGATCCAGTTGGCCGCGCTCTACCTCGACCCGCAGCCGCCGGGCCTGAACTACCCGTTCGCGGTCATGCCCGAGGTGGATCCCCAGAAATCCGCCGCGGCCGCCGGTCTGCGAACGGCGCTGAACTCGGCCGGTTTCAGGAACGCGTTGGCCACCGCCGGTCTGCGTGCGGCGGACGGCACCACGGGCGAGGGCTTCGCGCTGCCGGTCGGCGGGCCGGGTGCCGTCCAGCCCGCGCCCGATCCCCGGGGCGCGCAGTCCGAGGGCGCCCGCTCGATCAATCAGGCGCTCGGCAGCTGGGCCGCGATCACGTTGCCCGGTCGTACGCTTGCGGTCTTCGACATCTCCGGCTCGATGAGCAAGAAGGTGCCGACCGCCGGTGGCGCCTCCCGGAACGACGTGACCAAGGCGACCGCGCTTCAGGGCCTCCAGCTGTTCGACGACAAATGGTCGATGGGTTTCTGGGTGTTCTCCACCGATCTGGTGGGCGAACAGCCGTGGAAGGAGATCGTCCCGATCAGTCCACTGTCGACCTCACGCCGAGCGGTCCAGGCTGCCGTCTCCTCGACCACCCCCAAACCGGACGGCGGCACGGGCCTCTACGACACCGCGTTGGCGGCGTACAAAGAGGTGCAGGACGGCTGGGTGGCCGGTCGGGTCAACTCGGTCATGTTGTTCACCGACGGGCAGAACTCCAACAAGGGCGGCATCACCAAGGCGCAGCTGGTCGCCGCCCTGCGGAAGGCGAACGACCCGAAACGCCCGATCCGCATGGTGGTCATCGGCATCGGCGAGGAGGTCGATCAGGACGAGCTGGAGACGATCACCAACGCGACCAGCGCGGGTGGAGTGTTCATCTCCCGTGACCCGGCCAAGATCGGTGACATCTTCCTGGAGGCGATGTCTTCTCGGACCGGCGCGAAATCCTGAGAGCACGGGCCTGATTTGAGCACGTCTATGCGTGGACCTCGGTCGCCGCGATGCGCCGGGTGGTTCGCAGGCGCAGGAAAAGCCCGGCCGATGCGAGCAGGACGACCGCGCTGATGGTGTAGCCCACTGCGATGCCGTTGCGCGTGGCCTGCCAGCCGATCAGCGCGATGCCGGCCGCGCCGATGGCCTGCACCAGTAGCGACTGCGCGGACAGGACGGTGGCCCGCTCGCCCGGCTCGACCCGTTCGTGCAGCAGGTGCGCCTGCGCCGGGAAGGCGGCGCCGAGTCCGATGAAGAGCACGCAGTAGGCGACCCCGGCGAGGACCATGGACACCGCCCCGGTGAGCAGTGCGCAGCCGGCCAGCCCGGCCAGGGCCAGTGCCGACACGGTCCAGCCGGCCGACGCCGCTCGGGCGTGTGAGCCGAAACGGCGCACCGCCGCGGCGGCGAACAGGCCGCCGATCGCGTCCGCGCCGAACCCTGCCGCCGCGACCACCGCGTAGGTCGCGGCGGCCCTGGGCCCCTGGGACAGCCCGGCCAGCCAGGCGGGAGTGAGCAGCTCGATGGTGGCCAGCGCGATGCCCGCCCCGCCGGCGGCCAGCAGCAAACGGGTCAGAGCGCGGTCGCGACCGGCCACCCGCAGCCCCGCGGCGACGGTGGCGGGCACGCCGCGCAGGACGGCTCCCGCTGCCGGGCGCGGATGAGGCGGCTCGGGCAGCCGGGTGGTGATCAGTGCGCGCAGGACCTCTAGGCCCGAGGCCATCAGCACCGGCACGGCCAGCGCCGGCAGCGGGCCGATGTCTCCCAGCGCGAGCGGCAGCAGCCCGCCGATCAGGGTGCCGGCGCCCAGTGCCAGGGAGGCGGCGACCTCGCCGCGAGCCAGGCCGGCGGTCAGGTCGGCATCGCGGCCCCGTTCGGCGTGCACGGTGTCGACGTACCAGGCCTCGAGTGGGCCCGTGGACAGCGCTCGGGCCACACCGCGCAGGACGGCGGAGGCCAGGAAGAGCGCGACGGTGCCGGCGAGACCCAGCAGCAGCAACCCGGCGGCGCCGGCCACGGCCGAGGCGATCAGGACCGGCCGCCGCCCGAGCACGTCCGCGAGGCCGCCGGTCGGCAGCTCGAGCACCGCCGTCGTGAGTCCGTAGACGATGCCGACCGCGGCGATCGTGGAAACCGGCAGGCCGCGGCCGAGCATCAGCAGCACGAGCGGCACGAGGTAGAGGCCGGTCGGCAGCCAGAGCAGGAAATTCAGCAGCGCGTAGCGGCGCGCGGCCGCCACGTCGGTCATCGGTTCGAGGCGCGGGGGAACCCGGCCACCACGACGGAGACGATGGCAGCTGCCGGGTCGTCCGAGTCACGCGCCCGCAACTCGTCGAGCTGGGCGTAGAAGCGGTCCCACAACTCGGTGAGGCCGGCCAGGGTCAGCCGTACCTGAAGATCGCCGATGCCGGCGGCCTCGACCCAGGCGGGCTCCAACTCGTCCTGCTCGGTCTCGAAGCGTTCGACGTCATCGATGAGGACTTCGACCTGGCGGCGGCGCATCATCGCCGCGGCCTCCCGGCCGGCGTCTGTCGCCGCGAGCTGCGTGTTGCTCCAGCCGGTGGTGCGGTGCACGGCCTCCCAGCGGCGTTCCCGGGGATGTCGGCGCCCCTGCGGGCCGGCCGCCGCTTCGGCGACGAACCCGTGCTTGGCCAGGACGCGCAGGTGGTAGCTGGTCGAGCCGGTGTCGGTGTCGAGCTGCTGCGCCAACTCGGTGGCGGTCGCCGCGCCGTGCCGGCGCAGCAGGGCGAGCATGCGGACCCGCAGCGGGTGGGCCACGGCCTTGAGATCGGCGGGATCGGTGACCTGGCGGTCTTGCTGAGGATCGGTCATGGCCCGACGGTAGTGCATGCAGAACTTTTATGCAGAGTATTCTCTGTAAGCTTGCGGACACCACGCCCGGGTCTGCCTCGTTCCTTGACTGCGCGGCGGTGCGGGCGTCAGTTGGGCATTCGGTTGAGCGTGACGACGATCTTGCCCTTGGTGGCGCCCTTCGCGATGTGCGCGAGGGCCTGCGGGGTGGAGGCGAAGGGATATACGCGGTCGATGACCGGACGGATGGTCCCGTTCTCCACGAGGGTGGTGATCTCGCCGAGCTGCTTGCCGCTGGCCCGCATGAACAGGAACGAGTAGCCGACCCCGAGCCGTGCGGCAGTGCGCCTGATCCGCAGGCTCAGCAGACGGGTGGCGACCTTGAGGACGGGATTGCCCCCGATCTCGCGGGCGAAGTCCGGGTCGGGGGGCCCGGCGATGCCGATGACCTTTCCGCCGGGCTTGAGGATCCGCATCGACTTCGCCACACTCGCGGGGCCCTGGCTGTCCAGGACGACGTCGTAGCCTTCGAGTTCCGTCGCGAAGTCCTGGGTGCGGTAGTCGATGACGATGTCGGCGCCCAGCTCTTTGAGGAAACCGGCGTTCGCGGCGCTCGCGGTGGTGGCCACGGTGGCGCCGAGGTGCTTGGCGAGCTGGATCGCGATGGTGCCCACCCCGCCGGAGCCGGCTTGGACGAGGACCTTCTGGCCGGGCCGCAGGTTGGCGCGTTCGACGAGGGCCTGCCAGGCGGTCAGGGCGACCAGGGGCAGCGAGGCGGCCTCCTCCATGGTGAGGTTGGCCGGTTTGAGCGCGAGGTCGTCCTGGCTCACGGCGAGGAACTCGGCGAAGGTGCCGATCCGGTCCTTGTCGGGACGGGCATAGACCTCGTCGCCGGGCTGGAACGCGTGGACCCCGGCACCGACCCGCACGACGACGCCGGCCAGGTCGTTGCCCAGGATCAGGGGCAGGCGGTAGGGCAGGATCAGCTTGAACTCCCCTTCCGCGATCTTGGTGTCGAGCTGGTTGACGCCGGCCGCGTGGATGCGGACCAGGACCTCGCCGGCGGCGACGCCGGGCTCGGGCAGTTCGGCGAGCCGGACACCCTGTTCACTCTTGTACCGGTCGATGACGAAGGCCTTCACGGCGTCCTCCTGGTGGTTGTCGGCACCTGTGACGGGGTGCTCCGTGGTCCAGCCCGACCAATTGTAGTATGGTCGTAATCCAAACGAGCCGGAACATGACACGCAGCACCCGTCGGGCGAGGGGAACATGGCGCGCTACGGCAAGGAACACAAGGAAGCAACGCGGCAGCGCATCGTCAAGAGCGCCGGCCGGCGACTGAAGAAGGACGGTCTGGACGGATCCGGCGTGACGACGCTGATGGCCGACGCCGGGTTGACCAACGGCGCCTTCTACGCGCACTTCGAGTCCAAGGACGATCTGATCGCCGCGACCATCGCCGACCAGCTCCAGGAGCAGCGGGTGCTGATGCGGCAGCTCGCGGGCGAGCCGGACGGGTTCACGCGCTTCGTGCAGGCATACCTCTCACCCGAGCATCGTGACGACGCCGAGGGCGGGTGCCCGTCCGGAGCATTGTTGGACGAAGTCGCCCGCAGCTCGCCGGTGATCCGGCGGGCCTACAGCACGGGCATCCTTGGCGTGGCCGACGACATGGCCGCGCTGATGGAGCCGGGCGCTCCGGTGGTCGGGCGGCGCAAGGCTCTGGGGTGCATCGCGATCCTGGTCGGATCGCTGCAACTGGCCCGCGCGATCGAGGACCCGCAGGAGTCCGCGACGGTGCTCGCCGAAGGGGTCCGGTCCATCTCCGCGCTGCTCGCCGCCCCGGACGACTGACCCTGGGCGAGGCTTCGGATCGCACTTCGTCAGCCTTCCTGGCCCGCTGATCACCACACGCCGCGTCGTCGCCCGGCTGGTAGCGGACATCGACGCGACCTACGACCCACGACCCACGACAAGAGCAAAGGGAAACACGCCATGACCTCACTGAACGGCGCCGTCGTCCTTATCACCGGCGCGAACGGTGGCATCGGCAGCCACTTCGTCCGCGACGCCCTCACCCGCGGCGCGGCGAAGGTGTACGCCACTGCCCGCACCCCCCGTACCTGGGACGACGAGCGCATCGTGCCGCTCGCCCTCGACGTCACCGACCCGGCGTCGATCAGTGCTGCCGTCGAGGCGGCGCCGGACGTCACCATCCTGATCAACAACGCCGGTGCGTCGGTGTCGACCCCCGGCATCCTCACCCACACCGACGAGGAGATCCGCCGCAACGTCGAGACCAACTTCCTCGGCCCGCTCTTCCTCGCCCGCGCGTTCGCACCGATCCTGTCAGCGAAGGGCGGGCACACGGCGATCGTCGACATTCACTCAGCCCTGTCCTGGTACGCCGTCGCCGGCATCTACTCGGCCACCAAGGCAGCTCTGTGGTCAGCGACGAACTCGCTGCGCCTGGAGCTGCAGCCCGCCGGCGTCCAGGTCGTCGGCGTACACGTCGGCTACGTCGACACCGCCATGGCCGCACACACCACCGACCCCAAACTCGACCCCGCCGACCTGGTCACCCAGGTCCTCGACACCGTCGAAGCCGGCGGCCACGAGGTCCTCGCCGACGACACCTCCGTACAGCTCAAGGTCGCCCTCAGCGCCCCACTCGAGGCCGTCTACCCGCAGCTCGCCACCACGAACTAACCCCCGTGCAGACGGGGAGGTCACGACGGCACGTGAGCGCTGCGGGCGCATTCGTTAGCCTGCCTTGTGCGTCGCATTCGTCCTGAGTGGTTCGTGGCCGCCGCGCTGCTGGTGCTGCTGTTGCTGACCAGCTCGCGATATGGCTGGCATCGCGACGAGCTCTATTTCGTGGTGGCCGGGCGGCATCCCGCGTGGGGTTATCCGGACCAGCCGCTGCTGACGCCGCTGGTGGCGGCCGCGCTGGACCGGGTCGGCCGCGGCTCGCTGGTCGTCCTGCGGTCGGCGGCGGCGCTGGCGGCGGCCGCGACCGTGGTGCTGACCGGTGTGATCGCGGGTCTGCTGGGCGGCACGGACCGGGCGCGGCTGGTGGCCTCGGGCATGTGGGCGGTGGGCGCGGCCGCGTTGATCACCGGTCATCTTCTCAGCACCGCCACGTTCGACGTGATGTTCACCGCCGGCGTGATCGCCTGCCTGCTCAGGGCGCTGACCGCCGAGCGGCCCGGCTGGCTGCTCGCGGCCGGCGCGGTGCTGGCCGTCGGGTTGCTGAACAAAATGGTGATCGGCCTCGTGATCGCGTTGATCTGCGCGGCGCTGCTGATCCTGGGGCCGCGGCGGCCGTTGCTCAGGTGGCACGCCTTCGCCGGTGGCCTGATCGCGGTGCTGGGCGCGCTGCCATACCTGCTCTGGCAGTCGGCGCACGGCTGGCCGCAGTCCGACGTGGCGGCCTCCATCGCCGGTGACGACAACTGGATCGGGGTCCTGCCACTGCAGCTGGTGCTTGTGTCGATCTTCCTGACGCCGTTTCTCGGCGCCGGGCTCGTGCGTCTGCTGCGGCGTGACGCCGGTCCGGCACGTGCTTTCGGGTACGCGTACCCGGCGCTGCTCGTGCTCGTCCTCGCGACCGGCGGCAAGGGCTACTACGCGGCCGGAATGCTGCCGTTGATCGCGGCCTCGGCCGGCATCGCGACCGACGCGTGGCTGGCCCGCGGCCGGCGTCGGCTGCGCACCGCGCTGCTGGCCGCCGCGATCGGAGTGTCGCTGGTGCTCAACGCTCTCAACGGCCTGGCGCTCACCCCGGCCGCGCGACTGCAGGAAAGCGGCATCAACGAGCTGAACCCGGAGGCGGGCGAGCAGGTCGGCTGGCCGGAGTTCCAGGACGCGGTCCGCGCCGCGGTGCGCACACTGCCCGCCGAGGAGCAGGCGCGCGCGGTGGTATTCGCTTCCAACTACGCCGAGGCCGCCGCGGTGGACCTGGGCCGCGGCCTGCCGCCGGCCTACAGCGGACACAACGGGTACGCGTTCTGGCCGCCGCCGGCCTCGGCCACCGGCCCGGTGATCCTGACCGGTTACGCCCCCGGCTTCGGCGCGAGCCGGTATTTCACCGGTTGCCGGCCGGCAGGCAGAGTCGACAACGGGTACCGGCTGGAGAACGACGAACAGGGCGCAGACCTGCAGATCTGTGACGGCCCAGTGGGCGGCTGGACTAAGGTCTGGCCATCGCTCATTCACTACGACTAGAGGACTGCCTCCACAAAGTCCCAGGAAGGCAGTGTGCTGGCGCCTGCAGGCCGGCGTCCGGTTGCGGAACTGGAGCGACCGTCCGCTTACACTGGGGCGTCTCGCACACTGGTGGTGGAGGTCGTCCCTGATGACAGGCCGGCGCAGGGCCTTGATCGTCGCGAACGGCGTCTACGACCACGAGGGCCTCAAGCAGCTGCGGTCCCCGCGCGCGGATGCCACCGCGCTGGCCGAGGTTCTGGGTGACGCGGAGATCGGCGGGTTCGAGGTCGAGGTCGTGGCCGACGAGTTCTCGAACCGCATCGCGGAGCGGATAGACGACTTCTTCGCCGAGAGCCGTCCCGCGGACCTGCTGCTCCTGCACTTCTCCTGCCACGGGCTGAAGGCCGATTCCGGCAAACTGTTCTTCGCCGCCCGTAACACGCGACCGAACCGGCTCTCCTCGACCGCGGTGCCTGCCGCCTTCGTCCAGGACTGCATGCGCTCGTCGAGGTCCGGAAGCATCGTCCTGTTCCTGGACTGCTGCTTCGGCGGGGCCTTCGGTCAGGGCGTGCAGGTGCGGGCGGCCGGCGACGTCGACGTGCGGGGCAGCCTTCCGGCCGCGCGTGGCCGGGCGGTGATCACGGCCTCGAACGCGATGGAGTACGCCTTCGAGGGCGGTCGTCTCGCCGAGGGGACGGCCCCGCGTCCGTCGGTGTTCACGTCGGTGCTGGTCGAAGGACTGGCCAGTGGGGACGCGGACCTCGACCAGGACGGCCGGGTGTCGCTGTCCGAGCTCTACGACTATGTCTTCGACCGGGTCCGGCAACGGAACCCGAATCAGACCCCGAGCCGGGACATCGAGATGCAGGGCGAGCTCTACCTGGCTCGCCGCAGGCATCCGGTCGCAGTGGCCGCCGACCTCGCGCCAGAGTTGCGGGCAGCCATCGACAACCCGTTCGCGTCGGTGCGGAGGGCCGCAGTCGAGGAACTCGCCCGGTTGCTGGCGGTCAGCAACGAGGAGTTGGCGCCCGCCGCCGGGAACGCCCTCGAACGCCTCACCAAGGACGACAGCCGGATGGTTTCAGCGGCGGCGGAGATCGCCTTGGCTGGAGGGCGCGCAGAGACGGTCGATGCCCGGGTCCACGCGGGCGACGACACGAGGGACCGCGAGGCCGAGACCCGGGACCTGGCCGAGCAGTCGCAGTGGCAGACCGTGATGTTCCTGGCGGAGGCTGGTCACAAGCTCTCCGCGGACGACCGAGTCAAGATCTCCGAGGCGCTCGGCACCCTCCGTGGCGCGCTCGGCGGCGCCGACATCGAGAAGATCAGGACCGCGTACGAGAACCTGGCGAAGGTGTCCCGGAAGGCGGGCTCCCGGCTGGTGCTGATGGCGTTGCTGAGGCTGCGCTACTCGCGGCGCCGGCAACGCTGACCGCCTCGGCCGCCGATCGGTATTGGCTGCTGAAGATCCGTTGGTGACTAATCGTCGACCAAGGCGAGACAGAGAGCAACATCGCTCGATACATTGGGACTGATCGGCGCCGCAGGGCTGCCGGTTCCCGTGTCCTCAGCTCAGGAGCGAGCCACATGCGGCAGCCCGCCGATCCGTCCCTCGTGATGCTCCCCAGTTGTCCCGGCACGGACCCCGACGAGCCCGACGGCGTCTGGGACGGCTTCGACGCCGAGTCATACCTGAAGGCCAATTACGCTCACCTGCGCGATGACGATCGCTATCTGCTCGCGGAGACGGCGAGCTTTCTGGCCGCGGTCCTGTCGCCTCAGACACCGGGCAAACAGCTGGTGGGTGTGGACGTCGGCACCGGGCCGAATCTCTATCCAAGCTTGGCCATGCTGCCGTTCTGCCGTGACGTGGATCTGTGGGAACGCAGTGCCGGCTCGTGCCGGTGGCTCACCGCGGAGGTCCGGTCCTATTCCGCCATGTGGGACGACTACTGGGACGTCGTCGCGGAGCGGCAACACCGCCCCGCGGCCGTCGACCCGAGGAAACGCCTGAGCCGAGCCGCGCGTGTGCGGCATGCCGACCTGTTCCGGCTTCCCGCCCGCGCCTGGGATGTCGGAACCATGTTCTTCACGGCCGAGTCGATCACCGATTGCCCCTCGCGCTTCGCCCTGGCCGTCTCCAGGTTCGTCGGGGCGTTGCGTCCGGGCGCACCATATGCGGCGGCGTTCATGCGCGACTCGCACGGATACCCCGTTGGCAAACAGTGGTTCCCGGCAGTTCCCGTTGACACGTCTGATGTGGAGGCACTTCTCGCGCCGCACAGTCGCGAACTCCGGGTCAGCCTGGTGATCTCGGATCCGCCGCTCCGGGAGGGCTACACCGGCATGGTCCTGGCGCTTGGTATCGCGAGTTGATGATCCGGCTTGCCCGGGTGGACGACGATGGGAAGTCGGAGGGAGGACCGCATGAAGATGCAGCCTCGGCAGGAGCTTCTGGAGATCTGGCGGGCCACGACCCAGCTCTCCCAACGCAATGGCGAGTGGCACTGGGGCGGGCGCGACGGGTCCAACTCGATCAGTGATGCCGAGCAGCTGCTCTGCCTGCTCCAGCCGGCCACCTCCGATCCCCGGTTCGCGCTCGAGCAGCCCGACGAGACCGCCGAGGATGCACTCGCCGCCCTCCGGGCCGTCGGTGACGCGGTGGAGATTCCGCAGGTGGTCGTCAGAGTCGCAGCGCAGTACCTGAAGCGGTACACCGCCGAGCACGACACGCCGATCTTCTCCGGTGGTGGCCGTTTCGTTCGTGAGGACGGCCAGGTCCCGGTCGATGACGAGAACACCATGGACGTCGTCGAGTCGTTCTCGACATCGATCACGCTGTCGCTGGCGATCATCGGCTTCGTGCGGGTCTTCCGGGCGATGGTCACCCGGCCGGTTCTCCGTGAGCAGATCGACGCGGTGGAGCAGATGGCGAGTCGCCGGCTCACCGCCGCGATGGTCGGTCTGCTTCGCAGCTTCGCAGTGAACGTCTTCGACGTCGATTCGCCCGAAGGGCGATGCCTCATCCGGACGGTCAATCAGTCAGGTCTGCCGATCCGGCGGGTGGCCGAGGAGTTCCGCCGCCGGATGCGGGACACCAGGTCCGCGCTGGGCGAGGTCGGGATCGGAAGCGGCGCCGACAGCGTCGAGGCGCTGGCCAACCCGGAGCGGCTCTTCGAATGCGGCTGGTCCTGGGGAGTGGTCAAGGACGCGCCGGAGATCGAGACCACGGAGCCGATCGGCTCTCAGCGTGATGGGACGGCGCAGAACGCTCCCTACCTCTACTTCTCGCTCACCGCCCTGGAGGGGATCGAGGAATTGTTCTCCGAGCGGACCCGGGTGCTGGGCCTGCTCAGCGAGGAGCAGCAACGCCTCTCCCGGGCACTCCAGCTGCGTTGGGACATCACGCAGCGGTACTGGTCGACGATCGCCGGTTTCGGCAACGAGCGATGGCCCCTGGAGGATCTGCCCTGGGTGACGACCGACGGGCAGGAGTCCGACTATTTCAGCCTGCTCGTCACCTCGATCACGACGCAGGACCTGATCCGCCGGTGGGCGAGCGACGCCGAACTGAACAGGGTGGCGCGCATCCTGAACGAGCTCGCCGGCCGCGCCCGGATCACTCGGCGGCCTTTCACCGAGGACGCCGCGGTTCGCCTTCACGACCCCGGCATGCTCATCGACCTCGAAGGCAGCGAGAAGGCCGGCGGCGGCCGGCTGGCGTGGCCCTGCACCGATTTCTCTCCTCTGCTGCTCCGGCGCACACTCGGTCTCGCCGCGCTGATGCGGGACACCGCCCTGCGCGGTGAACTGCTGCTGTTGGCTGACTCGGTTTGGGAGCACCTGCTCCGGCGCCGCATCGCCGACGGCCCCGCGCGCAACCTTTGGGACCAGCCGGCAAACGTGTACGGCCCGGGACTGCCCCGTTATGTGGATCCGCTGTGGTCGTACAACAGGCGGGTGACCGAGTGCCTGGTCACGGCGGCCAGTGTCCTCGGGGGCATTCCGCTGCGCAGCGAGCGGCTCGCCGATTTCGCCGCCGACCTCCTGCTCGAGGCGGAGCACGTCTACGACCAGGAACTGCTCAACGGGGCGGACACCATCGGCGTCTCCATGCGGCAACATCTGCAGGAAGTGCAGGCCAGCCTGCGCCGCGCCCGGGAAATCATCGACATCCGACCGGGCACCGCCGCCACCTTGGCCGAAGACGTGTTGCTCAAGCTGGACCGGCTGGCCGCCGCGCGCGGAGAGGTGAGGTGAGGTGCTCGTCTTCGCCGCTTCTGACAAGGGCGGCACCGGCCGGTCAGTCACGAGCTGCAACATGCTCTTCCGCCACGCGCTGGCCGGTCACGACGTCTGCTATCTGGACTTCGACTTCGGGTCTCCGACCGCGGGGAGCATCTTTCAGCTGGACGCCATTTCCCGCGGAACCACCGACGGCGGTCTGCACAGTTATCTCCTCGGGCAGGCGGCCGAACCGGTGCGGGTGGACGTCTGGAGCGAGACGGAAAGGCCGGAGTTACGCGAGCGCCCGCCGAATTCCGGAAGGCTGGTGCTGGTCCCCGGCGACCTTGGTGGGGGAGAGTTTCCCAGTGGCCCCGAGCTGGTCGAGCGCTGCACCCGGCTGCTGCTGCGCCTGGAGGAGGAGTTCGACGTCCTGCTGATCGACCTCAGCGCGGGCCGCTCGTACGCTACCGATCTGGTCCTGCGTGCCACCGCCGACCGGCGGCTCAGCGCGATGCCGGTTCGCTGGCTCATCTTTCACCGCTGGACGCGACAGCACATCGTGGCCGCCGCCGGCCTCGTCCACGGTGAACGTGGCATTTGCGATGCCGGTCGCGAGATCGGCCACGCGACCTCCATCGCCGAGTCGCTGCGGTTCGTTCGCACAGCGGTGGTCGATCTCGATTCCACCGAGCTGGCGGGCCTGCGTCCCGAACAGATCGCCTGGCTTCGGGCCTGCAACCGTGAACTGCACGAGCTGGCGAGTCGTCTCAAGATGGGCCGGACCGTCACCCTTGGCACGGCCCCGCTCGATCCGCTGCTGCAGTGGCGCGAGCAGCTCATCTCCGACGACGACGTCTGGGGCCGCAAGATTGCCAACGCCGAGACCGTCAACGCCTTCGAGGCCCTTTCCGTCGCCTTGACCGACGAAGCGGCGTGGAAGGGCCTCTGACATGACCGAGGTGACCTTCGACCAGGCCGGCGCTCGTCGCCAGGTCGAGGCGGTGCCCTACGCCCAGCTCTCGGTCGAGCTCGGGCACCTCTACCACGCCGACTACGCGGCCGGGACGGATCGTTTCCGCGAACTGTTCGCCGCCGTGTCGCCGTGGTATTCGGCGGCCGTGCAGTCGGCCGGCGTCCGGCGGGTCAGCACCTGCTATCTGGTCGACGACTATCTGCTGGAGCCGGAGCCGCCGAAGGCCGTGCTCACCGCGCTGATGGAAGCCGCCCGGGAGAATGGGGTGGCCATCGACTATCTGGTCCGGGAGTCAGCCTGTGCCGAGGCGGCCGGTGTCTCCCCGGCCGAGCTGCTGACCGGCGCCCTGGTTCCCGAGCCTCCGCCGGGAATGACCGGCGCCCGGCCGCCCGCCGCACAAGCGGGCTGGCTCGCGAACGGCCGGAGCGGCACCGTCGACCAACCGCAGGCGATGGCACCGCTCGCCCGGTGGACGCCGCCCCGGCAGAACGTGCCCGACCGGCACTCGATCTGCCTGGACGTCGAACTCTGGGACGACCGGAACGGGAAGAGAACGTACTCCTGTGCCTTTCTTGCCGCGTGCTGGCAGATGCTTCGTCTCGGCCTGCTCCGCGACGGCGGACGGGTGCCGTTCAACCCGACCGCACTGCCCGATGAGCTACCGGATCAGTGGCGTGATCTGCCGCCGATCGTGCGCCTGCGCGAACGGGCGGCGCCGTTCGCGGCGTACCGCACACTGTCGATCCTGCCCAGCCGGTTTCTTCCCGTGGAAGCGGCCGTGCGCACCATTCTCGACCAGACGGTGTTCGACGCGGTCGCGTTGCGACAGTCCGAGGATCGCGCCGCTGCGGAAGGACTGGCCCAGCTGGACCACGCCACGCGGCGCATGCGTTACGTGTTCCTGTAGGGACCCGGCTCATCGACGTCCAGTTGCACGGTGAGCACGACCGCCGTCTCGTGCAGTTCGAGAAGACAATCCACACCGTCAAGCCACAGGTCCACATTGTCTTCGATGAGGATCCGCAGGTCGGGGTGGTGATCGAAGGGCACGATGGCGTCCGGCCCGATCTGCCGCCGGACGGCCTCGGCCAGCGCCTTGGTCTCGTGCGTGCCGGTCCGGGTGAACCGCTCCGCCCGCTCGAAGAGCGCATCGATCCGATCGTTGACCGAGCGCGACAGCCATGCCACGCCGTAGATCTGGAGTCGCGGTGCGACGTGGAGGCGAAGGAACCGCCAGGTGGCCTCGGCGTCGCGCACCGCGTCGGCCGCGCCGGACCCGGTTCTGACCGTGGTGAGTAGGGCGTCCGCCACATCGGCGAACTCCGCCAGCGCGCGTGTCAGGCCGGGCCGGTGTTCCGGTTGCGCCTGGAGATCGGCGTCGAGTCCGCGCAGCCGCCTTCGCAGGTCGTCGGCGGCGCCCGGATCCGGCAGGAGTGGCGCGATGGTCTCGCTGAGCCGGTTGATGGTGAGCCGGGCGAATTCGACGGCTGCCGCACGGTCCAGACGGTTGCTCTCGGCAGCCGAGATCCGCCGGATCACGATCACGGCGATCGGCACTCCGAACAGCGCACCTACGAGCGATGAGGTGAGGTTGGTCAGAAACTCTTGTCCGGCCCACCAGCCGCGCTGGTCGCCCACGATTCCGGCCGCCGTCCCGGCAATCGCCGCAGACCACATCACCAGGGAGGTGATCCGCAGCCGCGGGCTCGTGTTGAGCCAGAGGCGCCGGAGCGGTCCGGTGTGTATCACCATGACCGTTCCGGACGGCGGTGTAGATAGCCGACGCCGATCTGGTCGCGAATCCAGTTCGCCGAGGTCTTCCACTGCCTGCTGAAGCCGGCCCGCCGGTCGAGGCCACGCCAGAGCTGGAGGTATGGATCGCCGGCACGGCTCGCCGGCATCCACAGGTGCAGCAGGTGGTCGACTATCGGCTGGAGACGTTGAGCAAGGCCATCCTCATGCCGTCGGCCGACCCCGGCCCGGTCCATCATCTGCAGCAGGCAACTCAGCAGCCAGTCGTGCAGCGCGACGTCCTCGCAGAAAGACGCGACGGCCGAGTAGCCCTCGATCCCGTCGTCCAGCAACCCGAGCCGGAGGGAACGAAGATTGGCCTCTTCGAGGCCGAAGTGGACGCGGGACACGAGGGATGGTTCGGCGAGCCAGCGCACCCGGGTGCGAGAGGTACGGAACGGTGGGCGGCGATCAAGCCGAGGGGTCGCCTGCACGATGTCCATCAGACGTGCGTTGATCGCGGCGAGGTCCAGCCCGGACGGAGGCCGGTCAGTGGCGAGAAACTCGAGGGCGGCCTGCTCGGGAATCGGCCGGCCGATGGCTTCCAGTTCTCCGGGCATGGCGAGGTATCGGGACCACTCGGTGCGCCGGCCCGACAGCCGTTGACGGATCAGGCCGAAGGACGAGGTCTGCAGCACGTGCCCGCCGACGACGGTCGACCGGGACAAGAGCGCTCCCACGACGCGTACGCCTGCGGTTGTCCCGAACCGGCAATCGATGCCGGTCAGCATTGACGGTGAGACGGCGTACCGCGTGGGCCGCTCGACGGTGCGCACGCTGTCGCCGGGCCGCAGCCGCAGGATCTCCACCACGTCCAGGGGCGGCAGAGCTGATGAGTGCTGCAGCAGCCCGGTGTGTACTTCCCCCACGAGGAGAGGTCCGCCAGATAACCCCACCCGCCCATCATGCTACGGAAAGCCAAATGTCGATAACACAGTGTCAACGGGAGTCAGTCCGGGGGAGACCAGTCGGGCAGGACGGCGATGACTTTGACCAGGAGGCCGGCCAGGCGTTCGTAGTCCTCGTCGCCCAGGCTGACGCGCAGGTGATCATCGAGGTCGGCCATGATGCGGTCGGCCTTGGCGGCCTCGCTGAGGCCCTCGGGCGTCAGGTGCAGCTCCTGGACGGTCGCGTGTCGCTCGTGCGTGCGCCGTTCCAGCCATCCACGGTCGACAAGCTTGCCGACCATCGGCTGGATGGCCTGCGGCGTCACGCCGACGACACGCGCCAGCTCAGCGGCGGTCTGACCGGGTTTGACCTGAAGGTTCACCAGGATGGCGTACAGGGAACCGGAGTTGCCGACCTTGCGCAGGGGTCGCTCTTTGACTGCCAGCATGGCCAGGTCCGCACGGCGCAGGGCGGAAGCGACCCGGCCCAGGATCTGGCTGTCGCTCGCCACCTCAACCGGCTTCTCCATCACGGTGCTCAAAGTACACCAGCCCAATGCATATCCATGGCTTGTCGCTTATCAAGTTATTGATAGTCTTCCTGTACGTTCGATCTCGCATCAAGACCTTGATACGCACCAAGAACCTGATAACGTGGAGGCGGTCAATCGATCTCGGAGTTGGGGCAGACGATGAGCGCAGACACGTTGAACACGCGGGACGGCGACCTCGGCGCGGCCGGAGCGGTGGTGGTCAGCTTCGACCAGGCGACCGGTGCGGAGTCCGCGCGCTACCCGGTCGCGGGTCCGGCCGAGGCGACGCAGGCCGTGGAAACGGCGCGTGCCGCCGCCGAGCCGTGGTGGGATCTCGGGTTCGATGGCCGCGCCGATCGTCTGCGGGCGTGGCGTCTGGACATCGTCCGCGGCGGTGACGTGCTCGCCGATCTGATCCACGCGGAGAACGGCAAGTCGGTTGAGGACGGTCTCGCCGAGGTCCTTTCCGTCGTGGCGCATCTGACGTTCGTGATCGACAACGCCGAGCGGGTGCTGGGCCGCCGTCCGGTGCCGACGCCGCCGGCGATGGACAACCAGCAGGCCTGGGTGGAGCACCTGCCATATGGGGTGGTCGGCGTCATCGGGCCTTGGAACTTCCCGCTCGGCACCCCGGGTGCGATCGTCATTCACGCGCTGGCCGCCGGCAACGCGGTCGTCTTCAAGCCCAGCCAGCTCACTCCCGGCGTGGGCGAGTGGCTGTCCCGGTCCTGGGCCCGCGCGGTGCCGGACCATCCGGACGTCCTGCAGACCATCAACGGATATGCCGGCACCGGGCAGGCGCTCATCGCCGCCGGGGTCGACAAGATCGCCTTCACCGGCAGCGTGGCCTCGGGACGTGCGGTCGCCGCGGCGTGCGCGCCGCGCCTCATCCCGATGCTGCTCGAGCTCGGCGGCAACGACGGTGTCGTGGTGGCTGAGGACGCGGATCTGGACCTTGCCGCCAAGCACATCACCTGGGGTGCGCTGCAGAACGCCGGTCTCGGCTGCATCAGCCTGGAGGTGGCGTATGTGGTCGGCGAGGTGTACGACGCCCTGGTCGACAAGATCACCGCACTGGCTGCGCGGGTGCATGCCGGCAGCGGCGTGGACGACCTCATCGGGCCCGTCCCGATGCCCGGCCAGATCTCGGTGATCGAACGGCACATCGAAGACGCCCTCGACCGCGGCGCCACCGCGGTGGTGGGTGGGCCGGCCGCGAACGGCAGCAGGTACGTGCAGCCGACGATCCTGGCCGACGTGCCGCCGGACGCGCTGGCCGCCACCGAGGAGACCTTCGGCCCGGTGCTGTCGATCGTCCGGGTGAGCGACACCGAGGAGGCGATCAGCAGGATCAACGCCGGCCCGTACGGCCTGGGCAGCGCCGTGTTCAGTCGGGACCGTGGCGTGCAGATCGCCCGCCGGCTGCGTGTCGGCATGACCAGCGTCAACGATGCCCTGGCGTTCTCGCAGATCAGCGGGCTGCCGTTCGGCGGCCGGGGAGACAGCGGTTTCGGCCGCAAACACGGCGACGAAGGGCTGCGCGAGTTCGCCTATCCGCACGCCATCTCGACCCGGACGGGACCGGCATCGGCGCCGACGACCACCTTCGACCGCCCGCCGGGCACCATGGCCGCCGCTCTCGCCGCAACGCGCGAGCGACTCGAGGACCGGCCGTCATGACCATCGCTTAGAGCAGGAGGCAGCCATGCAGGAGCCCTCATCGACGTCGATCCGGCGTCGCACGGTCCTCAAAGCAGCGACCGCAGCAGGAACGGCGTTGCCGGTGCTTGCCGGAGCGGCACCTCCGGGCGCCGCCGCCGGGCGGCCCATGATCGCCTCGGTGGGAGCCGGCCAGGCCACCGAGATCATTCTGTCGATCAACGGGGCGCACCACGAGGTGACCGTGGAGCCGCGGGTGACACTGCTCGACGCCCTGCGCGACCGGCTGGGACTCACCGGCACCAAGAAGGGGTGTGACCGCGGTGAATGCGGTGCCTGCACCGTCCTGGTCGACGGGGAACGGGTGAAGTCGTGCCTCACTCTCGCCGTCATGCGGCAGGGCAGTGAGATCACCACCGTCGAAGGGCTGGCCCGGGGCGACGATCTGCACCCGGTGCAGGAGGCGTTCATCCGGCACGACGCGTTCCAGTGCGGTGGATGCACGCCGGGCCAGATCATGTCCGCGGTCGCGTGTATCCGCGAGGGTCACGCCGGCTCCGACGACGAGGTCCGCGAGTGGATGAGCGGCAACATCTGCCGCTGTGCGGCATACCAGAACATCGTCGCGGCGGTGCGCGACGCGGGCCGGGAGATGCACGGATGAGAGCCTTCGCGTACACCGCCGTCGCGGATCCCAGCCTCGCCGTGCGACTCGCCGCGCAGCCCGGGGCCACCTACATCGCGGGCGGCACGGATCTGCTCAACCTGATGCGCGACGGCGCCGAGCACCACAGTCACCTGGTCGACATCAACCAGCTGGACGCCGCCACGGTGACTGCCGACGAGACCGGACTGCACATCGGGGCGATGGCCCGGATGCGGCAGGTCGCCGACGATCGCCGGGTAGTCACGGACTACCCGCTGCTGTCGCAAGCGCTGCTGGCCTCGGCCTCACCTCAGGTGCGGAACATGGCGTCGATCGGCGGCAATCTGTTGCAGCGCACCCGATGCGGCTATTTCCGGGACCCCGGCTCGGCCTGTAACAAGCGCACACCCGGCAGCGGCTGCCCGGCGATCGGTGGGCAGAACCGCATCCACGCCATCGTCGGCGGCAGCGAGCACTGCATCGCCACGCACCCGTCCGACCTGGCCGTGGCCCTGGTCGCCCTGGAAGCCGTCGTTCACCTGCTCGGGCCGGACGGTCCCCGCCAGGTGCCGATCGCCGACTTCCACCTGCTGCCGGGAGCCACCCCGCACCTCGAGAACGCCTTACGCCCCGGAGAGCTGATCCTGCGGGTCGACGTTCCGCGGAGCCCGCTGACGGCGAACTCTCGATATCTCAAGCTGCGCGATCGGGCCTCGTTCGAATTCGCGGTCGTGTCCGTGGCCGCTGCTTTGCGCTTGCAGCGCGGCCGGGTGCAGGACATCCGGCTCGCGTTCGGCGGCATCGGCACCAAGCCGTGGCGATCGCGGGAGGCCGAAGCGGCCCTGCGTGGCCGGCCGCTGACCGCGGACAGTGTCGGCGACGCCGGGCGTGCGCTGGTGAGCGGCGCCGATCCCGGACGGGAGAACGGGTTCAAGGTGGAACTGGTGCAGCGCGCGCTCGCCGGTGTGCTCAACGAATGGAGGGAGATCCGGTGAGCAGGCTGGTGGGGCGCGATGTCGCCCGCGTCGACGGCCGGGCGAAGGTCACCGGCGCCGCGAAGTACGCGGCGGACCAGGCCGCGGACAACCGACTGTACGGCTTCTTGGTGGCGAGTACGGTCACCCGCGGGGAGGTCACCGGCATCGACGCCGACGAGGCCCGGGCGATGCCGGGAGTGGTCGCCGTCCACACCCACCGCGAGATGCCGCGGTTCGATGTCTCCGAGGGCTTCTACCTCAAGGGATTCGTCCCGATGCAGGGCACCGAGATCCACCACAACGGCCAGCCGGTCGCCATGGTCGTCGCCGAGACCATGGAGCAGGCCCGCGACGCCGCCGCTCGGGTCCGGGTCAGCTACCGGGTCGATCCGCACAGGCTGACCATCGCCGAGGCGCGTGACGACGCCTACCTCCCGCCGCCGATGTTCGGGGAGCCGAACGAGATCACCCGAGGTGACGCCGCTGCCGCTCTGGCAGACTCGGCGGTGCGCGTCGGGCACAGCTACACAGCGCCGACGCACCATCACAACCCGATCGAGCCGCACGCCACCACCGCGGTCTGGGACGGCGACCGCCTGATCCTCCACGAGAGCTCGCAGGCGGTGGTGACGTTCCGGGACACGCTGGCCGGCGCATTCGGGGTGCCGCCGGACAACGTGCGGGTGATCGCGCCTTACCTCGGCGGCGGGTTCGGCACGAAGGGCGTCGTCTGGCCGCACACGCTGCTGACGGCGGCCGCCGCCCGGCTCACCGGCCGGCCGGTGACGACCGTGCTGACCCGGGCCCAGATGTACACCGGCACCGGCCATCGCACCGAATTCCACCAGCGGATCCGGCTCGGCGCCCGGCGCGACGGCAAGCTGAACGCCATCGTGCACGACACGATCGCCCAGCTCACCGGCACGGACGAGAACATGTTCAACTCCAGCATCGCCACCCACACGCTGTACGCCTGCAAGAACGTCCACGTGCGTCAGCTGGGCGTCCGGCTGGACCTGCCCACCGGTTGCTGGATGCGCTCGCCCGACATGTCGGCGCAGTTCGCACTCGAGACGGCACTCGACGAGCTGAGCTACGAGGTCGGCGTCGACCCGGTGGACCTGCGGCTGCGCAACTACGCGACAGTGGACCAGAACACCGGCGACCGGTTCACCGGCAAGCACCTCGCCCAGTGCTACCAGATGGGCGCGGACAAGTTCGGGTGGCGGCGGCGGGAGCGCCGGCCCGGCGCCACCCGGGACGGCGACGAATACGTCGGCTGGGGGATGGCCACGGAAACACACACCTACGGCAACTTCCCGGCCAGTGCGGGGGTCACTCTCGACACGGACGGCCGGGCCCGCGTCGCGGTGGCGACCCAAGACATCGGTACGGGCACGTACACGGTGATCTCGCAGGTCGCCGCCGACGCGCTCGCTCTGCCACTGGGCCGGGTGAGCACCGTGCTCGGCGACACGATCCTCCCGCCCGCGGGCAGCTCGTCCATCTCGTCCACGATGCCGAGTGTGATCCCGTCGGTGGACCGCGCCGGCCGTGACGTCCGGGCCGCCGTGATCCGTCTCGCCGTCGGCGATCCGAAATCACCGCTCTACCGCGTGCCGCCGGAGAGAGTCGCCGCGTCCGGCGGCCGGCTCACCGACTCCGCCGATCCTTCGCGGTCGGACACCTACCGCAACGTGATGCGCCGCCACGGCAAGCCCGTGGAGGTCGTCGCCACGGTCGAGAACACGCCGGGCCACACGTACGGCGCGGTCTTCGTCGAGGTCCGGGTGCACCGGCGGTACGGCAACGTGCGGGTCACCCGCGTCGTCGGCGCGTACGACGTCGGCCGGGTGCTGAACCGGCGCACCCTCCGCAGCCAGGTCATCGGCGGCGTCACCTGGGGCATCGGCTACGCGCTCATGGAACACACCCTGGTCGACCAGGCCAGCGGCCGGGTGGTCAACCCGAACCTGTCGACCTATCTCGTGCCGGTCAACGCCGACGCACCGCCAAGCATCGAGGCGCTGTTCGTCGACGAGCCCGACCCGGGCAGCGCCGGACTCGGCGCCAAAGGCTTCGGAGAGACACCCATCACCGGCGTTGCGGTGGCGATCGGGAACGCGATCTTCCACGCCACCGGCCGGCGCCTGCGGGACCTGCCGTTCACCCAGGACAAGCTGCTGTAGGAGAGCTGTCCGCCTTTCTCGCGGATCATGATGACGAGCTTGGTCCCGCCGGAAGTTCCGATGACATCCGGAGGGTTGGGTGCCCGGCAATCAGCCGTCGATCCTTGATTGTTTCCGGCAAGATCCGCACCTCCTTGCCTTGACGACATTGACGCTCGCCTCTACGTTACGAGTTTCGACGCCTGTTGTTTCCGAAACTTCCGGGAGGCCGACGATGCGTCCGACCGCAGCGCTCGCGCTCGTACTCCTCGCCCCGCTCCTGGCCGTTCCCATCGCCCAGCCGGCGCTCGCCGGCGATCCGGATGCCTCCGACTACATCGCGACGACCCCCGGGCCGGGCCGGTTTCCGTTGGTGGGCGCGCCGATCGTGGTCAGCCGGGCCGACCACGCGGGGGTCATCCGGGTGGTCGACGACCTGCAGTCCGACCTCGAGAAGGTGACCGGCGTCCGGCCGGAGGTCGGCCACGACGAGATCCCGGGCGGCCGCGACCCGGTCATCGTCGGCACGATCGGCAAGAGCCCGCTGATCGACCGGATCATCGCCCGCGGCAAGCTCGACGTGCGAGGCGTCCGCGGCAACTGGGAGACCACCGTCGAACAGGTCGTCGCCGACCCGTTGCCCGGCGTCGAGCGGGCCTTCGTGATCGCCGGCAGCGACCAGCGCGGCACCATCTACGGTGTCTACGACCTGTCCCGCAACATCGGCGTCTCGCCGTGGTCCTTCTGGGACGACGTCCCGGCGGCCCGGCACGACCGGCTCTACGTGCGGCCCGGCCGGCACACCCAGGGCACCCCCGCGGTGAAGTACCGCGGTTTCTTCATCAACGACGAGAACCCGGCCACCGGCACGTGGGCGCCGCGCTACTTCGGGCCGGGCAAGGCGCCCGGCTATCCGGGCGGGCTGAACAGCGCCTACTTCGCCAAGGTCTTCGAGACCATGCTCCGGCTCAAGGCGAACTATCTGTGGCCGGCCGTGTGGGGCCGGGCGTTCGCCGAGGACGACCCGCAGAACCACGCCACCGCGAGCTTCTACGGCGTGGTGATGGGCACCTCGCACGAGGCGCCGATGATGCGCGGCATCGAGGAGTGGAACCGGCATCCCACCGGGACCGGTGAGTGGAGCTTCCGGCGCAACGCCGACGCGATCAAGGCGTACTGGCGGGACGGTGCGGAGCGAATGCGGGACCAGGACATCGAGGGCGTGATCACGCTGGGCATGCGGGGCAACGGCGACGTGAGCCTGCCGGACGGCGACGGCATCGACCTGATGTCGTCCATCATCGACAGTCAGCGGCAGATCCTGGCGGAGACCGGGCTGATCGATCGGCCCCAGGTGCAGACGCTCTACAAGGAAGTGCAGCGCTACTGGGACGGAGGCTATCGGCCGCCGGACGACGTGACGGTCGTCTTCTGCGACGACAACTGGGGCAACATGCGCAAGCTGCCGGACCCGACGCTGCCCGCCCGGTCCGGTGGGTACGGCATGTATTACCACTTCGACTACGTGGGCGACGGGCGCAACTACAAGTGGGCGGACACCACGAACCTCACCAATGCTTGGGAGCAGCTGCATCTCGCGTACACATCAGGGGTTGACCGTCTTTGGATGGTCAACGTGGGTGACCTGAAGAACGAGGAGCTCCCCACGCAGTTCTTCCTCGACTATGCCTGGAATCCCTCGGCCTGGCCGGTGGACCGGCTCGGGGAATGGCATCGGCGGTATGCCGCCCAAAACTTCGGCCCGGCTCTCGCGCCGGCGATCGGAGACCTTCTCGAGGAGTACGGCCGCCTGCAGTCACGCCGGAAGCCCGAGCTGCTCAACCGGCGAATCACGATGGATCCCGCCAAGGACCCGCGCACCGATCCGAGCGCCGTGGTCTACGACGACCAGCAGACGCCGTTCAGCCTCACCTCCTACCGCGAGATGGATCGCGTCACGGACGAGTGGCTGACGCTCGCGGCGCGCGCCGACCGCGTCCGGCGGCTGGTGCCGGCCGCCCGGCAGGACGCCTTCTACCAACTCCTTTATTACCAGGTGAAGGACACCGCGATCGTCTACGACCTGCGCCGCGCGGAGTTCCAGAACATCCGGTATGCCGGCGAGGGCCGGGCCGCGACGAACGCGCTCGCCGACCGCGCCGAGGCGCTCTTCGCCGAAGACCAGGCCATGTCGCGGTACTACAACGAGACGCTGGCCGGCGGGAAGTGGTCAGGCTGGCAGACCCAACCCAAGATCGGGTACGGCAACGTCGAGCGGTACGGCCCGAACGCGCCCTGGCAGCAGCCGGAGCTGAACAACGTGGCGCTGCCCGACGAGATCTTCCCCTACCTGAAGCGGATCACCGTGCCGTCCGCGGCGTCCCTCGGTGTGGCGCTCGACGGCGGCGACCCGGTTCGGCTGCCCTCCCTCAGCCCCTGGTCGAGCGAGCCCGCCCGGTTCATCGAGGTCTACAACAAGGGCACGACGCCGTTCGGCTACCGGATCACGCCCGGGGCGTCCTGGATCCGCGTGACGCCGGCCGCGGGCACGGTCCGGGACCAGATCCGGGCTGCGGTCACCGTCGACTGGCGGCGTGCGCCGCGCGGCGTCACGACCGTGCCGATCACCGTCACCGGGGCCGGCGCGACGACGGTGGTCCAGGTCCCGGTCGAGAATCCGACCGTGCGGCCGGGGGGCTTCCTGGAGGCCGCCGGATACGTCGCGATGGGCGCCGGCCACTACACCCGCAAGGTCGGTGATTGGCGGCTGCTGCCCGACGTCGGGAAGCTCGGCGACGGGCTCACCCCGCTCGGTGGCGCCGGCGCCCGGCTGGAATACCGGATGACGCTGACCACCACCGGCCCGGTCAACGTGTCGGCCTATCTGTCGCCGCGCAACAACACCCGTCCCACGCCCGGCCTGCGCTACGCGATTTCGGTCGACGGGGCGACGCCACAGGAGGTGAACGCGACCACGGCGACCGGCGCCAACGACACCACGATGAACCGGCAGTGGGCGCGCAACACCTCGGACAACGTCAACGTCACCACGACCACCCACCGGATCGACCGGGCCGGCCGGCACACCCTGACTTTCTGGGCGGTCGACCCGACGGTCATCCTGCAGCGGCTCGTGGTCGACACCGGAGGAGTGCGATACAGCTACCTCGGCCCACCGGAGAGCAGGAGATCCAGTTAGGTCAGGCGCCGGCCGCTGCGATCGCTCACGTCCCCTCCACGAGGGGATGGTCGGCCGCGCGGCGCCGGTCGCGGTAGCCGGCGGTCATCAGTTCGGTGAGCTCGACCACCGACGTCTGGGCGGAATCGCGGTCAAACGTGATGCGTCCCTGCTGGAGGATGTTTACCCGGTCGCACACCGACAGCGCCTGGGCGTAGTTGTGCGCGATGATGACGATCGCGATGTCCCCGCGGTCCTTCAGGCCGCGCACCAGGTCGAGGATGACGGCCGCCTCCTTTGCGCCCATCGCGGCCAGCGGCTCGTCGAGCAACAGCAGGCGCGCCTTGGAGTAGACCGAGCGCGCCACGGCGATCGCCTGCCGCTGACCGCCGGAAAGCTTGGCCGCCTCCACCGTGACATCCGGGATGTCGACCCCCATGTCGCGCAGGTGCGCCCGTGCCAGCCGCCGCATCTTTCGGTTGTCGAGCAACGGTCCAATGCGGTGTTCGCGGTTGAGGAACATGTTGTGGTAAACGCTGAGTTCGTTGACCAGCGCCAGATCCTGGTAGACGGTGTCGATGCCGAGCGAGCGCGCATGGTCGACGCTGCGCAGCGTCACGTCGACGCCATCCACGATGATCCGGCCGGCGTCCGGCCGGTGGAAACCACAGATGATCTTGATCAGGGTGGACTTTCCGGCACCGTTGTCGCCGAGCAGTCCCAGCACCTCGCCCCGTTTGACGCGCATCGTCACGTCGCGCAGAGCCGTGAGCGCACCGAACCGCTTCGCGACGTTCTCGACCCGGAGAGCGTCGGCTGGGGCCGCGCCTGTCGTCGATTCATCCACCGGGAACCTCCAAGGCAGATCGAGCCGGAGTGCGCCGGCTCGGTCCGGCGTCGCGTCATCTGGTCGTGCCGAACTGGTAGACCGTCGTCGTCTCGTATACCTGCCCCGGTCGCAACACGGTGCTCGGGAAGCTCGGCTGGTTGGGTGAGTCGGGGAAGTGCTGGGTCTCCAACGCGAATCCGTCGCCCTGCCTGTACATCCGGCCGCTGGTGCCGACGAGCGTGCCGTCCAGGAAGTTCCCGGAGTAGAACTGGATGCCCGGTTCCTCGCTCAGGATGCTCAGCACCCGGCCGCTGCGCGGCTCGACGACCCGGGCGGCCTGCACCAGGCCCGACCGGCCGTGCCGGTCCACGACGTAGTTGTGGTCGTAGCCGCGGCCGATGACGAGTTGCGGGAAGCTGTCTCGGATGCGCTCTCCGATTGCGGTCGGCCGGGTGAAGTCCATGGGTGTGCCGGCGACCGCATCGAGGTTGCCGGTCGGGATCAGCGTCGCGTCGACCGGGGTGTACCGGCTGGCGTTGAGCTGAAGCGTGTGGCCCTCGATGGTGCCCGACCCCTCACCGGCGAGGTTGAAGTACGTGTGGTTGGTGAGGTTGACGATCGTGGGCCGGTCCGTCGTGGCGTGGTACTCCATCCGGATGGCGTTGTCGCGGGTCAGCGTGTAGACGACCGTCGTGCTCAGCGTGCCGGGGTAGCCCTGGTCGAGGTGGGGGCTCGTGTAGCGCATCAGCAGGCCGACGCTGTCCCCCCGCCGGAACGGCGTGGTCACCCAGATGTGCTTGTCGAAGCCGGCGTCACCCCCGTGCAGGCTGTTGGGTGCGTTGTTGATCGGAAGCTGGTATGCGACCCCGTCGAGGGTGAACCGACCCAGCGCGATCCGGTTGGCGTAGCGGCCGGTGATGCAGCCGAAGTACGGGCTTCGTTCGACGTAGTCGGTGAGGTTGTCGAAGCCCAGGGCCACGTTCGCCGTGCGGCCCCGCCGATCGGGCACCTCGACGGTCTGGATGATTCCGCCGTAGGTCAGGATCCGTACGCGCATGCCCTTGCCGTTGGTCAGGGTGTACCGGTCGACCCGGCCTTCGGCCGTGCTGCCGAACACCTCGCGCGCGACCGTGGGCGCGCCGCCGGCGTTCACCGGCATCGGGACGAAGGCGACGGCGGTGACCACGACTGCGGCGACGGCGGCGAGCCTCCGCGCCGAACGGGTGAGCCTGGCTTCGAGGAAGGTGTGCATGACTTGCTCCCCTCACAGATAGGGACCGGTTCGTTCAGGCTTTTCCCGCGCGGCGGAGACGGGACAGGTACTGGTTGGCGATCATTGACACGAGGATGGCGATGCCCTGGATGAGGAAGAACGGGTTGGCGCTCACGCCGATGAGGTTGAACCCGTTCTGCAGCATCGCGAGCACCAACATGCCGAGCAGCGCCCCGATCACGGTCCCCGAGCCGCCCGCGAGCGCGGTGCCGCCGATCACCGCGGCCGCGATCGCGGTGAACGTGATGCGGGTGCCGCCGCCGATGTTGGGGTCGATCGAGTTGATGCGAAAGGCTTCCATCAGGCCGGCCATCGCACCGAGCAGGCTGACGAGCATGAAGTTGCCGATCTTCACGCGGTTGACGCGGATGCCGGCTTCGGTGGCGCCGTGCAGATTGCCGCCCACCGAGATGGTGTGCAGGCCCCAGCGGGTCCGGGTCAGGACGACATGGAAGACCGCCACGACGAGCAGGCACCAGCCGAGCGTCGCCCAGTCTCCGGCGCCGACCCAGTTCTGAATGGTGCCTTTCACCGGCTCGGGGATCGGCACCGGGTAGGCCCGCGAGGTGGTCAGCAGGATGCCGTACAGCAGGTAGAACATGCCTAGCGTGGTGACGAACGAGGGCACTCGGAGCATGGTCGTGATCAGCCCGTTGGCGAGGCCGATCACGGCCGCGATCGTGAGCGCCGCGAGGATCGCCGGGATGGCCGGAATGCCGTAGAAGTCGATGGCGTAGTGCATGAGGTACGGCGCGAGCGCCGCCACCATGCCCACCGAGACGTCGATCTCGCCGCTGACGAGAAGGAACACGATGCCCACGGCGACGATCGCGGTCGGCGCGGTCGCCTGAGCGATGTTGCGCAGGTTGTCCATCGTCAGAAACAGCGGCGTCGAGGTCTGGAAATACACGACGAGCCCGATCGCGACGATCAGAACGCTGGCCTCCCGCCGCCGCAGGAAGGCGTCCCAGCCGCGGCGCGGCAGGCCGGCCGCCCGTGCCGGCGCCGGCCGGTCGGCCGTTGGAGTGCCCGTGTCGATGCCCATGGCCCGGCCCGTCAGGGATGGGCGATCGGGCCGGTGCGCTCGACGAGCTTCACCGCCGTGTCGGAGCCCTCGTACCGGGTCTTGGTGTTCTGGTACGGGTCGACGTTGTCCTTCGTGACGAACAGCAGGCCGGTGTTGGTCTGCGTCGGGAACAGCAGTCCGCCGGTCAGTTTGAAGAGGTACAGGGCGAGCACCGGCAGGAAGCCCTGCAGGTACGGCTGCTGGTCGATGGTGTAGTCGAGGTTGCCGCTCTTGATCCCGGCGAGCGTCTCCGGCACGAGGTCGAAGCCGCCGGCCACCTTGAGGCCCTTGTCGCGCAGCTTGTACTTGGCCACGGTCTGCCCCACGCTCTGCGTCGAGCCGGCGTCGACGGCGAGCAGTCCGGCCAGGTTCGGATGGCCCTGCACGTATGCGTCGATGATGGACAGACCCTGGGTGATGTCGGCGTTCGTGGCGACCGGAGTGAACGTGACGGGCTTGCCGGAGTCCTTGAATGCCTGTTGCGCGCCGTCGATGCGGGGCTGGATGTTGAGCTGGCCGGGCGTCGCGATGAAGCCGGCGACATCGCCGGAGTCCAGCTGGGTCAGCGCCCGCCGGCCGAGCTCGTAGCCGGACTCGTAGAGGCCCTGACCGATGTACGCGAGGCGGTTGGTGCCAGGGTCTTCGCGCGCGCCGTCAGCGTTGAACGACACGACCGGGATGCCGGCATCGAGCGCCTGGTTCACAGGTGCGCGGAACGCGTTCTTGTCGACGACGGCGAGCGCGATGCCGTCGGCCTTGGCGGAGATGGCTGTGTTGGTGGCGTCGACCATCTCGGCCACCACCGAGTTGATCGAGCCGGTCCACTGGTATTGGACGCCGAGCAGCTTGCACGCGTCCTCCGCGCCGTACTGGGTGGGCGTGAAGAACGGATTCGTGGTCACGTGGCAGATGAAGCCGAACTTCCATGACGGGGTCTTGGGGAAGTTGCCGATGGCGCCGGCGACGGTGGCCTGCTCGCTGCAGCCTGCGACGGTCAATGCCGATGCGGCGAGCGCTGCGCTGAACAGGCCGGTGCCGCGGAGCAGCCGGCGGCGGGTGAGAGCGTTGAGCGGGACGGTTTCCAGAGCGTGTTCGACCGCGGGGTGCACGTTGCTCATCGGATGTCCTTCGCAACTGGCGGCCGCCGGTACGAGGGTCGGCGGCAAGGCGGGGCTACGGGAGTGGAAGTCAGGGCCACGCCTCGCGGGCGGGACCGGGTAGCGCGCACTGGAGAGCCGCTCGAGCGCCTCGAGTCGGTCGGTGCAATCAGTTGTGCGCGGTCGTCCGCCGCTGTTCGGGCCAGGCTAGAACCGACCCGGCGACCGGTCAACGTCGCCAAAATGCACAGTCTGAAATCGAATGCCTGCAAACGTATGCGGTAGGGGGTAGCGTGCCCGTAACCCGGAGCCGAAGGTGGTCGTCCGCATCGTCAGGTCATCCGGGTGTCCCTCGACGAAGAGGAGGCATGAAGTGCGAATCCGATCCCTTGGGCCGGCCTTGGCTGCCGCTTTCACTCTGACGCTCGTCGGCGCCTGCGAATCCGCCGGCGAGCCGACCGTTGCCGAGGCCATTACGCCCGCCACGACGTCCTGCGCCACCACCGGCGACATCACGATGTGGGAGCGTTCGGGCGGCAACAAGCAGATGGTCGACCTGCTCGTCGAGGCCTGGAACACGAAGAACCCCACCTGCAAGATCAATCTGACCTATATCCCGCACACCGAGATGGTCGGCAAGATTGCCCAGGGCATCGCGTCCGGCGAGGTTCCCGACCTCATGGGCATGGACCTGATCTACGCACCGCAGTTCGAGAAGGCCCAGCAACTGGTCGACCTCACCGACCGGATCAAGGAGTGGCCGGAGCTCCGGGCCGCGAGCAAGGGCCACATGACCGTCGCGACGTTCGAGGACCGGCTCTATGGCGTGCCCCTGTACGCGGACGTGTCCGCCCTGTTCTACAACAAAGATCTATTCTCGCGGGCCGGCCTCGACCCGGAGAAGCCGCCGACGAGTCTCGCCGAGCTGAGCGAGTACGCCGGCAAGATCTCCGCCTTGGGTGGCGACGTCAAGGGTTACTACCTGCCCGGCAACTGCGCCGGCTGCAACATCTTCACCGTCGGCCCGCTGATGTGGGCGTCCGGCGCGAAGATCGAGGCGATCAACGCCGGCGACGAGCCGCTGACCGGCGACGGCGTCAAGCAGGTGCTTCAGTTCGCACGCGACATGGTCAAAGCCGGCAACGTCCACGCGGGCGACCGGGCCGAGAACGGTGAAACCTTCCACCTGCAGTTCGGGTCCGGCAAGGTCGGCATGATGGGCACCGGCAACTTCAACATCACGCTGGCCCGGCAGCAGAACCCGAAGATGAAGTTCGGCATCGCTCCGCTTCCGGGCGTCACGGCCGGCTCGTCCGGCTCCTTCATCGGCGGCGACCTCGTCGTCGTCCCCAAGGGCAGCGAGCGAGTGGCCGACGCGGTCAACTTCATGAAGTTCCTGCTGTCCGACGAGGTGCAGGTCGAGGTGTACGCAAAGGCGCTGAACCTCACCACGCGCACCGACATGGTGGACAACAAGTACTTCCAGGCCGAGCCGCTCGTGCAGGACGTCGCCAAGGCGCTCGAGATCGGGCGGACGCCGTACACCCTGACCTTCTTCGAGCAGATCAACTCACCGCAGGGTCCGTGGCTGCAGATGCTGCAACGGGCGTACTACACCGACGACAGTCTGGACACGATCATCGCCGACGCCAAGACCGCGATGAAGAAGATCGCTTCGCAAGGTTGAGCGATCGCGCCGGAAGGGAGCGGTACGAAGGGAGGGCGGCGGTGCGCCAGCGTTCACGGAGCCGATGGATCGGATTGGCCTACCTCAGCCCGGCGTTGCTGTTCGTCCTCGCCTTCACTGTCTATCCGCTCGGGCGGATGGTCTGGATGTCGTTCCACAACTGGTCGCTCATCTCGCCGCCGCGCTGGGTCGGGCTCGACAACTATCGGCAGGCGTTCGAGGACCGGCAGTTCTGGGTGTCGCTCGGCTTCACCTTCAAGTACACGCTGATCATCACGCCGATCCTCATTGTCGGCGGCTACCTGCTCGCGCTGCTGACCGCGTCGAACTCCCCGCTGCGGCGGATCACCCGGACGGTGGTGTTCACGCCGGTCGTCATCGGGCTCGGCGTCTCGAGCCTGCTGTGGTATTGGCTGTTCAGCACCGACTTCGGATTCGTCAACAAGGTGCTGATGGATTCAGGTCTGATCAACTCGCCGATCGTGTGGCTGGGCGTCGATGCCGACCGTTCCAATCTGGCCATCATCGTATCGGTGGTGTGGAAGGTGATCGGCTTCGGCATGGTGCTGTTCGTCGGCGCCATCCAGGCGGTTCCGTCTGAGGTCACGGAGGCGAGCATGGTCGACGGCGCGTCCTACCGGCAGCGCGTGACCCGGATCCTGCTGCCGCTCACGTTGCGAACGGTGCTGCTGGTCACCCTGCTGAGCGTGATCGGGTCGCTGCTGGCGTTCGACCAGTTCTACATCATGACCGCGGGCCAACCGCAGAACGAGACGGCCACCTCCGTCTTCTTCGTGTACCTCAACTCGTTCCCGTACCTCAAGCTGGGATACGGCGCGGCCCTGTCGATGGTGCTGGCGCTCACGATTCTCGCCTTCACGGTCGTCCAGTTGCTCCTGGCTCGGCGGAGTCACTCGTGAGCGCGACACGAGCCGGGCGGACCCGCTACCTGGTCGGCGCGCTCTGCGTCGCGCTGTGCACGATCACGCTGCTGCCGCTGGTCGCGTCAATGCTCGCCTCGGTCAAGCCGACAGCAGAATCGGCCGCCTCGCCGCCCACGTACCTGCCCGACGTGTTCAGTCTCGACAGCTACCAGCGGCTCTGGAGCTACCAGCAGGGGTTGCCCACATATCTGCTCAACAGTTTCGGCACGGCGGCGCTCACGATCGTGTTCACCCTCCTGCTGACCGTGCCGGCCGCGTACGCATTGGCCAGGTTCCCGGTGCCGGTCAAGGAAGTCATCTTCGTGGTGCTGATCCTCGCGCTCATCGTGCCGTACCAAGCGCTGCTGACGCCGATGTTCCTGATGTTCGCCGAGCTGGGCCTCACCAACAAGCTCGTCGGTCTGGCGGTCGTGCACACCGCAATTCAGCTGCCGTTCAGCCTGTACGTGCTGCGCAACAGCTTGGCCGCAGTGCCGCGCGAGCTCGAGGAAGCAGCCATCATGGATGGTGCCTCGTCGTTCCAGGCGCTGCGTAAGGTCTTCCTGCCCGCGACGAAGCCGGCGATCGTCACCGTCGCGCTATTCGCGTTCATCATGTCGTGGAACGAGTTTCTGGGTGCTCTCGTGATGATGAGCAAGGGCTCGTCCTTCACGCTTCCGCTCGTGCTCGCCGCGGCACGCACCGAGACCAGCCTCGGCGGCACCGACTGGGGGATGCTGCAGGCCGGCATCACCATCTCGATCATCCCTTGCGTCGCCTTCTATCTCCTTCTCCAGCGCTTCTACGTATCGGGTCTGATGAGTGGAGCAGTCAAATGATCGCCGATGGGATCGCTCACGCCACCTGCGTCCGCCCGTCGCCGGGCGCCACGTCCGCACTCCGGCCGGTCGGCGCCGCCGATATCACCGTCCACGGTGGATTCTGGGCCGACCGGCTGCGGACCAATCGGGAGCGGACGATCCCGCACGGCTTCGACCGGCTCCGCGCCGCCGGCACGCTGGGCAACCTCCACATTGCGGCGGGGCGCAGCGGCACCTACCGGGCCAGCGGCGACACGAGTGGCGCCGTGCTGCCGTTTCTCGACTCCGACGTCTACAAATGGCTCGAGGCGGTGGGCTGGGAGCTCGGCCGCGACGACGACGTCGGGCTGCGCGCCGCCGCGAACGAGGCGATCGGCATCGTGGCCCGCGCCCAGCGTCACGACGGCTACCTCAACAGCTTCGTGACCGTGCTCGGCGGTCAGCCGTACACCGACCTGGCGTGGGGGCACGAGCTCTACTGCCTCGGCCACCTGGTGCAGGCCGCCGTCGCTTGGCACCGCGCGCAAGGCGACGACCGGCTCCTCGACATCGCGCTCCGCGCGGTCGCGCACGCCGATCGAGCGCTCGGCCCGGGCGGTGCCCCCGGAGTCGACGGGCACCCGGGGATCGAGATGGCGCTCGTCGAGCTGACCCGAGTGACCGGCGACGAGTCGCATCTCAGGTTCGCCGCGCGGATGCTCGACCTGCGCGGTCACGGCATCCTCGGCGAGGGCCGCTTCGGTTCGGCGTACTGGCAGGATCACCTGCCCGTGCGGGAGGCCGCCGAGGTCGCCGGCCACAGCGTGCGCCAGCTCTACCTCGACTGCGGCGCGGTCGACGTCGCCGTCCAACGCGACGACAAGGACCTGCTCGCCGCGGTGCGGCATCGGTGGGAGGACATGATCCGGACCCGCCGTTATCTCACCGGCAGTGTGGGCAGCCGGCACCGCGACGAGGCGTTCGGCGACCCGTACGAGTTGCCGCCGGACCGGGCGTACGCGGAAACCTGCGCGTCCATCGCCGAGGTCATGCTCGGCTGGCGCCTGCTGCTCGCCACCGGTGAACCCGGCTATGCCGACGACATCGAACGGGTGATGTTCAACGGTGTGCTTCCCAGCCTGTCCCGGTCGGGAACGGAGTTCTTCTACGTCAACCCGCTTCAACGGCGCACACATCGCGCCTCCGATACCGCCGGCGACGGCAAGCGGGCACCGTGGCAGGCGTGCGCATGCTGCCCGCCCAACCTCATGCGGATGCTCAGCACCTGGGAGCAGTACGTCCTGACGACCGACGGCGCCGGCGTGCAGGTGCATCAGTACGCCAACGCGGGCCTTCGTACGTCCGATATGGAGCTGACCATCGCAACCGGCTACCCGTGGGACGGCAAGATCGTCGTCACTGTCGTCAGGACGCCGGAGCGTCCTTGGGCGCTGTCGCTGCGGGTGCCCGGCTGGTGCCGCTCGGCGACGCTGAGCGTCGGCGACGGCCCGGCGGAGGCGGTGACCACCGGCTACGCGACCCGCAGCCGCACCTGGCGGGCGGGCGACCGCGTCATCCTCGACCTCGAACTCCCGGTGCGACTGGTCGAGCCGCACCCGCGTGTCGACGCGGTTCGTGGCTGCGTGGCCTTCGAGCGAGGACCGATCGTCTACTGCATCGAGTCGGCCGACCTGGGGAACGGAGTGCCGCTCGAGGACGTGCGATACGACTCGGACGGCGCGGTGTCCGAAACACCCAGGCCCGACCTGGGCGACGGCGTTGTCGGCATCGACGTGCCGGCGGCCGTGGCCGGGTCCCGAACGACGGTGCCGGCGATTCCGTACTACACATGGGCCAACCGGGGCGACGGCGGAATGCGAGTGTGGCTGCCCCGCTAGCTGGAATAGCTGGTAGCTGGGCCTAGCCGCGGAAGGGATGCGATGTCGAGTCGCGTACGACGAGGTTGGGCTCGAAGATCTGCAGACTCGGACCGCGGGGGGCCTCGGGGTCACGGGAGAGATCGACCGCGAGGTTGATCGCGTAGCTCACCAGCTGTGCCGTCGGCATCCGAGACGTGGTCAGGGCGGGCACGGTGTGACTGGAGATCAGAATATCGTCGAATCCGACGACCGACAGGTGCTCCGGCACGGTCGCTCCGAGGCTGTGCGCCGCGTGGAGAACGCCGACCGCGAGCAGGTCGGTCGAGGTGGCGACCGCCGTCGGTGGTTCGGCGAGCGCCATCAGCCGGCGCAGAGCCGCGTCGCCGCCGGCGAGAGTGTTGGGGGAGCGCTGAACGTAACCTTCGGGGACGCCGTCGAACCGCTCGCGCATGAAGTCGGCATACGCGACCTCGCGGACCCAGAATTCGCCGGGCAGCTCGGCGCTGAGAAACGCGATCCGGCGGTGGCCGAGGTCGGTGAGGTGTTGCAGCCCGGCCCGGATCCCGGCCCGGTCGTCGGTGTCGGCGCTCGGGAACTCGAGCTGGCTGGTGCCCTGCCACAACCCCACGACCGGCACTTGCGAGGCGCGCAGGTCGGCCAGCAGCTCTGGGTGGACCCGCAGGTCGCCCAGCAGAACGACGGCGTCGATATGGCGGGTCTCGAGGACCGACGTGAGCGGGGTCGCCTCCTCGAGCCGTGGGTGGACGTGGCCGAGGACGATGTTGTAACCGTGCGCCATCGACTCCTTGACCAATGCCTCGATGGCCTCGGCGAAGAACGGATCGCTGAAGTCACGGACCACCGCGCCGATGAGGTTGGTGGAGGCGCCGCGCAGGCCGCGTGCCAGTGGGTTGGGCCGGTAGCCGAGCTGGCGGGACGCCTCGATCACGCGCTTGCGTGTCCGCTCGGCGATCGGCACCTGCGTCTCCGTGCCGTTCAGCACCCGAGAGACGGTGCTTTGCGACACCGCCGCCGCGGCGGCGATATCGCGCATGGTCACGACGGGGCGAGCCGCCTCCGGCGGCGGCTTGCGCGCGTTGGCCATCACGCAACAGTACCCGTCTGCGATGCGGTCATACGTTTGCAGTGTGACGCCGCGGCTGCGCGCCCGAGGGATGCCCAGATACGTCGACACCGAAATTGTCCGATCGTTCGAGATCGACCGCTGATTTCGTGTCTGTTTGCGATAGTGGTGACACAACATCTTCCACGACAATGTGCCTGGGTGCCAGCCCTTCGAAAGGTCAGATATTGATGCGTACTCGGCTTCGACGTCGTGGGTCAGAACACGAAGCGCTGGAGGCTGTCGCCGAGGCGAGAGCGAACACCGACGCCATCATGGCGGTACTGAAGGCGCTGGACAAGGCGGATTCTTCGATCGATACCATCGCGTCGGCAATGACCGCTGTCAGGGAAAGCTTCGGGTGGGCCTACGGGTCTTACTGGCGGATTGTTCCGGACGATGGGAAACTGCATTTCGTCGCCGAGTCGGGAAGCGTCAGCGACGACTTCCGGCGGGTTACGCTGGCGGCCTCCTTCGCGGAGGGCGAGGGCCTTTCCGGACGAGCTTGGCGTTCGAAAGACCTCGTCTTCGTCCGTGACCTGGGGGAAGTGACCGACTGTGTGCGGGCGCCGGTCGCTCAGCAGACCGGCGTCAGGAGCGGTGTGTGCTTTCCGCTGCTCGAGCGCGGAGCCGTCGTCGCCACCATGGATTTCTTCTCCACCGACAGTTTGGAACTGTCCGATCAACGCCTTGGCGCCCTGCGAGCGGTGGGTCTGCTGGTGTCGCAGGCTTTGGAGCGCATCTCCGACAGTGAGAAGCAGGATGCGGCGGCGGCCGACCTCACCGCCGTTAACAGCGTCCTGCGAGACCTGTCGGTCGCGACAACCGCCGAGGAAGCCACGGGGCGAGCCCTGGAGACCATCAGAGAGGAATTCGGCTGGGCGTACGGCTCCTATTGGGCAGTTGATCCCGAGAAGAAGGTCCTACGTTTCGTGTTGGAGTCCGGACACACCGGCGAGGACTTCCGTCGCATCACTCGAGAAGCGACCTTTGCCGAAGGTGTGGGACTCGCGGGCCGCACCTGGCGGGCCAGGGACATGGTCTACGTCCGTGACCTGGGAGAGATGACTGACTGTGTCCGGGCGCCGGCTGCACAGAAGGACGGCGTCAGATCCGGTGTCTCGCTGCCACTGATCGTGCACGGGTCAGTCATCGGAACCATGGACTTCTTCTCCACCGACGTCATGCAGCTGACGCCCAGCAGAACGGACGCACTGCGCAACACCGCCTTCACGGTGTCTCAAGCGCTACAGCGTATCCAGGAGACCACGCGCATCAGCATGGCCGGCGCCGAGCTCACCACATCGATCGAAGAGGCGGAGCGCAATGTCCTGCAAGCCACCGCCGTGGCGAGCCAGGCGCAGACGCTGACAGCGGACGCGAACGAGTCGGTGGCCAGTCTGTCGCGGTCGAGCGCTGAGGTGGGCACCGTCGTCGCCGTCATCAACAGCATCGCGGATCAGACCAATCTGCTGGCGCTCAACGCCACGATCGAGGCGGCTCGTGCCGGCGCGGCCGGGAAGGGCTTCGCTGTGGTGGCCAGTGAGGTGAAAGACCTGGCACAGAGCACCGCCAAGGCCACGGAGGACGTGGGGTCCCTCATCGCGACCATTCAAGGCGACGCCGGAGTGGTCGTCGAGGCGCTGCAGGAAATCCGCGTCATCGTGGATCGGATCAACGAGACTCAGACCATGATCAGCGGTGTGCTCACCGAACAGGCTGCCGTGACCCGTGACATCGTCGCCGGCAGGAACTAGAAGGCCTGTCACATTTGTCAGCGCGCGGCGCGGCCGGCCACTCGTCCGCGACCTTCTTGCTTGGCGTGGTAGAGCTTGCGGTCGGCGTCAGTGAGCAGGGCGGGTAGTTCCTGGCGGCCGCCGCGGTGCACGCCGATGCTGATCGACACGGTGAGGCCGGCCGCGACCTCCTCCCACGGGTGCCTGCGGACGGCATCGAGGATCGCCTGGGCCCGTGCTTCGGGGACGTCCGGTCCGACGTCGGCCAGGATCACCACGAACTCGTCGCCGCCGAGCCGGGCGGCGAGGTCCACCGGGCGCACGTTCACGGCAAGCACCTGCGCGATCCGGGTGAGGACGACATCGCCGACGTCATGTCCGAAGGTGTCGTTGACGCCCTTGAAATGGTCCACGTCGATCATCATGACCGCGTAGTCGTCCTGCTTGTCGTCCGTTTCCTTGATCGCCGGTTGCTGCAGGCCGGTCAGGTAGGCCTGGTAGCCGCGCCGGTTGGCGAGTCCGGTCAGGTCGTCGACGAGGACCTGGTGGCGTAGCTGCTCGTGTTCGCGGCGCCGGCGCTCGACGGCGATCGCGTCCCGCACGCCGATCATCTGGTTGATGCGGGCGTTCCAGCGCAGCGTCACGAGTTCGTCGGCGTAGGCGATGGCGACGGCCGGCGTGCCCGGCTGCCGGGCGGCGATGTTCATGCACAGCAGCCGCGTGCTCGCCGGCATGAGTTCATTGTTGACCCGCTCGGCGTGGCCGTCGGCCAGCCGGGCCGCGAGATGTGTCTGTCCGTTCCGGGCCGCCTGGATGGCTGCGCTGACGGCGATGATCGTGGCGGCGTTGGCGTCGTCTGGCTGCGGGCCCGGTTCGCAGTGCGAGCTGCCGGACGACCCGGCCAGGGCGGCCAGGAGACTCAGGTGACCCTGGTAGTCGGACACCCAACTCGGCGGCCAGTCGGCATCGACGGCCTCGAGGCTGACGGGCAGGTTCGCGGCGGCGCGGGCCCCGGCCGCGGCCCAGTCACCGAGGGCCGCCTCCTCGCTCGCCCAGTCGAGGGCCAGGGCGAGCCGGTTGAACGCGACGGCGCGCCGTTGCCGGTGGACGGTCGAGCCCCACCGGGGGTCGTGGTCTTCGCCGAACGCCTCAGCGAGCATGTCGTACTGCTCCGCGGCAAGTTCCCACAGGCCCAGGGCGTGCGACACGTTCGCGACCTCGATCATGGCGGCCGCGCGGTGCACCACGGGAGCGGTCGAGCCGTCGAGCAACCCGACGGCACGCACCAGCAGGCTCGTCGGCGACTCGGTCACATCCAGAGCCCGGCGGGATTCCACCCGGCGGGCCGCCGTATGGGCGAGCGACAGGGCGTACAGAGCCGGATCCTCGATCCGGCTCGCGATGTCGACCATTGCCTGGATGTGGGCGGAGCCGTCCTGGCCGGCGTAGGCCGCGACGAACGAGGCGGCAAAATGGACCAGGACCTGCACGTCGTCCCAGCCATGGGCGGCCGCCTCGACACCGGCCACGTGGGCTTGATCTGCCGCGTCCTCGCCCTGAGAGGCCTCGACGAGGGCATAGGCTCGCACGATCGCAGCGGTGTGAGCCTCGTCCGGCCCGTCGGCAGGCGGCACGGCTCTCCCTCTCATCCGTGTTGTTCCCTCTTGTGCATCATCGAGCCGCGGACCATCAACCTGAGGGAATCGGGCGACAAAGTACGGCCTTGCATTCCTCGGCTGCGACCCGGTCCGCGCCGCCGTCCGCCCGCTCCTCCGGCCGATCCGGCGCCGACGCGGGCGAGACCGGCTGGTGGGCCGGCTCTCTTTCGGCCAGCATGGATCGAAGGGTGTTCGCTCCCGCTGACTGTCGAGGAGATCCGGATGAACATGTCACTTCAGCAATCGGCTCTTGCTGAGGCTCACGACCTGGACCGGCGACTCGACGGCCTCGGGCTCACTGTTCACCGGCCGGGGACGCCGGTGGTCGATGAAGTGCGGTGCTTCCGCGGTGCAATGATCCGCGACAGAGTTGCACCGTCCATGTTGCACACCTCCGAGGAGGGTGTCATCGATCCGCATCCCGCCGACGTTGCTGCGTACCATCTGGTTTTGCGCACGACGGCGCAGCAGTCGATGGTGGCCTGCCTTGCCCTCGCACCGCTGGAGTCGTTGCCGACGAGTGGGGTCCGGAGCTGGAGCCCCGCGCTGAGCGACCGCCTGCTGAGCCGATGCCGAGTCAGCGAGTCATCGGTGCTGGAGGGTGCGCGGCTGGTGGTGGCCGCCTCCTGGCGCGGTCGTGGGCTGGGTGTGCTGATGATGCTCGGCGCGTTCGCCCTCGGCCAGATGATCGGCCGGCCCGTGATCTGGGGAACGTCCGGCACCCGGTACCACCAGCATCACGTCCCGGTCGCGGTCGGCATGCAGGTGCGCGAGGAATTCGGCCGGCGATACGCTTCGCAACTCGCCGACACGCTCTGCGTCGTCGCCGGCAGCGCGCAGGACGTGCCCATGACGATGACGCGCACGCTTGCTCGGCTGCGATCCACCCTCGAGGCGCAGGGGGAGGCGGCATGACCTGGCAACCCGTGGTGATCGACGCGGCGACCGGCGAGCGAACGGGTCAAGCGGACGAGGTGTACGACACGCTGGCCGATCAGCTCCGTGAACTCGTCACGATCCGGCACCCGAATCGCCTGCTGACCGCCGCCGACCTGGATCACCTGGTTCGGGAACACCTCGGCGGGAAGGACCCGGAGCAGTACGGCAGCTGGGTGCACTACCCGTGGAGCCGGCAGGTGGCCCACCTGCTGCCGGTGGACGAGTTCCGCGAGGTGCGCAGCAGCCGCAACCAATACAAGATCACGAAGACCGAGCAGCGTCGACTGGCCGAGGCCCGGATCGGCATCGTCGGCCTGTCGGTCGGCAACATGGCTGCCGTCACACTCGCGCTCGAAGGGGTGGGCGGCGCGTTCCGACTGGCTGACTTCGACCGGCTCGGTCTGTCCAACCTCAATCGGTTGCGCGGTGCGGTCTGCGACCTGGGCGTGGAGAAGACGGTACTGGCCGCACGTGACCTGTACGAGATCGACCCGTGGCTCGACATCGAGCTCTACCGGGACGGCCTGCGGGCCGATGATGTCGACACCTTCCTGTCCGGGCTCGACCTCGTCATCGAGGAGTGCGACGACCTCGAGATGAAGGTGCTGATCCGGGAACGGGCCCGGTTGCTGCGCATACCGGTCGTCATGGAGACCAACGACCGCGGCATGCTCGATGTGGAACGCTTCGATCGAGAGCCGGACCGGCCGGTCCTGCACGGTCTGCTCGGCTCCACCCGCGCCGCAGACCTCGGCGAGCTGACCGCCGAGGAGAAGCTGCCGATCCTGATGGCCATCGTCGACGGTGAACGCATCAGTGCCCGGATGTCCGCGTCGCTGCCGGAGATCGGCGTCACCATCGGCGGCTGGCCCCAATTGGCATCAGGCGTGGCCCTGGGCGCAGCGCTGGTCACGGACACCACCCGGCGCATTCTGCTGGGCGAGCACACCGAGTCCGGCCGCTACTACCTCGACTTGGCAGAGCTCGTCGCCGACGGCCACGCCGAACTGCATACCCCGGCCCGCGTAGCAGATTTGCGCAGTCCAGCACGATTTGCCCATTCCCCGGGCCGAGAGGCTGTTTGATGATGGGGTGCTGACGCAGTGGCGATGCTTCTTCGCGGTGCTGGCTCTGGGCGGCCTGGCCTTCTCGATCCTGCAACCACCGATCGGCTTCTGGCTGCCGGTCGTCCAGACCGGTCTGGCCTGGACCGCGTCCGCCACGATTCTCATCGAACAACGCGTCGCCGGAGCCACCCGCGACGTCTGGCTGCCCTGGTCGATCCTCGCGGCTGCGGTCGCCGTTCCCGGTTCGAGCTTCCTGGTCGCGGACCTGGCCACCGATCCGGGTATGGTGCCGCCTCTGCTGCAGCTGGCCGGCCCCCTGATCGCGGCGGTGGGCCTGATTCTGATGGTGCGGACGTCATCACGGCGAGCGGACTGGGCCGCGGTCGTCGACGCTCTCATCGTCACCGCCGGGATCGGCCTGGTGTTCTGGCTCCTCCAGGTCGAACCGGTGCTCGACGAGCCCGGCGCGACCCGGCCCGAGCAGTTCTTCCCGCTCGCTTTCGCCGTGGTGGACCTGATGCTGTTCGGCGCGACGGTCCTGCTGCTGCGAACGACCGGGCCGAGGGCCGGCCTGGGCACACGCATCATGACCGCGGCCTTCGGACTGTTCCTGCTGGCCGACTGGATTCCCACCATCGCCGAGTTCCTGCCCGTCATCGACGCCACCTGGGTCGCTCGCCTCGCGGCGGCCTTGCCCCTGGCCGGTATCGCGCTACTCGGCTGGGCCGCGCGATACCCCAGGGAAGCGGCCGGGCCCGTCGCGGCCGCCGACGGCGTCAGCGTGCCGCAGTTCGGCGGCCTCGGCGTTGCCGTGCTCATCGCCCCGGCGACCCTGTTCGTGCAGGCCACCTATCCGCCGGTCACCGACGGCCAGGCCATCGCCGTCAGTTCGGCCATCATCTGGTCTCTCGTATTGGTCCGGGTCATGCAACTCCTGCGAAGGTCGCAACGCGCCACCCGGCAGGTGCGCGAGCTGTCCCTGCGCGATCCGCTGACCGGCGTGGCCAACCGCCGGGCCTGGACCGAGCGTCTGAACGCCGCGCTCGAGAGCGCTCACTACACCGGCGAGCAACTCACGGTCGGCATCCTCGATCTCGACCACTTCAAGCTCTACAACGACCGGCACGGCCATCCCGCCGGTGATCTATTGCTCAAGGAGGCCAGTGCCGCCTGGTCGGAGCAGCTGCGGGAGACCGACACCTTGGCGCGCTACGGCGGTGAGGAGTTCACCGTCCTGCTGCCCGGCGTCAGCCCCGGCGAAGCCGCACAGATCCTGGACCGCCTGCGCCAGGTGACCCCGGACCGAGCCACCTTCTCCGCCGGCCTGGCCGCCTGGACCGGCTCGGAGACCGCCGACGAGCTCGTCAGCCGGGCCGACGCCGCCCTCTACCAGGCGAAACAATCCGGCCGGAACCGGGTTTGCGGCGCATCCCCCGCGTGATCAACGGCCTGGATCACCTCGTCACACGAGATAGACCATCCACATTGGATGTCTCCAGCGGTGCTCTTTCCGGACGGATCGTCCGGAAAGACGCCTCGATCCAAGTGCTTTAATCGGAGCCATGCCCCTCGACGAGTTGCGTGACCTGCTCGCCCGCCACGCACGGCCGGACCTGAGCACTCCCATCGAGGACGTCCGCATTTTCCGGGCCGATCGGCCCGATCCGCCGACGCCGACCACGTACGGCAAAGTGTTCACTCTCGTCGCCCAGGGCACCAAACGCTTCGCACTCGGCGACAGCCTGTACGAATACCACGCCGGGCAGTACCTCATCGCCTCGGTCGACCTGCCCGTGACCGCCTACTTCGAGAAGGTGAGCGCGGAGTTGCCCGGGCTCGGCGTCGGGCTGGCCCTGCAGCCGACCGCCGTCGCCGAGGTCCTGCTCGAGGCGGACTCCCAGGACCTGCCGGAGATCGGCCAGGGCACGCCGCCCGGTCTCGCCGTCAGCAACGCTCCCGACGAACTCATCGAGACTGTCGTCCGGCTGCTGCGCTTGCTCGACCGGCCGCGCGACATCACCGTGCTCGCGCCGCTGATCAAACGCGAGATCATCTGGCGGCTGATCACCGGGGAGCAAGGCGCCATTGTCCGCCAGTTCGGCTTGCCCGACAGCAGCCTCAGTCACATCGCCCGCGTGGTGCGGTGGATCCGCGACAACTACGCGCAGCCCTTCCGGGTCGAGGAACTGGCTCAGCAGGCGGGCATGAGCGTCTCTGCCCTGCACCGCAACTTCCATGCCGTCACCGCGATGAGCCCGATCCAGTTCCGGAAACAGATCCGGCTGCAACAGGCCCGGCTCCTGCTGGCCGCAGACCCCGGCGACATCGCAGCCGTCAGCCGGCGCGTCGGTTACGAGAGTCCCGCCCAGTTCAGCCGCGACTTCCGGCGCCAATTCGGCAGGCCACCCACCCTCGACGCAATCCACCTGCACACCCACGCAGGCACCGGCACGCCGAGCCCAGCACAGAGCAGTTGATCAAAGCTCGCGACCTCTTGATCGATCCTGCCGACATGTGAGTCCGCATCCTCTGGACTCTGCCTTGCCGGTATAGCGTCCCGGCAGACGCCGTCGGTCGTCTCGACGTCCGCCGAGCCGAGCCGGGCGCGATGATCGGCTGCGACGGCACGTGAGGAAGGTATGGCCGACTACGAACTCTATGGACGCCATGCTGAGCTCGAGCAGCTTTCCGGCTTTCTCGGCGGTTTACGGCATCGTGGCGATGCACTGCTGATCTGCGGGGACCCCGGCGTGGGCAAGTCGGCCCTGCTGACCGCGGCGGTGGATCTGGCCCACACCGCCGGCATGCGGGTGCTGCGCGCCTCCGGCTCGGAGTTCGAAGCCGACGTCAGCTATTCCTGCCTCAACCAGCTGCTCCTGCCGGTGCACGCGGATCTCGAGCGTCTTCCGGCCGGGCCGCGTGACGCACTGTCGGTCGCTCTCGGATTCGGCGCCGGCGCGCCTCCGGGTGTCCTGCTCGTCTGCAATGCAGCGCTTCGCCTGCTGACCGAGCTCGCCATTGACGCACCGCTTGTCCTGGTGGTCGACGACGTTCAATCGATCGATCGCGCGAGCGCCATGGTGCTGGGCTTCATCGCCCGGCGGCTGGAGGACCGCAAGGCCGGCCTGTTGGTGTCCACCAGAGCGGGCACCTCGAGTTTCCTCGATCGGCAGGGTCTGGCCGAGCAGGTCGTCGAGCCGATCGGCAGCGAGGCCGCCGCGCAGCTGGTCGGCGCGCAGGGCTCACGTGGAGGCGATGCGTGCCGCCGATGTGGGGGCGTTGTCGAGCGGGATGGCCCTGATTCAGGCAGGCGCGGAGGCGCTCGTGCTCGACGACGATGCGCCGGCGACACACCTGGAAGCGCTGCTGGCGAGTTCGGCGGGGGAGCGGTGGTTGTTCGACTCCTCTCGGGTCCGGTTGGCGCTCGGCGAGCGGCTACGCCGTACCCGATCGCCGGTGCAGGCCCGCCGGCATCTTCTCGTCGCACGTGACGGATTCGCCGCCATGGCGGCCGCACCGTGGCTGGCCCGGACCGAGACCGAGCTGCGCGCCTCGGGGCACCGGCTGCCACAGTCACGGCCGGAGGGTCCGAGTGTTCTGACGGCGCAGGAACTCCAGATCGCTCACCTGGCCGCCCGCGGCCTGAGCAACAAGGAGATCGCCAGTCGGCTGTTTCTCTCCCATCGAACGGTCGGCGCGCACCTGTACCGGATCTTTCCCAAGCTCGGGCTGACGTCCCGCGCCGGGCTCAGGGATGTGCTCTCGCCGCCTGCTGATGAGAGGACTGCGCGCTGAGCGCGTCGGTCTGGGTCTCCTTCTCCTCGAGCAGCCGTTCCAGCAGCCGCCGCGTGGAGGGATCGTCGTCGCCGACCCAGCGCACCGCCTCCTGCAGACTCTGGACGAGGATCCGGGCCCCCACGAGGCTCTGCGTCACGATGCCCGCGAACTCACCGTCGGCGAATGCCCGGAAGGTGATCCGGGACCGAACGCTCAGGTGCCGCGAGTCGTACTCGCCGACGAAGCCGAGCTGCCGGATCCGGCCCGCGATGGTTCGCGCGCTGCCGCGGTCCTGATCCGCGCAGGCGCTCAGGAACTCGGCGAGTGACCTTTCGGTCGGCGCGCGCACGAGCAGAGCGCGGTCCCGTGCCTCGCGCGCACGAAGCACGGTCGGCGGCACGGCGGAGTGTTCCCGTCCTGATGGTGTTGTCACGTCTTGAATGCTCTGCCATGCCAACCGGCCGCGCATCTGTCAGACGACCTAACCCTCACGGCCGCCGTCCGCCCGCATCGTCGGAGTCGAATGACTGATGAGGATCAAACGGGTGGCACGCAGAGTGGAGTTGCCACTGAGGTCCAGGTGGCAGCACACGAATAGGGAGACCTTCGATGACCATCGGCCACGGCTTCCAGGCCACGTTCCTGCGCGAGTTCCTCCGCGAGCCGTTCACCGTCGCCGCTGTCGCCCCCAGCGGAACCCGGCTGACCGACCTCATCACCTCACCCGTTCCCCGCACCGGCAACCCGGTGGTCGTCGAACTCGGCCCCGGCACCGGAGCATTCACCGCCGCGATTCAGCACCGCCTCGCCGGCCGCGGACACCACCTCGCCATCGAGATCAACGAACGGTTCGCGCACCCCCTGGCCGCCCGCTACTCCAATGTCGACGTTGCCGTGGCCGACGCTCGCCGGCTTCCCGAACTGCTGGCCGAACGCGGCCACCGGCACGCCGATGTCATCGTCAGCGGACTGCCCTGGGCGGCGTTCCCCGCGCCCGAACAGGACGACCTACTCGCCGCCGTCACCGACACCCTCGTCCCGGACGGCGCGTTCACCACCTTCGCCTACACCTTCGCCCGCTGGGCCCCACCCGCCCGCCGTCTCCGCGAGTCCCTGAGCGACCGGTTCGACGAGGTCGTGACCGGCCGGACCGTCTGGGCGAACATGCCACCGGCGTTCGCCTACCACTGCCGACGCCCCCGCGTCCCGGCGCGGCCGCACGCACTGGTCCCCGCCTAGCATGGCGCGGCGAAGCAGGGTACTGGGAGGCGTGCGCCCGGCCGGCGAAAGTCACCGGGCGACGCCGTTCGAACTGTTCTTCGACCTTGTCTATGTCTTTGCGATCACCCAGACCACCGGCTACCTGGCGCACGAACACAGCGCGAACGGCATGCTGCGCGGGCTGATCATGCTCGCCCTGCTGTGGGGCACCTGATCCGGCTACACCTGGCTGGGCAATCACTCGCGAGCCGACCGGGGTCCGCTGCGGGCGGGCATGGTCGTTGCGATGGCCGCGATGTTCGTGGTGGGCCTGGCGATCCCCGAGGCGTGGCACAACGCGCCCGGCGGGCTGTCCGTCGGCATCTATCTCACCGCCCGGCGCGGTAACTGGCGGCTGCACAGCCCGGCGCACCTGACTGAACGGCATGGCCTGTTCATCATCCTGGCCATCGGCGAGTCGGTCGTCGCGATCGGTGTCGGCGCGGCCGGTCGGCCGATCAGCGTGCCACTGGTGCTCGCCGCCGTCCTCGGTGTCGGCACCGCGGTCTGCCTGTGGTGGTTGTACTTCGACGTGGTTTCGCCCGCCGCCGAGCGCCGCCTCGTCGACGCGCGTGGCCAGGCGCGGGTCAGCCTGGCCGTCGACGCCTACACGTATGGGCATTTCCCGCTCGTCGCCGGCATCGTGCTCACCGCGCTGGGCGTCGAAGGTGTGGTGGCCCACGCCGGTGAAAGCCGCCCGCTGGGGGCCTTCTCCGCGTTGTCTCTCTTCGGCGGTGCGGCCCTCTACCTCGCCGGGCACCTGGTGTTCGAGCGCCGCATGCATCGCACGCTGAGCCTGCCGCGGGTGGTGGCGACCGGCTTACTCCTCGCGGCCGCTCCGGCCGCGGTCCTGCTGCCGCCGATGGCCGGACTGGCCGGCTTGGCCGCCATCCTGACCGTTCTGATCATTCTCGAGACCATCCGGTACGGGCGGAGACCAACGCCCACCGCCGAGCAGGATCGTGCAAATGTTCGCGAGGAACGTTCAAGAATGTACCGCTTGCGGACTGATTGAATGATTTCGGCAGCAGATCTTGTTCGCCCGGCAAGGCGAGAGGAAAACAGTGACGAACGCAATCACCAGCGATGTCTCGCTGCGCGTGAACGGTACGACGCATCAGCTGACCGTGGACAACCGCAGGACGCTGCTCGACGCGATCCGCGAGGATCTCGGCCGGACCGGGCCGAAGAAGGGCTGCGACCATGGCCAATGCGGCGCGTGCACGGTTCTGCTCGATGGCCGGCGTGCGGTGTCCTGCCTGATCCTGGCGGTCGCCGCCGAAGGCGCCTCCGTCACGACCATTGAAGGAATCGCCGGGAACGACGAATTGCGGCCGATCCAGGAGGCATTCGTCCGGCTCGATGGTTTCCAATGCGGCTATTGCACGCCCGGGCAAATCTGCTCGGCGTTCGGAATGCTGGCGGAACACGCGGCCGGCTGGCCCAGTGCGGCCACCGCCGACGTCTCGCCGGACGTTCCCACCCGGGAACTGGACGCCGTGGAGGTGCGCGAGCGGATGAGCGGCAACCTGTGCCGCTGCGGTGCGTATCCGTCGATCGTGCGTGCGGTGCTCGAGACGGCCGCTCGCGAGGAGTCGGCCGGATGAGGGAGTTCGCCTACCAGCGTGCGACCGAGGTCCGTGATGCGCTCACCGGGGTCGCCGAGAATGCCGGCGCCCGGTACCTCGGCGGCGGCACGAACCTCGTCGACCTGATGAAGGACGGCGTCGAGGTGCCGACCCGGCTGGTGGACGTCCGGCATCTTCCCCTCGACGGGTTCCGCGAGACGCCGGACGGCGGACTCGTCATCGGTGCGACCACCACCAACAGCGACGCGGCCGCCCACCCCGAGGTTCGCCGCCGGTATCCGGCGCTGACTCAGGCCATTCTGGCAGGCGCGTCGGGCCAGCTGCGGAACATGGCCACGATGGGCGGCAATCTGTTGCAGCGGACCCGCTGTCCCTACTTCGCCGACGTCGCGCAGCCGTGCAACAAGCGCGATCCCGGCAGTGGATGTCCCGCGATCGAGGGGCAGCACCACAATCACGCCGTTCTCGGCCAGTCCGATCACTGTGTGGCGACCCACCCGTCCGACATGGCGGTGGCGCTCGCCGCGTTCGACGCGGTCGTGCACTACGAGACGCTCGCCGGCGCCGGCGAGATCCCTCTGTCGCGGTTCTACCTGCCGGTCGGTGACCGGCCGGATCTGGAGACGGCATTGCCGCCCGGCGCGCTGATCACCGCGATCGCCTTGCCCGGTTCGACGGTCGCCCGGCGGTCGCGGTACCGCAAGGTCCGTGAACGTGCGTCCTACGCCTTCGCCACCGTCTCCGTCGCGGTCGCCCTCGACGTCCACGACGGCGTGGTGCGGGACGTGCGGATCGCCCTCGGCGGCGTGGCGTCACGGCCCTGGCGTGCGACTGCCGCGGAAGCCGCCCTGCGCGACGACGATGCCACCGTCGCCCGCTTCCGGGCCGCCGCAGCGGCGGAGCTGGCCGCTGCGGAGCCGTTACGTGACAACGGATACAAGGTGACGCTGGCGCAGAACCTCATCGAGGCTGTGCTGAGCGAACTCGCCGGAACGGGGAGATGACTGATGAGTGACGAGCAGATCACCAGTGCCGTCGGCACCCCACGTCCCCGCATCGAAAGCCGGCTCAAGGTCACCGGCACCGCCCGCTACGCCGCGGACGTGCCGATGCCGGACCTGGCCCACGGTTGGGCGATCATGGCCACCGTCTCCCGGGGTCGCCTGCGCGACCTCGACGCCTCGGGCGCCCTCGGCATGCCGGGCGTGCTCGGTGTGCTCGACCGGCGCAACGCACCCCGGCTCAACCCAGAGGCCGGTAATTACTTCGGCCCCGACGGCAGTCTGCAACTCTTGCAGAGCGACGTGATCCCGTACGCGGGCTTTCCGATCGCGCTCGTGGTGGCGCTGACACCCGAGCAGGCGCGGGCAGCCGCGGCAGCGCTAGTGGTGGCCTACGACGTGGAACCGCACGACGTGGACTTCCGCCTCGACCATCCGGCTGCCCGTCCGGCGTCGACCGCGTTCGGACCGGAGGCGGACACGGGCGACGTGGACGCCGAACTGGCCACCTCCGCAGTGGTGGTCGACGAGCGGTACCGCACGCCCGAGGAGAGCCACAGCGCCATGGAGCCCCACGCCACAACGGCGTGGTGGGAGGACGGCCACCTGTATGCCGTCGACTCCAACCAGGGAGCTTTCAGCGTCTCACAGGTTCTGGCTACCTTGTGGTCCATCGACCGGGACCGGGTGCACGTCCGCTCCGAACATGTCGGCGGGGGTTTCGGCGGCAAGGGAGCGTGCGGTCCACAGACGATCCTCGCTGCGATGGCGGCCGAGCGGTTCGGGCGGCCGGTGCGGGTCGTCCTGACCCGGAACCAGGTGTTCGAGGCGACCGCGCTCCGGCCGCCGACCGACCAGCAGGTCCGCATCGGCGCCGATGCCGACGGCTGCCTGCGCGCGATTCACCACCGCCCGGCTTACGCGCTCTCCCCGCTGTCCGAGTACATCGAGGCGTGCGCCGAGCAGGCCAAGATCCTGTACGCGGCGCCGGCGATCCGCACGCAGCTCACCGCCGTACCGCTGGACATCCTGCCGCCCGCATCGATGCGCGGGCCCGGCGCGACGCCCGGATCGTTCGCCCTGGAGTCGGCGATCGACGAGGTGGCGGAGCGGCTGGACCTGGACCCGGTGGAGCTGCGCCTGCGCAACCAGCCCACCGTCGCCCCCGTGTCGGGATTGCCGTTCAGCAGCCGCCGCCTGATCGCCTGTCTGCGTGAGGGTGCCCGACGGTTCGGCTGGGCCGGACGTGACCGGCGCCCCCGCACCAGGCGCGAGGGCCCGTTGCTGATCGGCAGCGGCATCGCCACCACCTCGTTCAGCGCCGGGGTGTTCCCGTCCACAGCGACGATCACCGCGGAGACCGACGAAACGTTCACGGTGTCGGTCGGCGCCAGCGACATCGGCACCGGCGCCCGGACCGCCCTGACCGCGGTTGCCGCCGACGCGCTCGGCGTCGGCGTGGAAAGCGTCCGGATCCGGATCGGCGACAGCGACCTCGGCATGGCCTGGGGTGCGGGAGGCTCCCGCGGTACGACGTCCTGGTCCTTCGCCATCATCGAAGCCGCCAAGAAGCTGCACGGTGACCTGGACAAGCCGTTGCGGCCGGTGACCGCCACCGTGGACACCGCCGCATTGATCAACTATCAGCCGACTCGGGAACGGCAAACCTACAGCTCCGTCTTCGCGGAGGTGACCGTCGACCCGGCGACCGGCGAGGTGCGCGTACGCCGGCTGCTCGGCATGTTCGCGGTGGGCCGGGTGATCAACCCCATGCTCGCGCGCAGTCAGCTGGTCGGCGGCATGATCATGGGATTGTCGATGGCGCTGCACGAAGAGAGCGTCCGTGATCCGCTGACCGGCCGGCAGGTCAATGGCGACTTCGCCGGCTACCACATTGCCGCGCACGCCGACGTGCCCGACATCGAGGCCGACTTCGTGCCGGACTACGAACCGCAGGACCCGTCTGGGTTCAACGGCCTCGGCGAGATCGGCACGGCCGCCACCGCGGCGGCGATCGCCAACGCGGTCTGGCACGCCACCGGCACCCGTCATCGGACTCTGCCCATCCGGCTGGACCGGGTGCTGGAGCCGACCGCCACGTCATGAATTCAGCCCTCGTGGTGTTCTCCCTTTCGTTGGGGGGCCTGGCGTTCGCCGTGTTGCAGTCGATGGTCGCACCGGCACTGCCCACGATCGCCGCCGACCTGAATGCCTCCACCGGGGACGTCAGCTGGGTGCTCACGGCTTATCTGGTGTCCGCCTCGGTGCTGACGCCGGTGCTGGGCCGACTCGGCGACATGGTCGGCAAGCGCAGAGTTCTGCTGGCCGTGCTGGGGTTGCTGGCGGTGGGCACGCTGATGGCCGCGCTGGCACCGAACTTGCCGGTGCTCGTCGCCGCCCGCGCCGTGCAGGGTGCCGCCGGGGCGATCCTGCCACTGTCCATCGCCATCGTCCGCGATGTACTGCCCCGCGAGCGGGTCAGCGTCATCATCGGCCTGTTGTCCGCCATGGTCGGCGCCGGCGCCGGCGTGGGTATCGTCGCTGCCGGTCCGATCGTGGACCATCTGTCCTGGCACTGGTTGTTCTGGTCTCCGCTGATCGTCATCGGGATCGCCCTGCTCGGCACGGCCCTGGGCGTGCCGGAGTCGCGGGTGCGGACGCCCGGCCGCCTGGACGTGCTCGGCGCCGCGATCCTGGCCGTGTCGTTGGTGTCGCTGTTGCTCGCCGTCACCCGCATCGAGGACGGGAGCTGGGCCGGCGTCGCCGACGTCAGCCTGCTCGCGGTCGGTGTGCTCGGTGCGATCGCATTCGTTCAGGTGGAGCGCAGAGTCCGCGAACCGCTGATCACGATGCGTCTCGCGAGCCTGCGTGGTGTCTGGGTCACCAACCTCGTCGGTCTGCTGCTGGGCTTCGCGATGTTCGGCACCTTCCTGCTGGTGCCGACGCTGCTCCAACTGCCGGCGGCGCACGGCCATGGATTCGGCACCACCGTCACGCGGGCGGGCCTGTTCCTGTTGCCCACCACGGTGATGATGCTGTTCGCCGGTCCGCTCGCCGGTCTACTGGTCCGCCGCGCCGGCCCCCGGCCGCCCATGCTCCTGGGCGCTACTGCGGTGCTGGCCGCGTTCCTGTTGCTCACCGGAGTCCATGACGCGGTGTGGCACATCATCGTTTCCGGTCTGCTGGCCGGTGCCGGCATCGGCCTGGCCTTCGCGGCCATGCCCAACGCCATCATCGGCGCCGTCCCGGCCGACCACACCGGCGAGGCGACCGGCGTCAACGCCATTGCCCGTACGGTCGGCAGCAGCATCGGCACCGCGGTCATCGCGGTCATCCTCTCCGCCGGGACCGGAATCGCTGGCGCTCCCGACGATGACGCCTTCACCATCGGTTTCGCCGTCTGCGCCGGTGTCGCCGCCATCGCCATGCTGGCCACGCTCATCCTGCCGCGCACATCGCACCGGCCCGCATCGATGAATGCGACCGGCCGGATGCGAGGACAGGCGTCGACCTGACCGGGGTCTAGGGAACTGGCGCGGTTCACCAGCGCGTTTCCCCGGCAAGTTCCGGGCGCCTCACGCAAACGTCGCGCGGTCACCGGTCGGCGGTATCCGAGTCTGTGTCGACGTCGCCACGAGCGGCCGCCCAGCTGGCCAGCAGGCGCAGGGCGTCGTCGTCGGCCGAGCCGGCCGGGGCACTGAGCAGGGTCATGGCCAGGCCGGGGTCGGCGTTGAGCTGCATGGTCTCGAAGTGCAGGTCCAGATCGCCGATCACCGGGTGGCGGAACTGTTTGATACCGGTGCGGTGCAGGCGTACATCGTGGGACGCCCACCGGGTGCGGAACTCATCGCTGCGGGTGCTGAGTTCGCCGACGAGGTCGGTCAGGGCTCGGTCGTACGGGTCGCGGCCGGCTTCGGTGCGCATCATGGCCACGGTGTCGGAGGCGATGCGGTTCCAGTCGCGCCAGAATTCGCGGGCCTGCGGGTCGAGGAAGGCGAACCGGGCGTGGTTCGCCGGCCGGGCGGGGTCGTCGTACATGGGCGCGTACAAGGCCCGGGCCAGGGGATTGGCGGCGAGGACGTCAGCCCGGCCGTTGCCGACGAAAGCCGGCACATCAGTCATCAGTTCCAGCACGCGCGCGACGCTGGGCCGGATCTGCGGGGCCGGCCCCGTGCGGCGGGTGCGAGTGGCCGGGCCGGCCGCGCGGGCCAGGTCGGTGAGGTGTGCCCGCTCGGCCTCGTCGAGCCGCAGCGCCCGGGCGAGGGCGTCGAGGACGCTGTCGGACGCGCCGGCGAGGTTGCCGCGTTCGAGCTGGGCGTAGTACTCGACGCTGACCCCGGCCAGGTCCGCGACCTCGCTGCGGCGCAGGCCCGGGACCCGCCGGTTGCGGTTGTAGCTGGTCAGGCCGGCCTGCTCCGGGCTGATCCTGGCCCGGCGGGAGCTGAGGAAGGCTTTGACCTCGTCACGGTTGTCCACGCCTCCCAAACTAGGCCGGTTCGCCCGGACGAGAGGTGGGCTGTCAATACACCCTCCAGAACCTCAGGGCCCCGGCAAAGTCGTAGCCGGGTGTCTGGATTGAGCTGAGTGGTGCAGACGCGCCCTTGCTGGAGGTAGCAGGGCGAGCATGATCGGTTCGGAAGATCGTCAAGGTTCCTACGCCGTTGATCATCTTCCGAAGTGAGTTCATGCCCGCGTCGCCGTCATCCCTGATCGCCGCCTCACGGTGGTCGTCACGGCGGCGGTCTGCGCCGTCGTGGCCGGCTACCGCTCTTACACCGCGATCGCTGAATGGATCACGGACCTGCCCGCCGACACCGCGATGCTGTTGGGAATCGATCCCCGGTAGACGACCGTCCGAATCGATGATCCGCAGGCTGCTGCAGGCCGTCGACCCGGACCTGCTCGCCGCAGCGATCGGCAGATGGCTGGCCGCAAAGACCACCGCACAGACACCCACACCCACGCCGGGGTCCAGGCAGGCGATCGCGTTGGACGGCAAGACATTGCGATGCTCACGCACCCGCACCACCGCGGCCCGCCACGTCCTGGCCGCCACCGACCAATCCACCGACGTCGTACTCGCCAGCACCGACGTCGACAGCAAGACCAGCGAAATCACCCGCTTCGACGCCCTGCTCGACAACCTACGCGGTGTCGTCATCACTGCCGATGCGCTGCACTGCCAACGCGACCACGTCGCGTACCTCGCCAGTCGCGGCGCGCACTGGATCCTTACCGCCAAAGGCAATCAGCCCATCCTGCACCAACAGTTGGCCGACCTCCTTTGGCGACAGGTCCCCGGACGCCGACCGGGACACCACACGTGGCACGGCCGCCGAGAGATCCGCACCCTGAAGATCCTGTCCGTCGCCGCCGGCATCGAATTCCCCCACGCCGCACAAGCAATCCAGATCCGCCGACGCCGCCTCGACGAACCCAGGCACTTCACCACCGAAACCGTCTACGCCATCATCGATCTGCAAGCACACCAAGCCAAACCGTGGCAGCTAGCCGACTGGATCCGCGGACACTGGTCGATCGAAATAGGACCCACTGGGTACGTGACGTCACCTACGACGAGGACCGATTCCAGATCCGCACCGGCACCGGCCCACAAGTCATGGCCACCATCCGCAACGCAGCCATCGGCGCACTACGTCTGGCCGGTATCACCAACATCGCCGCCGTCACCCGCCACCACGCCCGCAACGCCAACCGATCCCTGGCCCTACTCGGCATCACCTAACGACTTTGCCGGGCCTGGGGGTGCGACCGCTGTGCGATCCATTCGGCGGGGCGCTACCAGGTGAATTCATCGAGCGCCGGCCACGGCGGACCGTCTCGCAGAGCGTTGAGGAACGCCAATCCTGATTTCCTCCCGCCGCTGGGGTGCTGGTCGCCGCGGCTCCAGCGGTGGGTTGCGATGATCGCCAGGACGACCCCCCGACAGTCGCCCACCAAGTCTTCGTCAGCGTTCGGATAGCGCTCTGCAACCTCTTGGGGCACCCATGCGATGTCGTACTCGACAGGTCCTTCGGCGGTGTTTTCGAAGTCGATGAACAGCGGGCCGTTCTTCGTGTCGAGGACGTTCCCCGGGTGCGGCTCGCCGTGCAGTAGCTGCTCGGGAGCGCGCCGGTTGGCGATCGACCGGCCCAGATCGCGCAGCGTGTCGGCGAGTAGCGCCCGGTCCGCATCGGCGAGTTCGGGAGTGACGTCACGGCTGGCAACGTCTCGTTGGGTAGCCGCGATGCGATCCATGACGTGCGGTGTCGTGAAATCGAGTTGCCGCAGGCCGGCATGAAGACGCTCAAGCGCCTGCGCGTAGTCGGCCGGCGGAAGCACTCGACACTGCACAGGCTCGAAGTAGGTCCACATGGTGATTTTGAAGCCGTCACGCACGAAGGCGCGTGGCCCGACCCGAGCCTCGAGCGCGGCGACCGGGCTGTCCGTCTGCATGAGCCGCTGCGCGAGCTCGACTTCTCGCTCCGCGCTCGCGGAATGCGTCAAGAGTGTGACTCGCGCGATGACGTCGCACGGCGTCAGGTGGACGACGAGCCGGTAGGAGTCGCTGAGAACGACCGCGTCATCGACCGTCAAGCCGAGCGATGAGACCGTCGATATCGCTGCATCCACCGCACGCCGCGCCTCCGCTGCCTTCACCTGCTTGTGCCCTCCCACCGTCCGCAATAGCACACCCCATGCGCGACCGGCGTACACCGTGCGCGATACGTTGACACCCGGCTGCCAGCAGATGGCGGGCTGGTCGCAGTGCAATCCCCCGCACTCCCACTCCGTGAGTCTCCTGGCCTCACACCCTGAGTGCCATCGTATTTTGCACAGGATGGCAGTTCCACTTACTCGACCTGCACTTCCGAACAAAAACGGCTTGCGGGGTCAGGGTTTCGCGGATCTCGCCGAAGATCGACTATGGTAGACGATCATGAAGTCGCACGATCTCCGGTGACGACGGGCTCCCATAGATCGCCGACGACACAGTGGAGGCGACCTTTCGTCGCTACAGCGCCGGCGCGGCAGCAAAAGTCGCCACCACTTTCGATCAAGAGCCGCACGGCCATGACACGGCCGAACCCCATCCCGGAAAGATCCATAGACGCCACCTCGGCCGCCGCGACCCCCTTCTTCTGAGCGTTCGCCGCGCGCCTCTCGAACGCCCTACCGATCCAGCTCCCTGCCGATCACGCTCCCTGCCAACCCGTCCGCCGTCGACCCACATACCGTGGAATGGGCCTGCTCGGCATCACCTAACGACTTTGCCGGGACCCTGATCAGAACCTGGACACCATCCGCGGGCAGAGAGCGGAGCGTGATGGAGCCGGTCAGGCGCTTTCGCGGGGTATGAGTGTCGAGGGGTACACGGTTGTGAGTCGTGTTCGGCGGCCGTTGAGCACAGCGGTTGCCGCGTCGCCGGCGATGCGTTCGACGGGGTGACTTGCGGTGGTGAGAGCTGGTGTGTTGAGTGCGGCGAACGGGATGTCGTCGAAGCCGGTGACGGCGACGTCTGCGGGCACGCTGCGGTGGTGTCGGCGCAGCGTGGCGATCGCGCCCAGTGCCATGGCGTCGCTTCCGGCGAGCACGGCGTCGGTGTCGGGCCAGCGGCGCAGCGCTGCGAGCGTCGCGGCGCTGCCGCTGGAGGCGGTGAAGTCGCCATGCACGATCCGGACGGGTAGCCCGGCGGCGCGCATCGTGGCCTGGAAGGCATCTATCCTGTGTGGAGTGCAGGGCAGCCAGGATGGGCCGGAGATCATCGCGATCCGGCGCCGGCCGGAGGCGTGCAGGTATCGCGCCATGGTCGTGGTGCACCGTGCATTGTCGACGTCGAATGACGGGACGTCTGGGGAGCCAACGCCGATTGAGGCGATCCGCTCCGTCAGTGCGTTCGGAACGGCTCGCAGAACCTCGTCGGTCGCGTCGACCAGGAGCACGCCGCGGACGCTGCGGTCCTCGCCCAAACGGTGCAGTTCGCCCGCAGCGTGCAGTGGTAGCCATTGCAGGGCCACTCCGATGCCGTGCGGGGTGCAGGCCTGGGCCGTCGCGCTGACGAGGCGATCGACATACGGATCGTCGAGCACGGTCGGTGTCACCCCGGTAACGGCGATGACAAGCCGGTAGCCGGCCCGGCTGGCCAGTGCCCGGGCGGCCGCATCCGGTGTGTAGCCGAGGCGGGTGACTGCCGTGCTGACGCGGGCACGGGCGGCCGGTGATGCTGCCCCGTACCCTGCGATGACTCGCGATGCCGTGGCCCGGGAGACGCCGGCCGCGCGGGCGACGTCGTTCAGCGTCGCTCGGCGCGGCCCTGGCGCGGTCATCGCGTCCTCCCGTGAGTGTCAATACCCAGGATTATGTACCTCGACCGGTCGCCGCGCTTGAAGTGAGAACGCTCTCAGGGGTGCGATCGTCGACATGGATGCCGCGACCTCCGCCATGAACGACGCCGGCAGGCCCGCTGATGGGCGGCAGGTGCTCGCCGCCCGCACGGCGGTGGCAATGGTGTTCGGGCTCAACGGTGTGGCATTGGCGTCGTGGTTCGCCCGGATTCCGGCGGCTCGCGACGCGTTGGGGTTCAGCCCGGGACGATTGGGGTTGTTGCTGCTGGCGTTATCCGCCGGGTCCTTGCTGGCGCTGCCTGTAGCCGGCGTGGTGGCGCAGCGCTTCGGCAACTCCCGCACGGTTGCGGCTGCGACGACGCTCGCCTCGGCCGGGCTGGTGGTGGTCGGTATCGGCGCCGGCCCCGCCGGGTCGCCGGTCTTGGTCGGGCTCGGTCTGTTCGCTCTGGGCTGCGGCTGCGGCGCGTGCGAGGTGGCCATGAATGTCGAGGGAGCCGCGGTGGAGCGCCGGCTCGGACGGACCATCCTGCCGCGTTTTCACGCAGCTTGGAGCCTGGGAACAGTGAGCGGTGCGCTCGCCGGGGCCGGGTGCGCACGAGCCGGCGTACCAATCACCGTGCACTTGGCTCTTGCTGCGGCCGTCATGTTCGTCGGCACCGTGGTGGCGGTCCGCTCGTTCCTGCTCTCCCCGTCAGACACTGCGGTGCGGGGGCCGGATACCCGCCGGCGTGTGCTCGCGGCATGGCGGGAGCCGCGCACTCTGCTCGTCGGGTTGCTGGTTCTCATCATGGGGTTTACCGAAGGGACGGCCAATGACTGGCTGGCAGTCGCGTTCGTCGACGGACACGACGCCGGCGAAGCGACCGGCGCGGCGGCGCTTGCCGTGTTCGTGACGGCAATGACGATCGGGCGTACCGTCGGCACGGTGGCGCTCGACGCGTGGGGCCGTGTCCCGGTGCTGTTCGCCACCATGGTGCTGGCCGCCGCCGGCGCAGTGATCGCGGTGCTCGCCGACCACTGGCTGCTGGCGCTGGGCGGCGTCGCTCTCTGGGGGCTCGGCGCGTCACTTGGATTTCCGGTCGGGATGAGCGCGGCCGCCGATGACGAGCACCTCGCCCCCGCCCGGGTCAGCGTCGTGGCGGTCCTCGGCTACACCGCGTTCCTAGCCGGTCCTCCACTCGTCGGGATGCTCGGCGACCACATCGGCGTGCTAGCAAGCCTGCTCGTAGTCCCGGTCGTGCTGATACCGGCGCTCGCCCTGGTCCCGGCCACACGGGAACGACCGCGAGGGCGGGGTGGTCGGCCGGTGTGACGAGGTTGGATCACGTCCCGAGCCGCCGCGGCGACTACCGCCACCGGTCACCGCGTTTGGCCAGGTAGTGCGAGAAGACGTATCGCCACGGAATGACGGCGAGGATGACGACTACCCAGAGGATCTCGTTGGTCAGCTCGCGGGCGCTGCGATCCATCGCGTGGTCCAGGCTCAGCGGCAGCGCAACGACGCCGAGCCAGATCAGCTTCCAGGCCACCTCGAACAGCAGGATCGGCAGGAGCTGCAGGGGGTATCGCAGGCCGAGCAGTGCCAGGAGTGACATCGCCACGAGGATGCAGGTGACGACGCTGTCCATCAGCGGCCACGGACTGTCGTGCCGGACAAGCAGAGGCCATTTGTACACCGCTAGGCCACCGCCGAGAATCAGATAGCCGAGCCGCAGTACCTGAAGGCGCCACAGGGGCAGTTCGGTGCCCGGCGAGACGCTCGGTTCCGTTGCGGTGTTCATCGGATGCTGTTTTGTCATGTCCGCCAAGGTAGGCACGGTGGCCGGGGCGGCCCTCCGTGGCAGCACGGAGTCAGTACTGAATCGGGGTTTGGGTAGATCATTTCTTGAGAGCGGCCGTAGTACCTTCGGGTCGTGGCCAAGCGCGCTCAGCGATCTGGCAATCTGCCCGCGGAGGTGGCGAGCTTCGTCGGCCGCCGCCACGAGATGACTGAGGCCAGGAAGAAGCTGGCCGCGGTGCGCCTGGTGAGCCTGGTCGGGCCAGGCGGCGTGGGCAAGACCCGGCTGGCGGTCCGCATTGCCACCGATGTCGGGCGCGCCTTTCCCGGCGGCGTCTGGCTGGTCGAGCTGGCCGGCGTGCGAGACCGGGCGCTGGTCGACAACGCGGTGCTGGCCGCACTTGACCTGCGCGACCAGGCCGCGACCGAGCCGGCAGCGCTGCTGCGGTCATATCTGCGGGACAAGGAACTGCTGCTGGTGCTCGATAATTGCGAGCACCTGCTCGATGCGGCCGCGCGGCTGGTCGATGACGTCCTTCGAGCCGCGCCGGCGGTCCGTGTGCTCGTGACCAGCCGGCAGCCGCTGTCTGTGGCGGGCGAACATGTGCTGCCCGTACCGCCGCTGCCGCTGCCGCCGCCTCATCCTGAGCCGCTCGCCGAGACGGGGCAGAACAACGCCGTGCAGTTGTTCGTCGAGCGGGCGGCCGCGGCAGCCGGCAGCTTCCGGCTCACCGAGATCAACCGGCCCGCCGTGGTGGACGTGTGCCGCCGGCTTGACGGGCTCCCATTGGCCATCGAGCTCGCCGCGGTGCGGATCCGGGCGCTGAGCCCGGAACAGATCCTGGACCGGCTGAGCGACCGGTTCGGTCTGCTCACCGGCGGTAGCCCGGCCGCCCTTGCACGTCACCAGACGCTGCGTACGGCAATCGAGTGGAGCTACGACCTGCTGACGCCGGCTGAGCAGACGATGCTGATGCGGCTCAGTGCGTTCGCAGGACGGTACACGCTCGAGGATGTCGAAGCCGTCTGCTGCGCCGACGATCTGCCGGCGGAGCAGGCCCTGGACCTGCTGTCGTCGCTGCTGGACAAGTCAATGGCGGGCAGAGAGGATGCCGCCGGGGTCGCCTCCTACCGGTTGCACGAGACGATGCGCGAATTTGCCCGGCTCAAGCTGAACGAGTCCGGCCACGCGGACACCGTCGAGCTGCGTTGCGCCGACTACTATCTGTCCCGCTGCCTGCACTTCGCCGCGACCGGCCGGCACCAGCTGGTGCCGTCGCTGGCCTGGCTGGACCTGGAAATCGACAACATCCGCAGTGTCCTGCGAGCGTGCGTCGTCCGCGGCGACTTCCTGCGAGCGACCAGCATAGCGAGGGCGCTGGTCTGGTACTGGGTCACTCGCGCGACCGCCGAAGGCGTGTCATGGCTCGACGAACTCCTGGACCGATCCATCGCCGGCCCGTGGACGTACTTCACTCGTGGATTCTTGGCCGTGCTGCAGCACGATCCGCAGGCTGCGACGCGCGCCCTCGATCATGGCGCAAACCTGGCCCGCGCGGTCGGACCGTCCGATGCCCTGTCGCAGACCCTGTCGATGGCGTCGATCGCGGCGACCATGAGCGGCGACCGGGCGTCGGCGCAACGACTGCTCAATGAGGCGCGGACGATCGCCGACGGGCTGGACGACCTGGGCGCCACGCTGATGACCTACCAGGCGCAAGCACTCAACGGCCTTGCCGACGGCAACCTCGCTGCGGCCGCCGAGGCCGCCGCCGAAGGCACCAGGCTCAGCCGCGAGGCGGGCGACCTCTACAGCCTCAGCATGATGCTCATGAACCAGGGCTACGCCGCGCTGCGCTCCGGCGACGTACGGAAGGCCGACGAATGGCTCACCGAAGGCCTGCGGATCGCTGACCAGATCGACGACCGCGTCGCACAGTGCTACCTCGTCGGCGCGCTCGGATGCTGCGCGGCGGCCAACCGCCGGCCTCTGCTGGCCGCGGAACTCCTCGGTGCGATGGAGGAGCTCCGCACCGAGATCGGAGCCGCGGTCCACCCGAGCATGGCGCCGGCGCTGATCCACGCCACCCAGACGGCAACGGCCGCGCTTGGCGCCGCAAAGTTCGGCTCAGCCTATGACGCCGGCCGTCAGCTGGACCGGGACACCGCCGTGCGGCTCGCCCTGGGCGAAGTCGCAGACACCGAAGCGCCGGTCGAACGCGACCGAGCCAACCTGAGTCAGCGTGAAGCCGATGTCGCGCGGCTCGTTACGGCGGGATTGAGCAACAAGGCGATCGGCGCCCGGCTGTTCATCTCCGAGCGCACGGTGGAAAGCCACATCCGCAACATCCTCATCAAGCTCGGCTTTACCTCACGAACCCAGATCGCCGGCTGGATGGCGGCCCAGGACCGATGACCTGATCCCCGTCGCGCTCGTGCCGGACCACAACCCAAGTTAGCTGTCCCGCAGCCGCAGTGCCTGCCCTTCTCGATCGAGTGCGACGCCGCCACGCCACACCTTGCGAATGGACAGGGTCTGATTGATGGATTCGGTCGGGTCTCCGTCGATCATGACAAGGTCGGCTCGCATGGCGGGGCGTAGTGTGCCGCGGTCCGCGAGGCCGAAGGCTCGGGCTGCGCTCGACGTGGCGGCTCGAATCGCCTCAGCGGGAGTGAGGCCGCACTCTACGAGCAACTGAAGCTCATCGTGCATGCTGACTCCATGCGCGGATCCGGGTGCGGATCCGGCGCGCGCCGCGTCACTACCTGCGAGGATCGTGACTCCGCTCCGGTGCAGCTTCGTGAGGCTCTGCAGGGCGGTCTGCAGGCGGGCATCGGTGCCGTTCTGAGGCCAGGTGTTTCTCAGGTTGGTAGCCCACTCCGGTGTCAGGAAGGGCGAGACGCGGGGGTCGTCGGCGAGGCGGCTCAGTGCTCTTGTCGAGGTGAGTGAGCCAAGTGTCGTCAGGGTTGGAACCACGAAGGTGGACTGGGCGAGCATGGACTGCACCAGGGAGTCAGGAATGGGCTCGTCCACAAAAAGATGGACCAACCCGTCGACGCCGGCGTCGACCGCCTGCTGCGCGTACCTCAACTTCAGCGCGTGCGCCACCACAAGCTTTCCCCGGTCGTGGCCGACTGCGACCGCCCGCTCGATGATCCGGCGGCCGACCGGCGGCAGGATCCGCCCACCGAACAGCTGGCCATCCTCGATGTACACCTTGATGTAGTCGGCGCCCTCAGCCAGGCGCGCGTCGATGAACGCCTCGACGTGGTCGGCGGACTCCACGACCGGGAAGTGCTGTACGTGCTCGGCGGGAATGAGCTGTGTGGGGTGTCCACCAGGCACAGTCAGGCCGATGGAGGAGGAGCGGATGTCGGCGACGTCGGTCCGCGTGGTGGCGGCGGCTCTGAGACCGTCCATCCAGGCGGGCAAGGAGTTCATGTCGAGCTCTGTGGTCACACCGAAGAGGACGGCGTGCGCGGTGGTGTCCGGGTTCGAGTGGACGTGGCAGTCGATGAGTCCGGGGATCAAGGTTGTGCCTCGCCCGTCGTACACGACGTCGTCCGGTCCAGCCTGGATCTGTGGACCGAGTTGTTCGATACGGTCGCCGACGATTCTGAGCGAGGTGCGCTCGAGGACCGCCTCGCCGTCGAAGGCACGAGCTGATTCGATGATTTGGGCTCGCATGCGACCCGGTCCTTCCTGGCTAGGTGAGGTCGTGGCGGACTGCTGTGTTCCAAATCGCGGCCGGTGACGTGGCATCGAGCCCGTCGTCGCTCCAGGTGATGTGCTGATCCGGTCTGACCAGGACGAAAGCGGGCCGGCGATAGGAGTCCGGCAGCTCCGCTGAGGTCAGGACGGTCAGCGGCACCTGTCCGGCGGCGCGCACGATCGCCTCGGCGGCGTGGTCGTAGCTTTTCACCAGCAGGGTGAAGCCCTGACCGAGCATGTCGTAGAGCGAGCGATCATCCGTCAGCCACGTGTGGGGGAGCCGTGAGCCCGCGTCGAAGGAAGGGATGTACGTCGAAACGTCGACGGGTTGCCTGCTCGCCTTTCCCGAGCGCTCACCGCAGACTGCGGGTGAGTGCGCGTAGTTGTATCCCAGCACCAGGCCCAGGCTGTAGAACTCCGGTCCCTTGGCGGCGGCTATCTCGTTCGAGAGCTGGGCACGTGCCGCGTTCCCCTGTGGACTGTCGTGGTCTGTCCCGGCACGGACCAGATCGCCGCTCAGGACGCGCAGGTTCCGGGTTGAGGTCTCGATCACGTACTCCGCCACGGGGCGACGCTCGACCTCGTGGGTGTCCAGGAGCGGCTTTGCCGCCCAGCCCTGCAACACCGCCGCCAGCTTCCACGCCAGATCGATGGCGTCCAGCACGCAGGTGTTGTAACCGTGCCCGCCCCAGGGCGGCGTCTGCCGGGCAGCATCTCCGACCAGGAACACCCGATCGGTTCGGTAACGCGCGGCGATCGCCCGGCGGGACTGCCACGTGTCGACGTTGAGGATCTCGAACTCTGCGGGCCCGCCGATCAAGGCTCGAATCACCGTGGCCGGCTCGGTCCCCGCCGAGCGCTGCCAGCTGGCGACCCACAGGTCGCGCCCGACGTCGTACGGCGAGAGGTTGCCGGCGCCATGTTCACCCACACACCAGTAGAAGACCGCCGGCGCGTGCCGGACCCGGCCCCACAACCCTGGTGCCCGGAAGAGAGCACTCAGGCTCTCGCCGCCCTCGGCCGCGCCGATGAGCGGGATGCCCATCGCCTCCCGTAAACGGCTGCGTGGGCCGTCTGCGACCAGAACGTAGCGTGCGCACAGGAACTCGGCGCGTCCATCCCGACTCGTGATCTCGACCTCGACGTGCTCGGGGTGCTCGACGAGCTTTCCGGTCGCCTGGAAGCCGTAGCGGGTGCGGACCGGCGCGAGCGACGCGACCTTGCGCCGAAGCGCCTGCTCGACGTGGGGCTGTCCGATGAACAGGCCGGTCTCCGCCATCTCCGGCCGTCTTTCGGCGAAGAGCCCCAGGGCGTTCGGCATGCGATGCACCTCGCGCCCGAGCAGTGACGTGCAGAATGCGACATCGTGGAAGGTCCCCGACGGCGTGGGTGTGACGGCGCGCAGTTCGTCGGCGACTCCCCAGCGCCGGAAGTGTTCCATCGTTCGAGCGTGCGTGGTCTTTCCGCGAGGACGTGTTTCCGACACCGCGATCCGTGGCTCGACCAGCGTGCAGTCGATCCCGCGCAGGCCGAGCTCGATCGCGGCGGCCAGACCCGCGGGGCCGCCGCCTACGACGAGGACGGGCACCGGAACCGTCACGGGGTCACCTTGGCCGCTGCGGGGCGGTCATGCTCGAGTTCGATGACGAGTTGCATCGTCTTGTCGACGTGGTCCTCGAACAGCGCCACCGCCCGGTCGGCGTCATGCGCCAGCGCGGCCTCCAGTATCGCCCGGTGCTCTCCGGCGATGTCCCGCTTCGTCTCGCCGCCGACGACGGACCAGGCGCGGTAGAGCTCCGCCGCATCGGAAAGCCGCGTGCAGATGTCGAGGAGGATCGGATTCTCGCAGGCTTCGATGAGCTTGTGATGGAACGTGATGTGGTTGGCCGCCCACACCTTGTTACGGACGCCCCGCTGATCAGGGAGGTACATCGGCTCGCTCGCCATGCGATGGTGCGCGGCCAGGATCTCGGACTCCCACGCGACACCACCCTTGAGCACCGACTTGCGCAGAGCCGCTCCCTCGTTGAGCTTGCGAGCCTCGGTCAGGTCGACAAGCGCCGCCGGGGAGAGGGTGACGACGTGGAATCCCCGGTTGCGCTCGATCCTGATCAGCCCGTTGGTGGCCAGGAGGCCGAGGGCATCACGCGTCACGCCGACGCTGACCCCGAATCGCTGCCCGAGCTCAACCGGCCTGAGTCGCTCGCCGGGCGCCAGCAGCCGATCGTAGATCTCTGCGCGCAACCGTTGGTACACGTCGTCGACGAGGCTCTCGCTGCTTCCACGCTTAGCCATGCGAAGATGATAACAGTCGAGGCAATAGTTGATTCTGCCCTAGACAAGAGAATCTTCTGGGTTAACATTCGTAACCTCAGGCACATCCACTCCACACAATCGGAGGAGCCGTGCAAGTTGCAAACGTCGACGGACGGGCGACGCTGCTGTGCGGGCCGGAGGGCGGACTCGACATCGCCGGCGCCAGCGACGGCCGCTTTTCCTCGGACCCTCAGCAGCTCTTCGCAGACTGGGACGCCTTCCAGGAGTGGGCCGCCTCCCGCGGCGGCCGGGCTGATGTCGCCGTCGAGCCGGAGCGCGTCGGGCCCCCGGCGCCGGCGCCGAAGCAGGTCTTCGCGGTCGGGCTCAACTACGACGAACACGTCAACGAGTCGGCGATGGGCAGGCCGGTCAGCCCACCCGTCTTCACCAAGTTCCCGACCTCGATCACCGGTCCGCGCGCTCGCATTCTGTTGCCGAGCGCGAACGTGGACTGGGAGGTCGAGCTGGTCGTCGTGATCGCGCGCCGTGCCTATGCGGTGTCCGAGAACGCGGCGTGGCGTCACGTCGCCGGCCTGACAGTGGGTCAGGACCTCTCCGAGCGGGCCGTCCAACTCGCCGGTCCGGTACCGCAGTTCTCCCTCGGCAAGTCGTTCCCTGGCTTCGCTCCCCTCGGCCCGGCCCTGGTCACGCCGGACGAGTTCGAGGACCGCGACGACCTCGAGCTGGGCTGCGCACTGGACGGTGAGGTCCTCCAGCACGGCCGGACCCGGGACATGATCTTCAGTGTGCCGGAGTTGGTCGCCCGGCTCTCGGCCGTGTGCCCCCTGCTCGCCGGCGACATCATCTTCACCGGAACGCCCTCCGGAGTGGGAAACGCGAGGAACCCCAAGCGGTTCCTCACACCTGGATCGACCCTGACCACCTATGTCACCGGCATCGGCGAACTGCGCAACGAGTTCGTCGCCGGACCCCACTATCCGACCTCGGTTACCTGATCATCCGGGAGAAGGGTTCCTATGTCTCTACACCGATTGACCCAGATCGTCATGGGCGTCCCGAACGTCCCGGATACCGTCGACTACTACGTCGATTTCGGGCTCTCCCCACGCGGCGCCGACATCGAACACGGCACGGCCGCGCAGGACCGGACGCGCATCCTGACCACAGCCGATGGCGGCGAGCAGCTGAAGATCGCCCATAGCGACCGCCGTCGCCTGCTGCAGCTCGGAGTCGGGGTCGACGATCGCGACGACCTCGATCGGGTGGCATCCAGTCTGGAGGGAATCGGCATCGCGGTCGAGCGCGCGGCGACTCAGGTGCGCGCGTTCGAGCCCGGCACCCAGGTCTGGGTGAATGTCGAGATCGCCGAGCGGATCCGCCAGGACCCGACACCGCCACCGTCCTACAACACTCCCGGCATCGACGCCCGCACCGACCAACGGGCGCCGGGCGTCCTGCGCGAGACGCCGGTGCGGCCACGCCGGCTCGGCCACGTCGTCCTCGGCTCGACCGACCAGGAACGGTCCCAGCACTTCTTCCAGGAGGGACTGGGCTTCAGGGTCAGCGACACGGTGCCCGGGCTCGCGTCGTTCCTGCGCTGCTCGTCGGACCACCACAACGTCCTGGTGCAGCAATCGCCGCTCGCCTACCTCCACCACACCTCCTGGCAGGTGGACGACCTTGACGACATCGGGCGCGGTGCGACGGCCATGCTGGAAAAGGATCCCGACCGGCACGTGTGGGGCCTGGGCCGGCACCACATCGGCTCCAACTTCTTCTGGTACCTCAAGGACCCGGCCGGCAACTTCTCCGAGTACTACTCCGACATGGACTGCATCGTCGACGACGCAGTCTGGGCTCCGCAGATCTGGGGCGAGGCGCAGAGCCTCTATAGCTGGGGACCGCCGCCCCCGCCGTCGTTCCTTCATCCAGAGGACCTGGCAGCCCTCATGACGGGGGCGCACTCGACAACCTGAGCTCCGCCTGCGTCGCCCACGCGAAATGCACATCCACGGCAGCACGATATTGAGGAGGACACCATGGTTCCCAGGCGCACGGCGCTATGCGGGGCGGTGATCGCCGCCACGATCGGCGGTCTGACCGGCTGCGGTGGAACCGGCGGCTCGGGGGGCGCCGACAACGCTGACGGCACGGCGACGGTCACGGTCATCTACACCGACAACGCCAACACTGCTGCGTTCACCCTCGGGGTCGCTAACGGCATCTTCCGGAAGCACCGCATCGAGATCAAAGCCCTGCCGCCGGCGAGCACGGCCGGGTCGGACGAGGTGCCGCTCCTGCTCAACGGACAGGCACAGGTAGGCATCACGGATGTGACCGCGGTCCCGTCGGCCGTGTCAAAGGGCCTCGGGGTCCACGTCGTCACCTCCCTCGTCGCCGACTACGAATCGCCGACCAGTTCCATCTTCGCCACGATGGTGTCGCCAACGAGCGGCATCGCGTCCTTCAAAGACCTGGAGGGAAAGACGGTCGGCGTCAGTGGCCTGAACAGCTTCTGGAGCCTGGAGGTGCAGGAGTCCGTGCGCAAGGCCGGTGGAGACCCGGCCAAGGTGAAGCTGCTGGCGGTCCCGCTGCCGAACCAGGTCGCCACGCTGCAGCAAGGCAAGGTCGACGCCGTCAGCACCCTGCAGCCGTTCGTCGGCCAACTCGAGAAGGCGGGTTTCAAGAGCCTGGGCGACCCCGCGGCCATCGCTCTCGGCCCACACTCCGTCGGCAGCGTCATGATGGCGTCCAAGGAGTACGTCAAGGAGCACGGCGCCGTCATGTCGAGGTTCCTGGACGCGTGGGCCGAGGCGGTGACCTACGCCAACACGCACCCCGACGAGATCCGCGCCCAGATCGTGGCGAAGACCGGTGCGGCCGCGGAGGTTGTCCAGAACCTGCCCCTGCCCTGGTACGTCAGCGGCGTGAGCCGCGACTCCACCACGAAGATGATGGATCTGATGGTCCGCTACCAGTTGCTGGAAAAAGCTCTCCCGATCGGCGAGGTCGTCTGGTCGGAGGCTCCCGACGCCGATCTCTCCACGCCGCCGTCGGGCATCACGATCAGGCCCTGAGGTAGGCGACGATGTTCCAGGCTCGTACAACGATCCGCGCGACTGATGGCGAGGACTCCACCAGCCGAGATCCCGTTCGGGTGGCAACCGTTCGCCCGCCCGGCGCTCGGCGTTCGGCGACGCAGACCGTGCGTTCCCGGCTCAGTAGCGCCCTGTTGCCGGTCGGCTGCACCCTACTGCTGTGCGGACTCTGGGAGGTCCTGGCCAGGACCGTCCTGCCTCGCCAGGTGCAGCCCGTCTCGAGCACTCTGGCGTGGCTGGCGAGGAACTCCTTGTCCGGTGATCTGTGGGACGCGGTCGGTCAGACGCTGACACACTGGGCGGCCGGACTGGCGGTGGCCTTGGTCGCCGGCACGGCCGTAGGGCTCGCCACGGGCAGCAGCCGCTGGATCGACTACCTGCTCAGCGGGGTGTTCGAGTTCGTCCGCCCGATCCCCGCGATCGTCTATCTGCCGCTGATGCTCTTGGTCATGGGCGCTACCGCGCAGGTCGCTATCACGCTCGCCGCGTTGAGCGCATTCTGGCCGATTCTCTATCAGGTTCACTACGGCGTACGGAGCATCGATCCCGTCACCCGCGACACGGCGCGTGTGTTCGGGCTGAGCAGAGCACAGCGGCTGCACAGTGTTGCGATCCCGAGCCTGCTGCCGTTCCTTGCTACCGGCGTCCGGATCGCGTCCTCGATAGCTCTGTTGGCCTCGGTCGTGATGGAACTCCTCGGTGGTGTGGCAGGGCTGGGTAGCGTGCTGGCGCGTGACTCGGCCAACGGCCTGTATGACGCGATGTACGGGATTCTGTTGACCACCGGCGTGCTCGGTCTGGCTCTCAACGTCGTCTTCGCGCGTGCCGAGCGAACGCTGCTGCGCTGGCATCCCGGTTACCGTCCGATGGAGGCATGATGGCTCGACATGCACGACGGCTGGCCCTTTCAGCCGCGCTTCCTATCGCCGTGCTCGTGGCCTGGTGGGTCACCTCGGCGCACAGCACGTCGCCGTACTATCCGGCCCTGTCTCGGGTGCTCGACACGTTCCACACCACCTGGATTTCCGCGCGAGTGTTTTCCGATGTCGCGCCCAGCGTCGTGCGCATGACCGCGGGCTACGCCCTAGGCTCGCTCGCCGGCGTGGCGGCGGGAGTGGTGCTGGGCCGGATCCGGCCGCTCGACCGTGCGCTCAACCCCGCTGTCCAGTTCGGCCGGTCGCTGCCGGGCGCGGCGCTGGTCCCGATCAGCGTGCTCGTCTTCGGAATCGGCGACATCTCCAAGATCGTTGTGATCGGGTTCATCGCGATGTTCCCCGTCCTGCTCAACACCGTCGATGCCGTGCGCTCGGTGGACCCGGCGTTGGAGGATGTGTGCCGGGTCTTCCGGCTCAGCCGGACTCAGCGCCTGTTGTCGGTGTTCCTGCCGGCTTCGGGGCCACAGATCCTCGCCGGCATGAGGGTGTCGCTTCAACTGGCGTTCATCATGATGGTCGTCACCGAGATGTTCGCCTCGACCAACGGGATCGGTCGAGTCACGGTCGAGGCCAAGTCAACGTTCGACATGCCGGGAATGTGGTCGGGGATGCTGCTGCTGGGGCTCCTGGGGATCGCGTCCAACGGCTTGCTTCTCCTGCTCCAGCGCCGCGTACTGCGCTGGCACGCCGGTCTGACGATGGTAGGTGCCTGATGCTCGTACTATCCCACGTAACCAAACAGTATGGCGCCGGCAGCTCGACGGTCGAGGCGATCCGCGACATCGGGCTGACCGTCGCCGACGGCGAGTTCATCTGCATCGTAGGCCCGTCGGGGGCCGGCAAGACGACGTTGCTCAGATGCATGTGCGGACTGCTGCGATGCACCTCGGGCAGCATCCAGCTCGACGGCGCCGAGGTCTGCGAACCACCCAGAAAGCTGGCCTGCGTGTTCCAGGAGTACGGACGTTCGCTCATGCCGTGGCTCACGGTCGAGCGCAATGTCGGCCTGCCGCTGAAGACCAAGCTGCCGTCACGCGCCGAGCGAGACCGGCGGGTCCGGGCCGCACTCGCACAGGTCGGTCTCGACGCATTCGGCACGAAGTACCCGTGGCAGCTATCGGGAGGGATGCAACAGCGCGTCGCAATTGCGCGAGCTCTCGCCTACGAGCCAGAGATCCTGCTGTTGGACGAGCCATTCGCGTCGGTCGACGCCCAGACCCGGGCCGACCTCGAGGACCTCGTGCTCCGCGTCCACGGCTCGAGCGGCATCACCATGGTGCTCGTCACCCACGACATCGACGAGGCCGTCTACCTCGCCGACCGTGTGGTGGTGCTGTCAGCGCGGCCGAGCACGGTCCTCGAGACCCTCGACGTGACCCTGCCCAGACCTCGCGACCAGATCGCGACCAAGGCGGATCCCCGCTTCGCCGAGCTGCGTTCCCATGTCCTGGGACTCATTCGCCGTACCAGCATCCGGTCGGACGCCGACCTGCACCCGCTGGACGGCCTCAATGAGTGACCCTGGCGATGAACCAGCGATCGACTTCCACCACCACGCAGTCACCGACGCCTACCGGGAGCGGGTGCTGGCACGGTCCGGCACGGCGGCCGGCGCTACCGGTCTTCCCGGCATTCCCGGCTGGGAACCCGATTCCACGCTGCGATGGATGGACTCGGTCGGGATCGAGCGGGCGATGTTGTCCCCGGCAGCGCGTGGTTTCGGGTTGGGTGACGTCGACGGCCTCGTTGGGTTCAGCACCGCGGCGCACGAGGAATTGCTCGGCTTCCGAGAGCTCCGCCCGGAGCGGTTCGGTGTCTTCGCGCCGCTTCCGCTGCCGTCGCTCAACGACGCGTTGCGGCATGCGGAGAACGCGCTGCGGCATGACGGTGTCGACGGCATCTCGGCACTCACCCAGTACGCCGGACAGTATCTCGGCGAGCCTGCCTGGGACGAGCTACTCGACCTGTTCGACCGCGAAGGCGCCCTCGTCCACGTCCATCCCACCTCGCCGGCATTGACCCCGCTCACCGGACAGGTCGGCCCGAACCTGGTGGAGTACGTCTTCGACACGACCCGGGTGGCCGTGCTCTTCGGCAAACGGCGCCTGTTCTCGCGGTTCCCGCACATCCGTTGGGTTTTCGCGCACGGCGGTGGCACGTTTCCCTTCGTTCTCGACCGGCTGGACGACCCCGCGGGAACGATCGACGGCGGGGACACCTTCGCGGCGATGCTGGCGGTGAGCTGCTTCGACACGGCATTGCTCGGCCGGCCGGCCCTGGCGGCGCTCGCCGCGTTCGCCGGAGCGGAACGGATCGTCTTCGGCTCCGACGCCCCGTTCATCCACGGCGACCGCCTCGAGCGTCTCTTCGAGAGCATCAGTTCGTCGTTCATCGACGGCGACGAGCTCGCCGCGGTCAGGCGACGCACCGCGCTCCGGCTACTCGACGCGGACAGGACCGCGCCGCGAACCGACGAAAGGACCGTTCCGTTCTCATGACCTACATCGCGCTGGAAGAGGCGTTCTCGATCCCCGGACCTGACGCCGGCACACCTCCTTGGGCAGGCAACGCACATCGCACCAAGCCCGACGTCATGAAGGACTGGGCGAGGCGGCTGACCGACTTCACTGCGTACCGGCTCCCCGAGATGGACGAGTATGGCGTCGACATCCAGGTGCTGTCGCTGACGGTGCCCGGCATCCAGGCGTACGCCGATGCCGCCGACGCGGTCGCCAACGCCAAGGTTGCCAACGACTACCTGGCCGAGGCGATCGCCAAGCAACCCGACCGCTTCCGCGGCTTCGCCGCGCTGCCGATGCAGGATCCGAAGGCGGCGATCGCCGAGTTGCGCCGCTGCGTCCGGGAACTGGGTTTCGTGGGCGCGCTCGTCAACGACCACACCAACGGGTCCTACCTGGACGAGCCGGCGTACGAAGACTTCTGGACCGCACTCGAGACCCTGGACGTCCCGTTGTACATCCACCCGAGCATCCTCGCCGCCGACCGATGGCATGTGATGGAGAACCATCCCGAGCTTCGCGGATCGATGTGGAGCTTCGGGGTCACCGTGGCCGGGCATGTGCTGCGACTCCTCTTCAGCGGGGTCTTCGACCGGCACCCGAACGCGACCCTGATCGTCGGACACATGGGTGAGCTGTTGCCGTTCCAGGGCTCCCGGATGGACTCTCGCTACCTGGCCCAGGAGCCGCTCTGGCCGCTCGAGCGGATGCCGTCGGAGTACCTCGGCAGCAACATCGTGATAACCACGAGCGGCGTCGTCTCGCCGGCCGTCCTGGAAGGCGCGGTGCTGGCAATGGGTGCGGACTCCATCATGTTCTCGATCGACTATCCCTACGAGTCGACCGCCAACGCGGTTCGCGGCTTCGAGGCCGCCCGGCTCGACGACTCCGACCGAGCCAAGATCGCGAATCTGAACGCGCGTCGGATTCTGAAGATTTGACGACCGCCGCGAACCAAGGAGGTGTCATGAGCATCGTCATCACGGTCGCACCGACCGGCCCCTTAGCCACCAAGGCGGACAACCCGACGTTGCCGACCCAGCCGGAAGAGATCGCCGACGACGTGCTGCGCGCCTACAACGCGGGTGCGACCGTCGCCCACATCCACCTACGCGACAAGGACGACCGGCCAACCGCCGATCCCGGCATCGCCCGGCGGACCATCGAGTTGATTGCTGAGCGCTGTGACATCCTGGTGCAGCTCTCCACCGGAGTCGGGCTCTCGGTGCCCTTCGAGGAGCGGGCCCGGCTGGTCGACCTGAGACCGGCGATGGCCACTCTCAACCCGTGCAGCATGTCCTTCGGCGACGGCGAGTTTCTCAATCCGCCGCAGAAGGTTCGCGAGCTGGCCGCCCGGATGCGGGACCTCGGTGTGAAGCCCGAGCTCGAGATCTACGACACCGGCCATCTCGAGGCCGCGCTCCGGCTGCGGGACGAGGGGTGCCTCGACACCGACCCGCTGCAGTTCTCCATCGTGCTCGGCGTGCGCGGCGGCATGGCGGCCACCGCCGAGAACCTGATCACCATGGTGCGGCGGATTCCCGAGGGCGCCGTCTGGCAGGTCATCGCGATCGGCCGCGCGAACCTGTCCTTGACCGGCATCGGCCTGGCACTGGGCGGCAACGCGCGAGCCGGGATGGAGGACACCCTCCACGTCGGACCCGGGACGCTGACGAAGGGAAACCTGCCGTTGGTCGAGCGAGCCGTTCGTCTCGCCGAGGATCTCGGTCACGCCGTGGCCGACGTCGCGCAGACGCGGGAGGCCCTCGGCCTCCCGCGTCGGTGAGGGCCGTCCGATGGGGCGGCTGAGCGGCCGGACGGTCGTGATCACCGGCGGCGCGCGAGGTATCGGCGCCTCCTACGCGCGCGCAGTTGCGGCCGAGGGCGGCAACGTGGCGGTGTGCGACGTACTGGAGCCCGACGAGGTCGTCGCCGCGATCGGCGGGAACGCCTTGGGGGGCACCTGCGATGTGACCGAACCCGCGGACGTGGCCGACTTCGTCCGGCGGGTTGTCGACCGCTTCGGCCGGATCGACGGACTGGTGAACAACGCCGCAGTGTTCGCGGCACTCGGGAAGAGCAAGCCGTTCGACGAGATCGACTCCGACGAGTTCGACCGCGTCATGCAGGTCAACGTGCGCGGCGTCTTCGAGTTCACGCGGGCGGTGCTGCCGACGATGCGAGCGCAGGGCTACGGCAAGGTCGTGAACATCTCGTCGGGCACTGTTTTCAAAGGGGTTCCGGGCAGAGCCCACTACGTCGCCTCCAAGGGCGCGGTGATCGCACTGAGCCGGGTGATGGCACGCGAGGTCGGCTCAGACGGAGTCAGGGTGAACTGCATCGCGCCGGGCTTCACTCTGAGCGATGGGGTGCTCGACTGGGGAGATGAGGCTGACGCCATGAGCGCACCGAACATCGCCTCCCGGTGCCTCCCGCGCGACCAGCAGCCCGAGGATCTCGACGGCGCCGTCGTCTTCCTGCTCTCCGCCGACAGCGACTTCATCACCGGGCAGACGATGGTCGTCGACGGAGGGTCGGTGATGCACTGATGGGCCGTTCGAGGGTGTATCAAAGCCTTGATGCTTATAAAGAAGCTGATACGCTGCGTTCGGTAGCGCAGCCGAGCGTCGGAGGATTGATGAGTACGGACACCGTGAACGGCGCAGCCACTCGTGACGGCGACCCGGGCGCGATGGCCGCCGCTCTCGCCGCCGCGCGCGACAGGCTCGAAGGCCGATGACCGAACCCCGGGTCCCCCCGACGGCGCGAACCCGAATGCACGTCGACGGCGAGCCGGCCGAGCTGGTCGGGGACACCCGCCAGACCCTGCTGGACGCGCTACGCGACCGCCTCGGCCGGACCGGCCCGAAGAAGGGGTGTGACCACGGCCAGTGCGGCGCGTGCACGGTGCGCCTCGATGGCCGGCCCGTGCTCGCCTGCCTCACCCTGTTGGCCGCGGCCCGGGACGCCGAGGTCCGCACCGTGCACTCGCTGGCCGGCGACCCGGTCGGGGCACGCCTGCAGGAGGCGTTCGTGCGGCACGACGCGTTGCAGTGCGGATTCTGCACCCCCGGCCAGCTCATGTCGGCGGCCGCTGCGGTCGAGGTGCCCGGCCTGGACGACGCGGCGATCCGCGAGTTCATGTCGGGCAACATCTGCCGCTGCGCGGCCTACCCGAACATCGTCGCCGCCATCCGCGAGGTCCGCGCCGCGGGGGGCGATGCGGATGCGTGAGTTCACCTACGCCGCCGCGACCGACGTCGAAGAGGCGGTCGGATCCGCCGCCGACGTCGCGTTCCTGGCCGGCGGCACCACCTTGATCGACCTGATGAAGCTCGACGTGCTACGGCCGCGAGTGGTGCTCGACATCAACTCCTTGCCGCTGCGCCACATCAGCGTCACGGCGAGCGGGCTGACCGTCGGCTCCGGCGTACGGATGAGCGACCTCGCCGCGGACCCCGGCGTGGCGGACGGGTTTCCGCTCGTGAGCCAGGCGCTGCTGGCCGGAGCCTCGCAGCAGATCCGCAACATGGCCAGCATCGGCGGCAACCTGATGCAGCGCACCCGCTGCGGCTACTTCCGGGATCCGGCCTCGGCCTGCAACCGCCGCCGGCCGGGCAGCGGCTGCCCTGCGATCGGCGGGTCGAACCGGACGCACGCCATCCTCGGCGCCAGCACGGCCTGCGTGGCGACCCATCCGAGCGATCTCGCGGTCGCCCTCGTGGCGAGCGACGCGACCGTGCACGTGACCGGGCAGGACGGTCCGCACACCACGCCCGTCGGCCAGTTCTATCCGCTGCCCGGCGACACGCCGCACATCGAGACAGCGCTGCGGCCGGGTGAGTTGATCACCGAAGTGCACGTTCCCCGGCCGCCGGCGGGCGCGCGCTCCGCGTACGTCAAGGTGCGGGACCGGGCCTCCTACGAGTTCGCCCTCGCCTCCGTCGCCGTGACCGTCCAGGTGCGCGACGGCGTCATCGCCGACGCGCGTCTCGCCGCCGGCGGCGTCGCCACCGTCCCCTGGCGGCTGCGCGGGGTCGAGGCGGCGTTGGTCGGCATGCCGGCCACCCAGGGAACGTTCGCCGCCGCGGTCCGCCCCGCGACCCGGGACGCCCGCCCGTTGGCCCACAACGCCTACAAGTCCCCGTTGCTCGAACGCACTCTGCTGCGCGCCATCGAACAGGTGATCGCCGCATGACAACCCTCGGCTCGCCGGTCGACCGCATCGACGGCCCGGCCAAGGTCGCCGGCGCCGCGCGGTATCCCCTCGACGAGTCGCGGCCCGGCATGCTGTGGGGCCATCTCGTCACCAGCGACGTCGCCGCCGGCCGGCTGACCGCGCTGGACACCACCGCGGCGGCCGCGGCGCCGGGCGTGGTGGCGATCTACTCACCCTTCGCCCCGTTGCCGATCACCCCGCTGCCGTCGGTCACCAACCCGAACGGCGCCCGGTACGCGCCACTCATGGATACGCTGGTGCACCACTACGGCCAGGCGATCGCGTTTGTCGTGGCGCAGGCGCCGCAGCAGGCGCGGCATGCGGCGCATCTGGTCACCGCGACGTACGAAATCACCAAGCCGGCCGTGCATCTGGACGCTGCGCCGACAACCGTGCCGGACAGCGTCGACCACGGCCAAGACCCCGACGTCGGCTACCGCCGGGACGATCGTGACGTCGATCAGATCCTGGCCGGCAGCGACGTCGTCGTGACCGGCCGCTACCGCACGGCCGCACAGAACCACGCCGCGATGGAACCGCACAACAGCCTCGCCTGGTGGACCGGCGACCGTCTGCACGTGCGCACCGGCCACCAGGCGATTCCCTGGCTGGTCGCGGAGCTCGCCGCCACCTTCGGCCTGGACCCGGAGGCCATCGACGCGGCCGCCGAGCACATCGGCGGCGGCTTCGGCGGCAAGACCCGCGCCGGCGTCGATACCAAACTGGCCTGCGCCGCCAGCCGCGATCTCGGCCGGCCGATCAAGACCGTCCTGACCCGCAAACAGGTCTTCACGACCACGATCGTGCGCGGCATGACCGACCAGGAGATCACCCTCGGCGCGCAACACGACGGCCGGCTCACCGCGATCCGGCACCGCTCGCGCTCCGCGGAGGCGGCGATCATCTCCGACCTGCTGATCGCGCCAGGGCACGCCGTCACCCGGATGCTCTACGCCGCCGAAGCGGTGGCGGTCAGCCAGCGCCGGGTCACCCTGAACCTGCCGCGCACCGGATTCATGCGCGGGCCCGCCGAGGTTCCCGGCCTGCACGCCCTGGAGACCGCGATGGACGAACTCGCCGTCCGGCTCGGCATCGATCCGGTGCGGCTACGTGAGCAGAACCACGCCGATGTGTTCCCCGGGACCGGCGTGCCGTGGAGCAGCAACCAGCTCACCGAGTGCCTGCGCGTGGGCGCCGAGCGGTTCGGGTGGGCTGAGCGGGTCGCCGAGCCCGGGGCGCGGCGCGACGGCGACGACCTCCTCGGCATGGGTATGGCGGTGACGACGTACCGCGCGATCCAGGTCACGCCCGTGACCGTGACGGCGACGGTGTGCGCTGACGGCACCGCCGAGGTGGCGACCTCCGCCGTGGATCTCGGCACCGGCATGGCCACGGTTGTTGCCATCACCGCCGCGGACGCGCTGCGCCTGCCGATCGACCGGATCCGGGTCCGGCTCGGTGATGCGGCCCTGCCGCCCGGCGGCGCGGCCCTGGGCTCCACCGGGACCGCCTCGGTCGCTCCTGCGGTCGCGGCGGCCGTGCGCGACGCCCTGACTCAGCTACGAGCCTGGGCCGGCGACCTGCCGGTTCATCCGGGGCAGGCATCCTTGGTCGCCGCGCTCACCCGCGCCGGGCTGACCTCGGTGACCGGGCAGGGGATGACCCAGCCGCGTGGCCCGATCACCGACGGACGCGCGTTCTGGTCGTTCGGGGCGCAGTTCTGCGAGGTCAGGGTCAACCGCTGGACCCGTGAGCCGCGGGTCAGCCGGATGCTCGGCGTGATGGACATCGGCCGTGTGATCAACGCCAAGGCGGCCCGTAGCCAGATCATCGGCGGGATGATCTGGGGGCTGTCCGCGGCCCTGTTCGAGGGGCTGGAGTTCGACCCGAGCGGAGTCATGACCAACGCCAACCTGGCCGACTACCTGCTGCCGGTGAACGCCGACGTGCCCGAGGTGGATGTCGTGCTGCTGGACGTCCCGGATGACGCGCACAACGAACTCGGTGCGCGCGGCGCCGGCGAGATCGGCGTCGGCGGTGTCAGCGCGGCGATCAGCAATGCCATCTACAACGCGACCGGGCTCCGGCTGCGCGACGTGCCGATGACAGTGGACCGGATGTTCACCGGCAGCACGCCCCACTTTTCATGATGCCATCGGACCGAAGTCCCCATCAGCGCCGGCGATCCTGATACTCGAACGGCGAGATCCGTCCGTAGAACGCGAACCGCAACCCACGCGCCGAACAACTGCAACAGGCCAACGCCCAGATGTTCGACTTCCTCGCCATGCTCACCCACGACGTACGGCAGCCCCTGGCCAACGTGGTCGCCACCGGCGAACTCGTCCTGGCTGGCCGACCCGGCCCACCTGCAACTCATCCTCGGAAACCTGCTCGGCAACGCCACCAAATGCGGTGCCCCACCGGTCACCGTCACCGTGGTAAACCACCCCGACCACGTCCGCATACACATCGCCGACAACGGCGAAGGGATACCCGAGGCCTTCGTGCCCCACCTGTTCGACCGGTTCAGCCGCGCCGACAGCGGCATAGCCACCACCAAACCCGGCCGCCGATGGGATTCCCGTGCGATCCACGCGTCGCCCCGTGCTCGTCGGCGATCGACGGCAGGCGTGCGGACTGGCCCGGGCGTCGAGTCGACCGATTCGCGACCGCCATTGACGCCCGGCCCGACGCCGCGACAAGTATGATCGGTATGCCCTTATTGGGGTGATTAGTTCCCACCCTGTGCCAGCATCCTTGGGGGCCGTGGTGACATTGGTCGCAGGCGTGCTGTTCGTCCTGGTGTGCGGAAAAGCGCTGGCGGATTATCTACGTCGGCGCGATCCGCTGCAGCGCGACGTGGTGGTGCTGTTCGCCGCTCCGGCAATGCTGTTCGCGTTGTCGATGCTGCGGGCGGTGACCCCGGCGCCGCCGCGGCCGGTGACCGCAGTCGCCCTGGTCCTGCTGTTCGGTCAGCCGTTCTTCACCTTGCGGTTGCTCAGGCATGTGCGCCGAGTACCGCGGTGGCTGTACCCGGTCGTAGTGGGCGGCTGGGTGATGACGGCGGTGCCGTTGGCCTTACTGTCGCCGCCTGTTGCGCGGCCGGTGGTGTGGGCGACCGTGGTGACGTTCTTCGCGGGTCAGCTGATCGCCGCGCTATACCTCGTCGGCGAAGCGCGGCGGCGCGCCGGTGCGGCCCGAGTCCGGCTGGGTTTGGCGGCGGCGGCCACGGCCGCGTTCGGGGCGATGCTGCTGATCGCGGCAACGGGCCCGCAGGGCAGCCGGGCGGCAAGACCGACGGCGGTGCTGTCCGCGCTGGTGTACCTGATGGCGTTCTCGCCGCCGGGGTGGCTGCGCCGCCGATGGTCTACGCAGGCATCGGCCGTGCTGACCCGGCAACTGTTGGAAGCGCCGTTCGACGAGCCACCGCAAACGACGTGGCAGCGGTACACGGACACGGTCCGCGCGCAAGTCGGTGCTGACGCGGCCGTCGTGCTGCTACCCACCGGGGATGGCCGACTGCGCGAGGTCGCCAGGGCAGGGATCGACGCCGACTCGGCGGTGACCACCGACGCGGCGAGCGTGGACCAGTTGCTGAGTATCCGGGGCATGCTCGATACGGGCGTGGACGGTGGCGCTGCGCCGCTGGCCACCACGCTGGCGCGGCGCCGCGGGGTGCGGCTGGTCACGGCCGTGCCAGTGCCGTTGCCGGGCGGCCGAGGTGCGCTGGTGTTGCTCAACCACCACCGAAGTCTGTTCAGCGACGACGACGTGATCCTGTTCGCCGCGTTCGGCGCGCAGGCGGCCCTGCTCGCCCAGCGCGGGGCTGTGCTGGCCGAACGGCAGGAACTGGCTGCGATCGTGCAGTCCTCGCCGGACGCGATCGTCGGGCAGAACCCGGATGGGGTGATCACCAGCTGGAACGCCGGCGCACAGCGACTTTACGGCTATCTCGCCGATCAGGTCATCGGGCAGAGGATCGCCGTGGTGGTCCCGGCACCGCAACGGCCTGCCGAGGCGGCAAAACTCGCTCGGGTCGTGGCCGGCGAGTACGTCGAGCCGTACCAGGCCGAACGACGCCACGCCGACGGCCGTGTGGTCACGGTGATGGTGACCCTGTCGGCGATCACCGACGGCGGTGGGCATGTCACGGGGGTCGCCTCCATCAGCCGCGACATCACCGACCTGCGGCGAGCCGAGGCCAAATTCCGTGGCCTGCTGGAAGCCGCACCGGACGCCATCGTCGGGGTCACCGCCAACGGGGAAATCGCCCTGGTCAACGCCCAAGCCGAACGCCTGTTCGGCTACCCACGTGACGAGCTGCTCGGCCAGCTCATCGAGATCCTCGTGCCCGACCGTGCCCGTCCGCTGCACCCGGCCCACCGCGCCGGCTACTTCACCCAACCCCAGCCACGGGAGATGGGCGCCGGCATGCACCTGGCCGCCCGCCGCAAAGACGGCAGCGAGTTCCCCTGCGAGATCAGCCTCTCCGCGCTCGACACCGAGGACGGCATCGTCGTGTCCGCGGCAATCCGTGACGTCACCGAACGCCTCGAGACACAGGCCGAACACGAACGACTCAAGGCCATCGCCGAACGCGAACGCCTCGAAGCCCAACTCCACCAATCCCAACGCCTGGAGAGCCTCGGCCAGCTCGCCGGCGGTGTCGCCCACGACTTCAACAACCTGCTCGCGGTGATCCTCAACTACACGACGTTCGTCGGCGAGCAGGTCGCCGAGGCCGCCGATGCCAGTAGCGACCCGCGCTGGGTCGAGGTGGGCCGCGACATCGATCAGATCGTGCGCGCCGGGCACCGCGCGGGAGAACTCACCCACCAATTGCTGGCCTTCGGCCGCCGTGAGGTCGTGCGACCCCAGGTCCTCGACCTCAACACCGTCATCGGCCAGGTGCAGAACCTGTTGCAGCGCAGCCTCGGCGAGCACATCCAGTTGCACACCCAACTTGCCGGTGACCTGTGGCCGGTGCTGGCCGATCCAGGACAACTAGAACAGGTCCTGGTCAACCTCGCCGTGAACGCCCGCGACGCCATGCCCGACGGCGGCACCCTGAGCATCGAGACCGCCAACCGCATCCTCGACCATCATGCCGTCGACACACATCCCAACCTGCGCCCGGGCCGACACGTGCAGCTCGCCGTGGCCGACACCGGCACCGGCATCCCACCCGAGGTCGCCCAACGGGTCTTCGAACCGTTCTTCACCACCAAACCCAAAGGTCAGGGCACCGGCCTGGGTCTGGCCACCGTCTACGGCATCATCCACCAAGCCGACGGACACGCCGCCATCTCGTCCGCACCCGGCGCCGGCACCACCTTCACCGCCCTGCTACCGGCAACCGACCAAACCCCTGCACCCACCCAGGACACCACCGCACCACAGCTCACCCACGGCGGCGAAACCGTCCTGATCGTGGAGGACGAAGACGCCCTACGCGAAGTCACCCGCCGCATCCTCACCCGCAACGGCTACCACGTCCTGACCGCCCCGAGCGGGCCCGCCGCCCTCAAAATCGCCGAACACACCGACCAACACATCGACCTGCTGCTCAGCGACGTGATCATGCCCCACATGCTCGGAAAAGAACTCGCCACCAATATTCGCCACATGCGTCCCACCATCAAAGTCCTCTACATGTCCGGCTACGCCCAACCCGTCCTCGCCTCACAAGGCACCCTCGACGACGGCGTCACGCTCGTCGAGAAGCCCTTCACCGAACCCGACCTCCTCCAGAAAATCCGCGACACACTCGACACCCCCGCACCACACCTGGCCCCGCCACCACCCGGACACACGCCCGGATAGGCTCGGTAGGTGATCGAGGAGGCTGCTGTGACCCGCCGGGAGCCAACCGCGCGGGAGGCGGAAATCCTGTCCGTCGTGGTGGAGCAGCTCGCCGAGCACGGATACGAGCGACTGACCGTCGAGCAGGTGGCGACCCAAGCCAAAGCGAGCAAGGCCACCATCTACCGGCGCTGGCCCACGAAGGCAGCGCTTGTAGTGGCGGCGGTCAGCTCGCAGATCGGCCTGATGGAGGTGCCACAGGACGCCGGTTCGCTGCGCGCCGACCTCGTGGCGCTGGCTGAGCGGACCGCGGCCGAGGTCGGTCAGCACGTGCACATGCTGGCCGCCACCTTGCCCGAGCTCAAGCGCAACGCCGAGTTGCGGGCGGCGGTGGCCGACTTCCTGCAGCACCACCGCGAGGTGACCCGGGCCGTGCTCACTCGCGCCGTCGAGCGGGGTGAACTCGGCTCGGCCGACGAAGGAGATCTGTGGGATGTCCTGCTGGGCTATCTCACCTTTCGGTTTCTGATACCGGGCCGGCCGGTCGAGCCGCGCACGCTGACCGAGCTGGTCGACCAGATCCTTTTGCCGGCCCTGCTGGCCGACTAACACGTTGTCGAGCGGGCCTGGGGCAGCCCCTTGCCCGACCTGCGTACCGTACCGTACCGTTTCGATCACATCATAAACTGCATACAGTTTGTGCGACGTGTGGGAGGAACAGATGTCGAACTGGGACACCGACTACTTCGCCGATGTCGACGCCATGCGAATCGAGCCGGCGGGAGAGAGCGCATGACCTGGGATCCCACCGCGGCGCTACGGCACATCGAGGAATCCGCCGAGGCGAGCACCGCCGACGCCTACCGCGAGCAGCTCAACCGCTGCCCTGTCGATCGGATTGCCGTGCCGGATTCCACGGTCGACTGGTGGGGGGTGTTCGGCCACCGCGATCTCCTCGACGCCGCGCGCAACGTCCATGCCTTCAGCAGCACCACCCCGCCCGACGGTCCGCGCATCATCCCGCTGCAGGTAGATCCGCCCGGCCACACCCTCTATCGCAGACTGCTCAACGACCACTTCCGTGCCGACGCGGTCGGCCGGCACGCCGAGAAGGTCCGCAGCGACGCCGGCGAAATGATCGACGCCATGGTCCGGCGCGGCCACGCGGACTTCGCCGACGAGTTCGCATTCCCGTTCCCGACCCGCGGCCTGTGCCGGCTCCTCGGCGTCAATGACGACAACTGGCGGGTGCACCACGACTGGGTGATGGCCATGGCGAAGGCGACCGGCCACGGCCTCACCGACCCGGACGTGCCCATCCCCGACGAGCTATTCGCCGGCATCATGCCGCACCTGGCCGGCCTGATCGCCGACCACCGGCAGCACCCTCGCCAAGACGTGGTGAGCGGCATCCTCGACGGCCTCGTCGGCGACCAGCCGGCGAGCGAGCCCGAGGTGCTTAACCTCATCGTCACGATCATGCTGGCCGGGCACATCACCACCACCAGCGGCCTCGGCAATCTCGTGCTTCGGCTCGCCCACGACAGTGAGCTGCAGAACCACCTGCGGGCGAACCCCGGCCGGATCCCCGACGCGATCGAGGAGAGCCTGCGGATCGACACGCCCCAACAGGCGATGCCCCGCCGATGCGCGGTCGACACGGAGATTGGTGGGCAGACCATCCGGGCCGGCGAATACTTGCTGCTGAACTTCGGCTCCGCCAACGTCGATCCGGCCGCCTGGCCGGATGCCGACACCTTTGACCTCGACCGGACCGACAAGCGGCACGTCGCCTTCGGCCGTGGACTGCACCAGTGCGTCGGGCAGCACTTCGCCCGGCTGGAGATCAGGATCGCGGTCGAGGAACTGCTCACCAGAACCGAGTCGTTCTCGGTCGGCGGCCCGGTGCACCGGCTGACCTGGCCGCTGCTCAGCGTGACCAATCTGCCGCTGACCATCGTGCCGGCGGCCGATTCGGCCGCGTGATGGCCGATCAGGAGGGCGGCCTGCGGCTGCGGGTCGCCCGACGCGGCACGGTCGCGGACGGAGTTGTGGCGCTCGAGCTGCGCGACCTGCGCGGAGCCGACCTGCCGGTGTGGACGGCCGGCGCGCACATCGACCTGCGACTGCCGGGCGGCCTTGTCAGGCAGTACTCGCTTTGCGGTGCACCGGCCGATCGCACCGCGTGGCAGATCGCGGTGCTGCGCGAGGCGGACGGCCGCGGCGGTTCGGCGTACATCCACGACCACCTGCACGAAGGCAGCGAAGTCGACGTGAGCCTGCCACGCAACCACTTCCCCCTGCGGCCAGCTCAGCAATACGTATTCATAGCCGGCGGAATCGGCATCACCCCGATCCTGCCGATGATCGTCACGGCCGAGGCACCGGGAGCCCGCTGGGAGCTGCACTACGGCGGGCGCAGCGAGCGCTCGATGGCTTTCCTCGACCGGACCGGCGTGCATGCCAGGCTCTATCCGCAAGACAAGGTCGGGCTCATCGACCTGGATCACCTGCTCGGCGCACCACGGCAGGACACGCTGGTGTACTGCTGCGGACCGGAACCGCTTCTGGCCGCCACCGAGCAGCGCTGCGCGGCCTGGCCACCCGGCGCGCTGCAGCTGGAACGGTTCGCTCCCAAGGAAACCCTGATGCCGGCGCGCGCCGAGTCGTTCGAGGTGGAGCTGGCACTGAGCGGGCTGACCCTCACGGTTCCGCCGCACCGATCCATCCTGGACGTCGTCGAAGCGGCGGGGGTCCCGGTGCTGTCCTCCTGCCAGGAGGGCACCTGCGGCTCATGCGAGGCAACTGTGCTCGACGGCGCCGTCGAGCACCGTGACTCGGTGCTCAGTGCCGCCGAGCAGGCCGCCGGCGACGTCATGTTGATCTGCGTGTCACGAGGAGCGAGCCCGAAGCTCGTGCTGGAGCTGTGAATGACCGGGGGTTTGAGGACGCACCGGGGTCCGCGCGCGTAGCCGCAGTCAGAGCAGCTTGTCGATGGTGATCGGCAGATCGCGTACGCGAATGCCGGTCGCGTTGAAGACGGCGTTGCCGACCGCCGCCGCGGATCCCACGGTGCCGAGCTCGCCCAGCCCGCGCGCGCCGGCCTCGCTGATGTGCGGATCCGGATGATCCAGCCAGTGCACATCGATGTCGGGGATGTCGGCGTTCACCGGGACGAGGTAGTCCGCCATCGACGCCGCGGCGTAGCGGCCGTCGGCTTCGATCGGGTCGCTTTCCAGCAGGGCGTGCCCGATGCCCCAGATGATCCCGCCGACGAGCTGGCTGCGTGTCGCCCGGGCGTTGATGATGGTGCCCGCGTCGAACACCGAGGAGAATCTGCTGACTCTCACCTCGGCGGTCAGCCGGTGGACTCGGACCTCGCAGAAGTGAGCGCCGAAACTGTGGAAGGCATACTGCTCGACCTCGGCGGGTGTGGTGTTCGCGACCGCTTCCACGTGCGCCAGGCCCATCTCGCGAAGCAGGTTGGGGAAACTCATCGATCGGGCGCCCGCCCAGACCCGGCCCTGCCGGAAGCGGAGGTCAGCCGGGTTGAGGCCGTGGAAAGGCGAGCGCGGATTCTCCACGGCGGTCTGGATGAGCGCCGCGACGGCCGACCGGCACGCCTCCTGCACGGCGGGCACCGTGTTGGCCGTGACGGCGGACCCGAACGCACCGGCGCCGCCGGGCGGGAGGGCGGAGTCGCCGAGCTCCGGCACCATCGTGCTGACCGGGAGGCGCAGCGCGTCTGCACCTGCCACGGCCAGCATGGTCAGCGCGCCAGTGCCGAGATCGGAGGTGCTCGAAGAGACGACGACGCGGCCGTCGTCGCGGAACCGCACCCGCGCCGAAGTCGGCCGGCGCCCCGACCCGAGGACGGCGCTCGCCGTGCCCATGCCGACGAGCCAGTCGCCGTCGGTTCGGGAACGCGGACGCCGGGGACGCCGGTTCCAGCCGAAGCGCATCGCACCCACCCGGTAGCACTGGTCGAGATATTTGCTGGAGAAGCGCATGCCGTTGACGGGGTCCTCGGTCGCGTCGTTGCGCCGCCGCAGCTCGACCGGGTCCACGCCGGTGCGGGCGGCCAGCTCGTCGAGCGCCGTTTCGAGCGCGAACGACCCGGGACCCTCGTTGGGCGCGCGCATCGCCCACGTCGACGGAGTGTCCAGAGTGACCATTCGCTGTTCCAAGCGGAGGTTCGGGGTGCGATAGAGGACCCCTGACGTGCTGTCCGCGGGCATCGTCTCCCAGCCGCCGGATGCGGGCACTTCCGCATCACTTTCATGGCTGATCGCGATCAGCCGCCCGTCGGCTTCGGCGCCGAGCCGCACGGTCTGCTGGATGGCCGCCCGGTGCCCGGCAGTGGTGAACACCTGCTCGCGGCTGAGGACCAGCTTGACCGGGCGTCCTAGCGCGCGGGCGGCCGCCGCGCACAGCTTCGCCTCGTTCCACGCGAACGACCGGCTGCCGAAGCCGCCGCCGGTGTACCGGCAGATGACGCGGACCTTGGCCGGCTCGACGCCGAGGCTGGCGGCGATCGATGGCGCGTGGCGCTGCGGCGCCTGCGAACCGGTGTAGACCGTGAGCTGGTCGTCCTGCCACACGGCGGTCGTGGCGTGCGGCTCCATCGACACGTGGTGCTGGGTGGGCTGGGTCACCGCGGTGGTGACGGTGACCGGGCTCGACGCCAATGCCTCGTCAATCGAGGACAATCCGGAGGCCAGCACCTGCACGACGTCCCGCGGCTCGCCGGGGGCGGCCTCGGCGAGAGAGGTCCGGGCCTGCGTGGTCGTGTATTCGGCGGAGACCAGAGCGGCGGCATCCCGGGCCCGTTCGATGGTATCGGCGACGACCAGGCCGATGATCTGGCCACGGAAGCGCACGGTGGTGTCCTGCAGCACGACGTAATTCTCCGGGCCGCGCCCCTGGAAGTCGTTGATGAGCCGCAGGGACTGAAATGGGGTGTAGACGGCGAGGACTCCGGGTGCGGCCTCGGCGCGGGAGACGTCCATCGACCGTACGGTGCCCTTGCCGACCGTGGCGAGGACGAGGTGGCCGTAGACCAGTCCTTCGGGCCGATAATCGGTCGCGTACGGAGCGCGGCCGGTGACCTTCAGAGGCCCGTCGATGCGGGCGGTCTCACGGCCGATCGGGGAGACGGTCATCGGATCTCCTCCAGCTCCATCAGGGCGCGGACGAGCGTGCGTCGCATCAGCTCGGGCTTGAACGCGTTGTGCCGCAACGGGCGGACGCCCTCGGTGGCCCGTTCGGCCGCCGCAGCGTAGTTGGCTTCGGTCGCCCGCCGGCCGGCCAGAGCGGCCTCGACGGCCGGCAGCCGCCAGGGCCGGGTGCCCATGCCACCAACCGCTACGCGCGCCTCGGCGATGGCGTCGCCGTCGCGCCGCACCGCCACGGCGGCGGACGAAAGCGCGAACTCGAACGACTGCCGGTCGCGGACCTTGACGTAGATCGAGCGCGAGGCCCACGAGAGGCGCGGGATGGTCACGGCGGTGAGCAGCTCGCCGGGCCGCAGATCGTGCTCGCGATTCGGGGTGCTGCCCGGCAGCAGGTAGAACTCGCGCAGGGCGACCTCGCGCGGACCGGTCCGGCTCTGCAGCTGGACCGTCGCACCAAGCGCGACCAGCGCGACGGCGAGATCGCTGGGATGCGTGGCCACGCAGGAGTCACTGGAGCCCAGAATCGCGTGCATCCGGTTCTCACCCTCGATCGCGGGGCATCCGCTGCCCGGTCGCCGCTTGTTGCAGGGCCTGCTGACGTCGCGGAAATAGCCGCAGCGCGTGCGTTGCAGCAGGTTTCCGCCGATGCTGGCCATGTTGCGGAGCTGACCGGAGGCGCTGGCATCCAGGGCCTGAGCCACCATCGGGTAATCGCGGCGCACCTGGCGGTGTGCCGCCACGTCCCGCATCCGTTCCAGGGCTCCGATCCGCAGGCCGCCGCCGGTCGCCTCGATGCCCTGCAGCGGGAGGCGATTGATGTCCAGGACGCGGCCGGGGGTCATCACCTCGAGCTTCATCAGGTCTACGAGTGTGGTCCCACCGGCGAGGAAGGCCGCGTCCGGACCGGACTGCCGCACCGCGTCGAGAATGGTGCGGGGTCGTTCGAACTGGAACTCGCGCATCAGTTGATCTCCTTGCGGGCCTGCTGGATCGCGGCGACGATGCCCGGATACGCACTGCACCGGCAAATGTTTCCGGACATCTGCTCACGGATCTCGTCGTCGGTTCGGGCGCTTCCGTCGTTGATGACCGCGGCCGCCGACATGATCTGCCCGGGCGTGCAGAATCCGCACTGGAAGCCGTCGTGATCGATGAACGCCTGCTGGAGCGGATGCAATCGGTCGCCGTCGGCCAGCCCCTCGACTGTGGTGACCCGGGCGCCGCCCAGCGTGGCCACGAGGGTGAGGCACGAGACCACCCGATCACCGTTCACATGCACCGTGCAGGCGCCGCACTGACCCCGGTCGCACCCCTTCTTGGTGCCGGTCAACCGAAGACGCTCCCGGAGCGCGTCCAGCAGCGTCTCGCGTGGATCGACGGTCAGCGGCGTAACCGTCCCGTTCACCGTCATCCGCACGCTGACGTCGCCTGGCGCCGCCGCGGTCGCGGCGTCCCCGCCGATCAGCGGAACCGTCACCGCGGCCGCGGCCACGGCCCCGGAACGTTCGAGAAGCTCACGCCGGGAAAGTCCCTCGCTCTGCGTCATACGGGGACTCTTCCCGCCCGGCGAAGCCACCGCCAACGCGGATTCCGGGACGTCGATATGCGTTCGACGCATACCGAGCCGCCCGGTACGCCGGGCCGGCGGCGACATCTGGGACATCGCTATGCGCCCGGCGCATCGCCGCAGGTCAAGGCCTCGTCATCGCCCACGTTCCGGAAGCACCTTTCGGTCGCCTTTCCACCGTGACTGGTCACCTGAATGGGCAATCGATCCTCAGCGATCCCTTACCTCGAGGAGACCCCATGACCTTGTCCCTGTCGCCACGCCGATGGACCGCGGCCACCCTGGCTGCCCTGCTCCTGACCGGCCTCACCACGCAGGCGGCGGCGGCCGCCCCGGTGCGTACGCCGGATCTCGGCGCGGCGCCGACGGTGATGGCCACCGACATCCTGATGCCCTGGGGCCTGGACTTTCTGCCCGGTGGCGACGCCCTGATCACCGAACGGCAGACGAGCAACGTGTTGCGCATTCGGCCGGGTCAGGCTCCCGAGCTCGTGCGTACGATCCCCGACATGGTCCTGCCGCCCGGCGACGGCGGTCTGCTCGGCCTGGACCTCTCCCCGCGCTTCGCCCGGGACAATCTGGTGTACGTGTTCTACAACGCCGTCGGCGGCGAGTCTCGCATCGCCCGGTTCGCACTCGACTCCGACGACCCGATCGAAATCGTCTTCGCCTTTCCCCGCGGCGAGGGCCACAGCGGCGGTCGCCTCAAGTTCGGCCCCGACGGCATGCTCTATGCGACCGTTGGCGACGGTCATATCCCGGGCGCTTCGCAGGACCTGACCAACCTCAACGGCAAGATCCTGCGCATCACCCCGAACGGCCGGCCGGCGCCGGGCAACCCGTTCCGGAACTCCCCGGTGTGGAGCTACGGGCACCGCAACCTGGAGGGTCTCGCCTGGGACGCCAAGGGCCGGATGTACGCCTCCGAGTTCGGCGAGGACGCCCTTGACGAGATCAACCTCATCAAGCCTGGCCGCAACTATGGCTGGCCCATGGTCGAAGGCACCGGCGACACCCAGAACGGCCGCCTCACCAACCCACTGATCACGTTCCCCACCAGCGAAGCCGGACCCGCCGGCATCGCGATCTCCGGTAACACGCTCTATGTGGCCGGGCTGACCGGTCAGCGGCTGATCACCATCCCCCTGCGCAACGGCCGCCTTGGCGAGCCCACCGAACATCTCCAAGGCGTCTACGGCCGGCTGCGCACCGTGGAGATCGCCCGCGACGGCTCGCTGTGGGTGACCACCTCGAACCAGCCGCGCGCGCCCCGCGAGGACGATGACCAAATTCTGCGATTCGCCGCCCGCTGACTTCGGGGGAGAGGGCCGGGCTCTCGCGGCCCGGCCCGTCCGCAGCACGATCGGATGACCGGTCGACGCAGGAATGGGTGGCGAGTTCGTCGGCGAGGCCGGAGGTCGGCGGTGCGGATTCGTGCACGGTGACGTTGCCAAGTCCCGAGCGGATTAGGCCGTTCCGGCATGTCCGGCGGAGTCGGTTGGACGGTGACACTTGTCGTGCTGCGGAGCTAGCGTCGCGGGGAGGTGATTCGGGTGGATGGCGCATTGCTGCACATCGAAACTCTTCCGGGCCAGTGCGTGCCGGGCGCCGCGCGGGTGCGTGCGTCCGGTGAAATCGACAGCTCCACCGCCATGGACTTCTATCTGGCGTTGTCGGCCGCCACCGACAGCGGGCGACGTGGTGTCGAAGTCGACTTGTCCGCGGTGACCTTCTTCGACTGTGCCGGCCTGCGTGCTCTCGAACGCATTGACGCGGCATCCGGCCGTCAGCTCTGGTTGGTGGCGGCCAGCGAGCCGGTGTGCTTGGTGCTACGGCTGCTCGGCCGCCGCACCTCACTACGTCGCCAAGGAAACGAGGACGCGCTCGAGTGCTGACCCCCTGCGCCGGGACGCACTGGCAGCGCACGACGAGAAGGCCTCCATGCCACCTCGTCGGCGATCAACGTGCCGCACGCGCTATCGATCGCCGTCGTGCGCGGCACGGTGGATGATGTCGGCTCGTTGCTGCGCCTCATCGGTGATGTCGGAGATGCACTGCAGAGCGCCGGTGGTCCCATACCCGGAGTGGCCGGCCAGGGAGCTGAGAATCACGCTGCAGCGGCGCGGGCCTCGGACCGGGTGGACCAGCGACAGTTCGATCTCCGAGTCGAAGGCCTGCTCGTGATCGTCAGGGTGAAGAAACTCGGTGGACCGCCGGCCGAGCATCTCCTCCCGGCTGAAACCCAGCACATCCAGGATCAGATCATCCACCTCGGTGATCACACCGGTGACGTTCTTGCACATCCGACCAGGCACGACGCTCACAAGCGCCTTATCGGCCGCTCGCGGGCCGTCCTGAGCGTAGCTGCACGGCGACGAGAGCCGGGTCGTGCTCAGCCGCGGCACACCGGATGTTCGCGTCCGGCCACCGCGCTCATCGCGGTGGCCGGATCCGGTTGGTGGTCAGGGTTTCAGGACGATCTTCTCGCAGTTGTCCTGCTTGTTCTTGAAGATGTCGAAGCCGTGTTCGGCTTCGTCGAGCGGAAGCCGGTGGGTGATGATCCGGGTCGGGTCGATCTCGCCGCGTTCGATGCGCTGCAGCAGCGGCTTCATGTAGCGCTGGACGTGGCACTGCCCGGTCCGCAGGGTCAGTGACCGGTTCATCCAGGCGCCGGCGGGGAACTTGTCCAGCAGTTCGCCGTAGACGCCGATCACCGAGACCACGCCGCCGCTGCGGCACGACCTTCAGCGGTCCGACGTCGGCGAATGGCACCCGAGCGTACTGCGCTTGACCGCCCGCGAAGCCGCCGGTCAGGTGGGAGTAGCCGAAGATCCCGGCGACCGGGTGGCCGAACATCTTCTCCGCGATCCCGGCGTTGGGGTTGGTGTTCTCGCAACAGGAGTACAGCTCGGCGGCACAGGCGGCGCACGCGCCGCAGGCGATCGGGAACGGCACGACGACTCGGTCACCGACCCGGAGCTTGTCCGCGGGCACCCCGGATCCGACCTCGATCACCTCGCCCATGAACTCGTGGCCCAGCACGTCACCGTCCTGCATGGTCGGCACATAGCCGTCGACCAGGTGCAGATCCGAGCCGCAGATCGCGGTGGAGGTGATCCGTACGATGGCATCGCGGTTGTTCAGGACCCTCGGGTCCGGCACGTCGCGGACCTCGACCTTGTTCCGGCCGGCCCAGGTGTTGGCCCTCATGCGTCCGCTCCCCACCCGGGATGTCGTACACCAGCACGACGTGCACCTCGGTGCTCACCCCGTCGGGGGCGGGCACGAATCGGACGGTGCCGGCGTTGGGCACACCGGCGTTCCCGGTCGAGCGCCACGCGACCTTCTCGCCGGGCGTTTCGTCGATGATCTCCGCGTCCCATTCCACATCGGAGCCGAACGGGGCGGCGGCCGACCAGTGGCTGGTCCGATCACGTCGGGAGGTTCTCCAGATCGCGCCAGAACGCGTACACCTCCGACGGGGGGTTGCGGATGGTTGTCGTGGCCGTCAGTTCCATGGACCCTCCTTTGCGTGCTTTGCGTGCCCGGCTACCCGTCGGGACACCGCCCAAACAGCTTTCATCCATCGATGAGAGGGGTGGGCCTTCTGCGCGGGTACGACATGAATAAGTGATTTCTTGGGTTGACTGCGCGGGCGAGCGGGTGGACGCCAACGTGCGTTGGACCGTCCGGGAAGGCTGGGGTGACGTGGCGCCGCGACGTGACGGCGGCGCTGACGCGCTGCTCGACGACCTCGCCCATCGGCGCACCGGCGACCGGTGGGGCGTCGCGGTCTGCCTCGCCGACTTGCCGCTGCACACCGACCGGACGCCGCTGGTCGCGCGGACCTCCGCCCAGCGCCGAGCCGCGCTCGTTTCGCTGCCCGCGCTCGGGCTGCGCCAGTTGCCGGCCGTTCGCGCGGTCGTTCCGGACCTGGTGGGCCGGCTCCTCACCGACGCCTCCGATGAGCGGGTTCCGCCGGCCGGCCGGGAACCCGCCGATCTGGCAAGCCGGCTTCACCGTCAGGCGAGACTCGTGAACTGCGGCTGGTCGCTGACCCACCGGTCGGCGTCGTCGCCGGGCAGTGGCTTCGCGAACAGGTAGCCCTGGCCGTATGGGCACGACATGGCGTGCAGCACGGCGCGGTCCTCTTCGCGTTCGATGCCCTCGGCGACGACGGCGAGCTGGAGGCTCTGTGCCAGCTTGAGGATGCCTTCCGCGAGGGCCTGCTGCGGGTCGGAGTCGCTCAGTCCGTCGATGAAGGACTTGTCGATCTTCACGACGTCGACCGGGACCTGACGGAGGTAGCTGAGTGAGGAGTAGCCGGTGCCGAAGTCGTCGATCGCCACCCGGATTCCGAATTCGCGCAGTGTGGCGAGGTGGGTCCAGGCCTGTTCGTCGTCGCGGAGCAGCATGCTCTCGGTGATCTCGATGAGCAGACCGTCCGGCGGCAGTCCGGCGTCGGCCAGGCGGCTGGTCACGTCGTCGACGAAGCCGGTCGTGCGGAACTGGCGGGCGGAGACGTTCACGCTCACGTACGGAGGACGGTCGGGTTGCCGTTGCCGCCATCCGGCGGCGGCTTCCAGTGCGCGCTCGAGCACCAGCAGCCCGAGCGGGACGATCAGGCCGGTCTCCTCGGCCATCGGGATGAACTGGTCGGGCGGGACGATGCCGCGGTCGGGGTGTTTCCAGCGGACCAGGGCCTCCATGCCGACGGTGCTGCCGCTGCCGAGCTCGACGATCGGCTGGTAGTACACGGTGAACGCCTGGTCGGCGACCGCCTGCTCGAGGTCGGCCCGCAGCTCCTGCTGCTCGAGCATCGGGTTGTGCAGCGTCGGCTGGTAGCGCCGCCACTGCGCTTTGCCGGAGCGCTTGGCGATGTGCAGCGCAAGGTCGGCCTGGCGGAGCAGCTCTTCCGCCGAGGTGGCGTCCAGGGTCGATGCCACGCCGATGCCGGCCGAGACGGTGGTGGACCGGTCGGCGAGGTCGAACGGCTCGGCGAAGGCATCGACGATGCGGTTGACCATGGTGGTCAGCTCGGCCGGTGAGCTCAGGTCCTCGGCCAGGACGGCGAATTCGTCGCCGCCGAGGCGGGCCACGGTGTCCGTGGAACGCAGGGCCGTCTGCAGCCGCTGCGCGACCGCGATCAGCAGCCGATCGCCGTCCTGGTGGCCGGTCGAGTCGTTGACCGCCTTGAAATCGTCCAGGTTGACGACCATTACGCCGAGCAGCGCGCCGGTGCGGCCGGAGCGGGTCACCGCCTGTTGCAGCCGGTCGGCGAACAGGATGCGGTTGGCCAGTCCGGTGAGGCTGTCGTGGAAGGCTTGGTGAGTCAGGTCGTGTTCCAGCTGCCGCCGGTCGGTCACGTCGCGGAAGGTGACCACCAATCCTCGTACGGTCGGGTCGTGGCGCAGATCGCGCAATGAGGTCGAGACGAGCAACGGCTTGCCGTCGGCCGTGTGCAGCTGCCAGTCGGTGCCGTCAGCGTGGCTCTCGCCGGGGTGCAGCATGTCGATCGCCTCGGCGGCTCGGCGGGCGGTTTCGCTGTCGAGCAGGTCGAGCAGGGCCACGCCGGTCAGATCCGCGGAGCCGAGCGTCAAGGCGGCGGAGGGGCTGGCGTACCGGATGTTGCGTTGGTCGTCGAGGATCAGGATGACGTCCGCGGTGTTCTGCACGAGGGTACGGAAGTACTCCTCACTCGCCCGGTGGTTGATCTCGAGAGCCAGCCGGATGCGTTCGCGTGCCAGCGCGGCCTGGCCGGCGAGCACCTCGACGAAGGATTGCAGATTGACCAGGGCGATCTCGGGCGCGGCGACCACCAGGGCTCCGGTGTCCGGGTCGTTGTCACTGCTGTCGCCCGTGCCCACGGTCATCGGGCAGACCAGGGCGAGGGGGAACCCGGCGAGCTGATCGCGGACGTCCGGTGACAGATCTCGCACGGAACGCAGGAGTATCCCGTCCTGCCCGTTCACGTCGACCGCGTCTGGGGCCGGCGCCCCCGCCTGACGGATCAGCAGGACGCGGTGCGGCGTGCCGACCGGCAGCAGCCGCCTGGTCGCGTCGCGCAGGATGGTGTCGATCTCGTCGAGTGCCGTGGCGGACACCAGGGCAGCGCTTGCGCTGCGCAACTGGCGCTCCCGGCGCAGCGCCTGACGGTGGGTGGCGACGACGCCGGTAAGCCGTGCCATTCCGAGCGCGATGGTCACGCTCGACATCACGGCGATGGCGAGCCCGTCGGTGACGCCGCCGGTGGCGACCTGATAGAGCAGGACCGCTGGGCCCGCCAGCAGCGCGGTGGCGGGCAGCAGCAGGCGCCAGGCGTTGACCGACCGTGGCCGCGGGGGACGAGGATCGGTGAGCCCGGTCATCGATGGCTGCAGCGCGGCGGCGCCCCACAGCAGGTAGAAGTAGAGCCAGCCCGCGTCGACCGGTCCGCCCGGGGTCCAGCTGCCGGCCAGTCTCAGCAGGCCGTAGGACACGTCTGCGGTGAACAGGCCGGCGGCGCCGACGACCACCAGGACAGCCGCGCGCCCGCGGCGAACCTCGAGGAGCAGCCGGGTGGTGAGGGCCAGCAGGATCACGTCGCCGAGGGCGAAGCAGACCACGCTGATCTTGTCGATGTCGGTCAGAAGCGGGTTACGGACGTTCGGCGAGATGAGCGCGACCCAGAGAAAGAGTCCCGCGCCCGAGGCCAGCGCGAAGGAGTCGAGCAGGCTGCCCTGATCGCGGTTGCCGCCGGCGTTCGCAAAAATGATCATGGCGGCCGTCATGAGGGGGAAGATCGCCAGGTAGAGCAGGCCGGACACCATCGGGAGCCAGTCGTCCGGGCCGCCCGAGCCGATCTTGCTCATGGTGTCGCCGGCCCCGAACGCCGCGACGGCAAGGGCCAGGAGGATCCACGGCACGCGCTTGCGCGGCCGATGACGGCGCGTGCCGACCACGACGGCGGCCACGCTCGACAGGCTGATCAAGGCCCACGCGACCGGGCCGGTGCCGGGCACGGCGAAGTAAACCGATGCCAGGGCCACCATCCAGCCGAGGTAGCCCGCAGTCAGCTTGCGGTTCGACAAGGACTTCTCCGGCCGCGTCGATGTTCGGTGCTTACTCGGTTCCGATCGGCCGGACTCGGCCTCTTCTGAGGCCGCGTCGAGTTGACGCCCGGATGACACCTTGCGGGTGAATGAATCCTGCGAAGGCTTCGATGCCACTTAGGCTCGTTTCATGCGTGGTGTCCGGTTCCCTGCCCTCTGCCGCTCACGCTCCTTCGCCCGGCCACGGGTGCTTCCCCGTCAGCGCCACGGCAACGCTCCGGCGACAGCCGGATCGGGCAGCGCGGGCGGGATACGTCTGCGCCCGGCACGGCTGGCCGATGTGCCGGAGTTGGTGGAGGTGGACCTGCGGGCGTTCGGTCACGTCTACCGGGGTTACGGCGAGAGCCCCGACGCCCTGCGCGCGCGGCTGCGCACGGTGTTCGAACAGCGGCTGCGGCGGCTCGGCGCCGAGTGGGCGCCCGTCGTGTGGGACGGCGACAGGATGGCCGGCTTCCTGATGGGGTGCCGCACGAACCGGTCCGCGAGTGACTTCAGGACGTGGGAGGAGATGACCGACCAGGGAACGCTGGAGTCGACGCACGACCCCGCCGGCCGGAACCTCTACATCGTCACGCTCTCGATGTTGCCCGCAGCGTCCGGCGGACCGGGCCGCAGCATGCTGTTCGCCAACCAGATCGCCGCCATCATCCGGCACGACATCGCCGAGGTCTTCTTCGAGAGCCGACTGCCCGGCCTGCGGGGGTGGCTGGCACGCGAGTGCGCACGGCAAGGCCGGCGGATCGACGAGCTTGCCGACACCGAGCGGCGCGAGTACGCCGAAGCCTATTTACGGCTGACCCGGACCGTGAACGGCCGGAAGATCCCGCAGGATCGACTGCTGGCCATCTACCACCACGCCGGCGGCCGCATCGTGCGGCTGGTCGAGAACGGCTACCAGGACGCGCCCTCCCTCAACTTCGGAGTGCTGTTCGTGCTGCCCAACCCGATGCCGTCCTGGGCGCGGCAGCGGCCCCCGCTACGCGCTGTCGCCGGCCGGAGCCTGGCCCTCGCGTCCCGCTCGCCGTTGCTGATGCGGCGCGCCTTCGCGGGATAGCAGCGTTCCACCGCCGGGGCGCCCGGGACGCCACCACCGCTGCGCGAAGAGGGCGACCAGGACGGCGAGAGCCAGCGCGACGCTGCCTCCGGCGAAGGCGGCCGCCGGAGCGGCCGCATCGACCAGCACGCCCGCGATCGACAGGCCGGCGGCACTGCCCGCGGTCAGCCCCGTCGTCAGCCACGCCTGCGCCTCGCTGCGGCGGCCGGGCGCGGTGTGCTGATCGATCAGGGATTGCTGAACGATCAAGCTAGGGGCGATAGACAGGCCGGTGACCAGCAGTACGGCCATCAGCACCGGCAGCGGCGGCGACGGCCAGGTGGTCAACACGATGGCGAGCACCGCCGCGCCGGCCCCGAATCCGGCGAGGGTCACCGGAAGCCGATGCCGCTCCGCCCCGGGCCACTGCCGGCTGCCGTACCACAGCCCGCCCGCCGCGCTGCCGATCGCCGCCGAGGCGAAAAACAGCCCGAGGACGGTGTCGGAGTGGAACACCCGCTGCGCCGTGGCAGTCATCGCGACGTCGAACTGCCCGAAGGCGATCGCCATGGCCAGCCCGACGGCGAGGGTCAGCGCGGTGCCGGGGGAGCGCAGCGGCGAGGCGCCCCTGCCGCGCTCGGTGCCCAAGGGCTGAGGCCGCCACCTGCGGGCGGCGTAGGTGCGCGAGTAGCCGACACCGCCGGCGAGAATCAGACCGGCCGTGACCAGCAGCGGCAACGCCGCCGGCCCGGCGAGAAGAACGGCGAGCAACAGCGGGCCGAGCACGAATACGGTCTCGACCATCGAGGCGTCCAGAGCGTACGCGGCGTTGCGCGCGGTCTCGTCCGGCACGATCACCGACCACGCCACCCGCATGGCCGGGTTCACCGGCGGGCAACTCAGCCCGACCAGCGCGGCCAGCCCCACGAGCACCCCGATCGGAACTCCGGTCACCGCGACCAGTACGAACGCGGTCAGTAGCAGCGCCGCGCCGATCGACGTGCCGGCGATGACCAGGGGCTGGCCGACGCGGTCCATCAGCCGCCCCCACACCGGGGCGGAGGCGGCCGTGGCCACCGCGATGGTGCCGCTGACCAGCCCGGCACTGGTGTACGAACCTCGGGCCTCCGCGATCAGGACGACCGCGCCGAGGGGCGTCATGGCCAGCGGCAGACGAGCGATGAAGACGGTGATGAATGGGGCCATCACCCGGCGGTTCCGCAACAGGCCGACGTACGAGACCGCCATGCCGCCACACTACTGCGACGGTGGGGGGGGGGGGGGGGGGGGGGGGGGGGGGGGGGGAGGAAGGGGGGGGGGGGGGGGGGGGGGGGGGGGGGGGGGGGGTGGGGGGGGGGGGGTGGGGGGGAGGGGGGGGGGGGGTTTTGGTCGGGGTTGTGTGGAACTCTCGAGAGAT
>NZ_JBVJIP010000011.1:0-109617 GCF_055586225.1 Actinoplanes sp. NPDC051388 | reverse complement strand
GTGGAAAGTGGGGGGAGTGGGCCTATCACCGGGTGGTCCGGCAACGGGCCAATGGAAGGGACCGCCGTGCCACCACGCTATTCAGATTTTGCGGGCCGCCTGGGGAGGCGGCCCGCACGTCACCGAACGCGCGGCGCGTTACGCCCGTCTGCCGGAATGCTGGTGGCTGGGAGTTGCCGGTCTAGAGACGGGACGTCGTCACTCGGGACGACTCGTACGTCGTAGAGGCCCGGGGAAGGCCCGGCATGGTGGATACGTCCTTGACCAGCATGCCGGTCTTGGCGTCAATGGTCAGCACCTCGCCGCCCTCGCCGCCGGACACCTCGGGGCCCACCCGGCGAACGAGGTACGAACCGACGGCGGCCTCATGACGCTCGACCACCTCCACGAAGGCGTCGACATCGCCATCCAGCGACCGGCCTATCAAATCCGCATCCGATGCCATTGCCCTCCTCGGCAAACTCCGCGCTTCCAACCTGACATTGCCAATCAGCCGGGGAAGTGTTCAGGCTCCAAGGCGCCGAAGCCCGAGAACGAGCGATGTTGTCACCGCAGCCGCTCCGCGGATCCGCCGTCGAAGTCGATCTCGAGTCGCCCAGCACCCCGCCGGCGCCATCACGACGGTTGCGCCTGGTCGCTCGACCGGGATCGACTTTGTTCGATCGTGTGGCCTTCCGTTGACAGGATTGATCGATGTGGGTCAATCTGAGGTCATGTCGCCGCAGAAGCCAACACGACGGAACTTTCTCAAGGCGGCCGGCCTGGCCGTTGGCGCACAGGCTGTTCCCGTGGATACCGCGCCGTCGCCGGCGTTGGCGGACGAACCCCTGACGAATTACGGCAGTCATGTTGCCGACGCCCGCAGCATCACGGTGACCAGCACGACCGGGCAACAGCTCAGGTTCACCGCGTACGGCGGGTACATCGTCCGTGTCCGCGGCATCCGCAGCGGCGAGACCTTCTTCGCCGACAACCGCTACGAGATGGTGGACCCGGCGAGTCACGCCGGCCTGGGCGGCGCCATCCGCGTGGTGGACGGCGGTGACTCGTTCACGATCACCACCGCGCCCGCCGACGGCGTCAAGGTCGTCCTGCGGAAGAACCCGCTGCGCGTCGAGTTCTACGCCAAGAATGATGACGCCCTGCTCGCCAGGGAAGACGCCACCCACAGCATGACCTGGGGCGGCACCGACGCCGACGTGGTCCGGCAGACCTTCGCCCCCGCCGCGTCCGGTGAGCATTTCGTCAAGGCCGGTCACGGCCTCTACGGACGCGCTCCGAAGGTCGACCGGACCGGCGACATCGTCTCGCACAACTACGGCCTGCAGTCACACCACATCGACCAGGCGCCGGCGATCGTGCCGCTGTACCTGTCATCGCAGGGTTATGCGATCTTCTTCAACACCACCTTCGACACCACGTTCAACTTCGGCAACGGCGGGACGTACGAGTTCTTCGCCGACGGTCACCACGCGCCCGGCGCCCGGCCGCAGCTGGACTACTTCGTCATCAAGGGCCCGCAGTTCGCTCAGCTGCTCGACCGGTACACCCAGCTGACCGGCCGCCCGCGTTTTCCGCGCCTGGGCGTCTTCGGGCTCCAGCTCTCGGACAAGAACTTCCCGACCGTCAGTGACCAGAACTGGTGGACATCTCGGATCACCGCGCTGCGCAACGAGGGCTTCCCACTCGACGTCCAGGTGCACGATAACCGCTGGCGGGCCGGCTCCGGCGCGTGGAGCGGGTCATGGTTCGAGTTCAGTCCGCAGCGCTGGCCCGACCCGGCCGCCTTCAAGCGCTGGGCCGACGAGCACGGCGTGCTCACCACGCTCGACTACAACCGCAACAACTCCAACGAGATGGCCGGCTGGGTAGCCGGTCCTCCGCCGGGCTACAGCTTCCGCCCGGCCGACTTGACCGGTGTCGCCGACAACGACGCGGTTCCGGACTGGAGCAACCCGGCGACCCGCGCCTGGGCCTGGAACGTGTTCTGGACGAAGGCGCTGAACCCCGCTCTCGGCTATCCCGGTGACGCACTGTGGATCGACGAGCCGGACGAGATGGGCCCCATTCCGTACGACGCGCTCGCCGCCAACGGCCAACGCTGGTCGGAACTGCGCAACGCCTACTTCCTCTACTGCCACAAGGGCATCGGCCAGGAAGGCTGGGACCCCGACGCCGTCGGACACATCGGTCGCGCCAGGCGCCCCTGGATCTTCACCCGCGGCGCGACGGCCGGGCAGCAACGCTACGGCCATCTGTGGACCGGCGACATCAACTCCACCTACCCGGAGATGCAGGAGCAGATCCGGGGCATGCAGAACGCCGGGCTCGGCGGATTCCCCTTCGCCAACATCGACGCCGGCGGCTTCTTCGGCACCGTCATATCCGATGGCCTCTATCGCAATTGGGTGGCCGCCTGGGCGAGCATGTCGCCGGTCTGGCGACCGCATTCCAACGGCGACACCGCGGCGCAAGGATTGGCCGCTTCGCGCTGGCCGATCGACCAGGGCCCCGCCAGCCGAGCCGATTTCCTCAAGTACGCCAGGGTGCGTTACACGTTGCTGCCGTACCTCTACACCATCGCCCACACCGCGCACGCGACCGGCGTGCCGATGGCCAGGGCCATGGTGATCGACTATCAGCACAACCTCATGGCGTACACCCACGACCTGCAGTACATGTGGGGACCGTCGATCATCGTGATGCCGGTGACCACCGACACCGGCGGCGCCGTGCAACGGGTCTGGTTGCCGGCCGGGGACACCTGGTACAACTTCTGGTCCGACGCGCAGACCGTCGGCTCGGACACCACCGAGAAGAGCTACGTCACCAGCACCGGCGAGATCATCATGTACGTCAAGGCAGGAAGCATTCTGCCCAGGTACAAGTACGCTCAGAGCACGGCGTTCCTCGACCGGAGCCAGCTCGAGATGGAGGTCTACGCCGGCCGGGACGGCTCGTTCACCGTCTATGAGGACGACGGCGTCACCGAGGAGTTCCGGCGCAGCGGGGCCGACAGCACGACCGGGCTGACGTACACCCATGCGGCCCTGCGCGTGGTGGTCGACCATCCGGTTGGCAGCTACCGCGGCGCGCCGGCGGCCCGGCGGTACGTTGTTCGCATTCACGGCCTGGCATCGCCGGTCGGGATGCGGGTCAACGGCGGCGCCGGCCTGCCCGCGTTCACCGGCGAATCCGCGGCCGTCCTCAACGGCGGCGGCCAGGTCTGGAACGCGACCCGGAAGATCCTCACGGTCGTGACCCCGATGATCAACGTTGGGGCGGGCGGCGGCGTCGCGGCAATCGTCGAGCCCAGCGGCGCGGCCTTTCCGGCTCCGTCGCGCCAGGTCGTCTACGAGGCCGAGGAAGCCGTCCGGAGCGGCGCGACCACAGCCACACAGCACGCCGGCTACACCGGCGGCGGCTACGTCGACTTCACCAACGCCGCCGGCGACTTCGTCGAGTGGACGGTCACCGTACCGGCGGCCGGGGTCTACCCGCTGGGCTTCCGGTACGCCAACGGCGGCACCACCGACCGCCCGCTGCGCATCTCAGTCAACGACACCGTCGTTGCCGGGCAGCTGTCCTTCCCGCGCACCGGCGACTGGCAGACGTGGCGAACCGTCGTTCTGAACGCATCCCTCCCGGCGGGCAGCGCGGTGCGGATCCGCGCTACGACGACCGGGGCGAACGGCGGCAACCTCGACAGCCTGAGCGTCGGCTGATACCAGCAACCGGCTCGCCGCCGCCGACGATGGCCGCAGGGGCCGGCGACCGGGATAGCTCCTGCCCGACTCGCTGGTCAGAGACCGGTGGCCGCGTGCCCGGGATCCGCCCCGAACCCCCGCAGCAGCGTGTCGACGATCAGGGTGGTCAGGGTGTCGACGTCCGCGTCGGCGGGTCCGCCCTGGGTCACCTCGTGGATGAGCGCGTAGTAGCAGCGCCGCGCCCACTCGATGTCGACGTCGGACCGCAGAAGCCCGGTGGCTTGCGCACGGCGGAAGAGCCGATCGCACTCCTCCACCACGTCCGCGTGCACCCGGGAGATCTCCGGATCCGCGGAGTTCCCGGCCCGGTTCATGCCGAAGCCCCAGCCGATCTTGACGCGGAGCACGTCCGCGGTCACTCGGCAAAGGACGACCAGAGGTGGCGCGGCGTCGGAAACCGCGCCGTCGACGGCGGCGGCGAACTGCACGGTCGCCCACCGGGTCAGGGCGTCGATGAGCGCCACGCGCGTGGCGAAGCGCCGGTGAACGGTGGTGCGGGCGACGCCGGCGGCCTCGGCGAATCCCGGTGGACCCGAGGGCGGCCGGCGGACCGGAGCGGCTGGTCGAGGCGGCACTGGCGGAGCTGGGTGAGCTGGACCTACTCGTCAACAACGTGGGCGGGGGTGACGGCGATGCGGTGGGCGGGTTCCTGTCCTTCGACGACGAGCGCTGGGCGGAGGTCTACGGCCTGAACCTGTTCGCGGCAGTTCGCACGAGCCGGGCCGCGTTGCCCAGTCTGCTGCGCCGCGGCGGCGCCGTCGTCAACGTCTCCTCGAACGCTGCGCGGATCCCGTACGCCGGCCCAATTCCCTACACGACGGCGAAAGCGGCCCTGACGGCGTTCGGGAAGGCCCTCGCGGAGGAGTTCGGGCCTGAGGGCGTTCGCGTCAACACCGTGTCACCCGGGTCGGTGCGCACCGCCATGTGGGAGTCGCCCGACGGCTACGGTGCCCAGCTCGCCGCCTCACTCGGGCTGACGCGGGAGCAGCTGGTGGCCGGACTGCCCGCAACGATGGGCATGACCACGGGACGACTCGTGGAGCCCGCAGAGGTCGCCGCCCTCGTCGCCTACCTCGCTTCGCCGCTCGCGGCGAGCACCACCGGAGCCGACCACATCATCGACGGCGGGGCGATCAAGACGGCTTGACGGGTACGCGCGGGGGACGCTGACCAGGCCCGGCCCGGTCGGCGCGTCGGTCACGCCGACGGATCGATCCGTTCGTAGGTCAGCGACAGGTCGTCCTCCCAGTCGCCGCCGGCTCGGGACATCTCGCCCGAGCCGGCCATCCGCGAGCCGTCCTTGTCGATCACGATGGTGTTGCGTTGCGCGAAGCCCGCCTCGTCGCGTGTCCACACCAGCCGGTTGCCGGTCAGGGGTTGGGCGTCTGGGCCGCGCTGCCAGTCATGGTCGAGATGCTATCCGCCGGTCGAGCACTGCCCGGGAGTTCCTCGCCCGGCCGGCTCAGTCTGCGGGCGAAAGGATCACCATCCCCACGCACATCTCGTCGCTGGTGCCGTCGCCCCAGACCACGTAGCGCGGCGGCAGCGTGCGCAGCTGCGGCATCAGTTTGCGCAGTCCGGCGTCGTGGGTGCAGGTGACCCGCAACGTGTCGCCGGTCTTGATCGCCACCGGCGTGGTCAGCTGGCGAACCGCCTGGTCGTCGAAGTTGTAGACCGGGACGTCGAGCAGGGTTCGGGCACCCGGCGTACCCGGATTGAGCTCGACCTTGATCGCTCGTCCCAGCATGTGCATGTGCCCGGTGAGCGCATAGACCGTGCCGGCCGTGCGGACCGATTGGTCGCATTGCTGGGTGTTGCCAGGCCGCGGCACGCCATTGGTGCACTCCTGCACGAGCTGGCTCGCTCGGCCGCCCACCTCGTCGCCGAAGCGCCGGGTGACATCGGCGATCGACGCGTTCCGGTCGCACAGCGGACCGGATTCACCGGCCGCACAGGGCAGCTCGATCGGTGCGTTCAGCACCTCGATCTCCAGCGGCTGGAGTTTCTTGGCGCCGTCGGCCAGTCGCAACTGGATGCCGGACTGGTCCGGGACACCTTTACCGCCGGTGGCCAGGAGGTTGTAGTGCACCTGCATGACGATCAGGCTGTCCGCGGGCATCGGAATGCCGGTTCCCGGCGACCACACGATCTCGCCCATGCCGGGGGTCCAATGGGCCACCCAGTCCGCGTTGTCGCCGATGCCGGCGTCGCCGAAGCAGGTCCAGCCCTCGCCTGGGTTGGTGGTGTCCATGCTGCGGGCCTCGGCCACGCCGGCCGGGTCGACGCGGTAGAACATCGCGTGGTGGACAACGTCGCTGTTCTGCGGCTTGAACTGACTACCGGTCAGGTACGCCGGGCTGGTCAACTTCGGGTCGACCAGAAAACATCGGTACTCGTCGGTGCCGCCGTTCGGCGCGGCCGGCGTGTACGGCTGCGACATGGACAGCGTTTCGAATCGCTCCCCGGCCTTCAACGGGGCGGCAGCCGGAACGGCGTTGGGACTGTGGCTTGCATGCCCGGATGCCGCGGGACTGTCCGCTCCCGCCGACGCCGGGGCGTCAGCGGTCCCACTACCGCACGCCGTCATCACCAGTATCGCTGTCATGCCGGCCGCGAGCCCGCCGACTGCCCTGCTCACCCTCATCACAACCGCTCCTCTACACATTCGTATATCTCGGTTATGTCGACCACAATGGACCAATCGGGCGTTGATCACGTCCTGCAGCCGTGGGCATTCCCGGCTACCACCGTTGTAGTAGTGCGCGCGGACGCTCCGGTGTAACGGCTTGAATCTCAGCCGCTGAAGCACCTAGTATCGAAGTGTGTGGATGTGAAACGTTTCATAGGAGGCTTGTGTGATGTCGAAACCCCCAGGGACGGGACGCCGGACGTTTCTGCAGGCAGGTTTGGTCGCCGCCGCGGTGGCGCGGCTCCCGGCCGTCCCGACGAGCCTCCCGCCGCCCGCCGGCGTCGAGCCCCTCGCCGCCGATGCGGTCCCGGTAGGTGACTGGCGGAGCTACGTCGTCGCGCCGCCGCGGCGGACAGTCGTGCCGCAGCGGGTGATCGCCACCACCGGAGACGTGCGAAATCCCGACGCGCTGCTGCGCTCGGGAGGTCCGCGGACCGTGCTGACGCGCCCGGAACCGCCCGTGCCCCCGACCTGGCCGGCGGGCACAGCAGCGACCGCGTCGTCCTTCCATCCGCCGAACAACGGCAACGGCGGCGGCGTGCGGACCTACGAGCCGGCCAACGCCATCGACGGCGATCCCGAAACGTTCTGGAACGACGCCGAACCCGCCACGTATCCGGCGCTGTTGACCGTCACCGCCCCGCAGCCCATGACCCTGCCCGGCGTGACGCTGCGTTCCAACAGCGACGGTGTGCCGGTCGACTTCACCGTCGAAACCTGGGACGGCACAGCCTGGCAGCCGGCCGGCGCCGTCACCGGCAACGGCGCCGTCCAGGTCCCGGTGTCCTTCGCCTCACCGGTGACCACCACGGCCGTACGGTTCGTCATCACCCGCACCCAGGACACCTCGCGAGGCCAGTACGCCCGCGTCAACGAGGTGTGGCCGGGAGTCGTGGCGAACGACGTCGCACCCAGTGTCACCGTGGACTTCGGCAAGGTCGTCGTCGGATACCCGCGCATCCGTTTCGCCGCGGCGTCGGACAACCATCCCGGAGTGCGCCTGGCGTTCTCGGAGACGATGCAGTTCCTCACCGACCGCTCGGACTTCCACCGCGGTGACTTCTCCGGTGGCCCCGGCACCGACCAGTACGCGGTGCCCGCCGGCGGCGCGGACTGGACCGACACGCCCGGCTATCAAGCCGGCGACAAGGTCTACGCCGAGGGCCTGCACGGCTTCCGGTACCTGAAGATCACCCTGGACGCGTTGCCGAGCGACTTCCCGGCCGCTCAGCCGCACGGGCGCGTCGCGATCGACGCGGTGCTGCTGGAGTTCAGCGCCTACCTCGGCGTGGCCAACACCTACTCCGGCTGGTTCGTCTGCTCCGACGACGACCTCAACCGCTACTGGTACGCCGCCTCCTACACCAACGAGCTGACCCTCGACACCTTCCGGGCCTCCGACTGCGAGCCGCGCGACGCGGCCAGTCCCACGCTGGAGGGCAAACTCGTCCTGCACGACGGCCCCAAACGCGACCGGGACCCGTACGTCGGCGACATCGCGGTCTCCGGCCGCACCCTCTACCTGACACACCCGGAGGCCGCCGCGGCGGCGCGCAACGTCCTCGCCGATCTGGCCGATCACCAGCGTGCGGACGGATGGATCCCACCGGCGTCCATTCTCAACTACACGCTCCCGCTCTTCGACTATCCGCTGTGGTGGGTGACGACCAGCTGGGACTACGTGCTGTACACCGGCGACCTCGAGTACGCCCGCACCTATTGGCCGCAGCTGACCGCCGTGCTGGACCGGTGGTATCCGAGCGTCACCGACGACCGCGGCCTGCTGAGCCGGGGGCTCAACGGCACCGGCGGGTACGGCGATTACGCCTTCCTGCCGCGCGGCGGCCCGGTTACCTACTACAACGTCAACTACGTCCAGGCGCTCGGCGACGCGGCTCGGATGGCGACGCTGCTGGATCATCCGGCAGAGGCGGTCCGGTGGAGCGAGCGTGCGGCAGCGGTCGCCGCCGCGGTGAACACCCACCTCTGGGACGCGACCGCCGGCGCGTACCTCGACTCGCTGGACGGCCCGGTCCGGCACGGTCAGGACGGCAACGCGATCGCGATCACCGCCGGCGTCGCCGATCCGGGCCGAGCCGGGCAGGCCCTCGACCATCTGGACGCCACCACGCACCGGGCATACGGCAACGCCTTCATGGACAACGACACGCTGCCCGGGGTCGGTGCTGCCTCGCAGCGGGTCTACGCGTTCACGTCGTACCCGGAGATCGTGGCGCGGTTCCGCGTCGGCCGCGCCGAGTCGGCGATCGATCAGATCAAGCGCACCTACGGCTGGATGCACCGCAACGATCCGGGCATCACCCACTGGGAGGGCATCGGTCCGGACGGCTCGCCCTATCAGGGTCCCTACACGAGCATGGCGCACGGCTGGTCCACCGGCGTCCTGCCGGCGCTCACCAACGACCTGCTCGGGGTCACGCCCACCGCGCCGGGCTTCGCGACCTGGTCGGTCGCACCGCATCCCGGCACCGTGACGTGGGCGCGTGGCCGGATCCCCACTCCGCACGGCCCGCTGACCGTGCAATGGCGGACGGAGCCGTCGTTCACGCTCACGCTGACCGCACCGCGCGGCACGACGGGCACCGTCACACTGCCTGCGCAGGGCCCGGCCGCGACGGTGCACATCGACGGCCGGCCCGTGCGAGCCGCTTCGACGACGACGCCCTTCACCGTCCGCCGCGAGGCCGACTCGTTCCTCGTGAGTGGACTCGGCGCCGGATCACACACGCTGGCCGTCCGCTGAGGGCGCACCGGGGGGCTTCCATCGATGGGAAGCCCCCCGGCATCCGCATGGCCCGCGAGGTCGATCGCACCGAGCCGTCACATCTTCTCGGCTTCGAGAAGAACGGCGAACGGCCGGTCGAGATGGTCCTGCCACCATTGAGGGTCGGGGTGGTGGTGACCCTCCGGTGAGAGCTTCGGCATGACCCAGCGGATCCGACCGAAACCAGCCTCGGTAAGCGCCTCCTCGAGCACCGCGCGGCTCCAGTAGTAGACCGTGAAGTACGGGCTTTGAAAGCCCGTCACATTGATCCGGAAGGTGAACGCCTCACCGTTCTCGAGCGGGCCGTCGGACCGAAGTCGAAAGTCGGCGCCGTACTTGAGGTAGTAGCCGGGGACCTGCGAGATATCGGGGCCCAGCTGATACGTAACGAACCTGCCGCCGGGGCGCAGGCTGCGGCCGATGTTCCGGCACATGTTGCGCAGGTGCTCCACCGACTCGCTGTAGTGCAGTAGGTAGACGCCCAGTGCGCCGTCGAACCGGCCGACGTCGCCCAGCGCTCCCACGTCCGCAACCCGGTATTCCACACCGGACGGTCGCTCCTGCTCCGCGTGCTGCGCCACCCTGACCATCTCCGGCGACAGATCGACACCGAGCACCCGGCTCGCCCCACGACGACCCAGCTCCCGGGTGTACGCCCCGGTCCCGCAGGCGAGATCCAGCCAGGCTTGCCGAGTCACGTCGCCGACCAGGTCCAAGATGGAGTGCGCTTCCACATAGGTGCGCAGCGGCACCAGTTCGAACGTCGTGTCGTACCGATCCGCGAAGGTGTCGTACTCGGCCACTCTTGCTCCCTTGCGTCACATCTCAGGGCGTTGGTCTTCCATCACGATCACGAGTCTGCGACCACGCTGGGGGCGATCCCAGGCGGTCCGCACGTCGGCCAACGGAACCGTCTCCATGTCCACGCGAAGATCGCCTGACTCGACCCGTCGCAGGTATTCAGGGATGGCATTGAGGATCTGCGGCATCGGCACGCTCCCACCCCCGCTGCCCAGCATTTCCAGACCCGTACCCCGCAAGGTGTCCGCGGTGAGCGTGACGGTGGAACCGGCGCTCTCGCCGAGCTGGATGTACCTGGTTCGCGCAGCGGCGCGGCCGTGGAACGAGTTTGCGAGCCTCGCGAGCAGCACTTCGGCCGGCTTGCCCCACAGGTAGTCGAGAATCACGTCATAGTGCTCGAGAGGCAGCTCGTCGGGGTCGAGTCCCACGGCGGCGTCGGCACCGAGACTCGCCAGGCCCGCCAGCGCTTCACGGTCGCGGCCGGCGGCGGTCACCTGGCCGGCGCCGAGCGCCTTGGCGGCCTGGATGGCGAGGCGCCCGGCCGGCCCGGTCGCTCCGAGCACCAGCACGCTCTGTCCCGTGGTCAACGGTGCCCGGATCGTCAGGGCGAGCCAGCTGGACAGGCCGGGATTCATGATCGCGGCCCCGACGCCGGCGTCTACGCCCGCGGGCACCGGGAAGCAGGCGGCCTTGGGCGCCACGGTGAGTTCGGAGAAGGTGCCATAGGGCGCGCGGGGGCTGAGGAAATAGACCCGGCTTCCGTCTTCGAGGCGCCCGAATCCGTCGACACCGGGGATCATCGGGAGCAGGGCGTCGGCGGTGTAGGAGAGGCCGGCGGCGCGTGCCTTGACCAGCGGGTGAATGCCGGTCGCTTCGACGCGTACGAGGACCTCGCCCGGGCCCGCCTGGGGGTCGGCGAAGTCTTCGAAGCGGGGCGCCTCATCGGCGGAATGGACGACGGCGGCTTTCATGTCCGCACCGTGCCTTTCGGATCGATTCTGTCGTTGACCGGCTCAGGCCAGGCCGGCCGTACACCGAGCACCCGCCTGATCAGTAGCCAGTTGAATGAGGCGTAGGCGGCGAACGCCCCGGCGTAGATGAGGTAACTGGTCGCGAGCGCCGCCGGCCACGGCATGCTCTGCGTCGCCCTGACCGCGACGCCGTGCAGCAGGAACGCCAGGAGGTAGGTGACCGCGTCGATGAACGGGACGATCAGCGGCACCTTGCCCAGGTCGCGCCGCCGCGTCCAGCGTCCGCCCGACCAGTGGTAGGTCCAGAGACTCTGGACCACGCCGAGCCACTCGACGAACAAGCTCCACACGGTGAGCGCCGCGAACACGATCAGGGTCTGCATCCACAGCGGGAACTGGCTGATGACCCCGGTCTGCCAGATCAGGATCAGCGGCAGGGTGAAGAACCAGCCGAACGCGAAGGGCACCATCACCGGAATCGCGGGCGCCCTCGGAACGCGCCAGGGCAGCGTACGAAAGTCCGATGAGTACCGCAGGAGGAGAACGTATTCGTCGGCGATCGCCGTGAAGGGGAACACGAGCGTCCAGCTCAACAGCAGGAACCAGTAATCGCGTTGGTTGTCGTAGACGGTGGCGATCAGGACGGCGGTCACCGTCCACAACACCACGCAAGCCAACTCGAAGGCCCGCAGGTTCAGCGGAGACGCTGTGGACCTCGCAGGCAGTGTGCTGCGCATCGTGTCAACACTCCTCGGGTGGTGCCTGACGGAGTTTCGGCTACGCCGTAGCCGAAACTCAATGTAGCAGGATCCTGCCTTCGGAAGGTGGGTGATCCACACCACGCGGCCGCCGCAGCCGGGCCGCGCCTGCTTGACCGGCGCATACGTCCATACTTGGCTTCGTGCCGTCACCCGAAGCCGCCAGCGCCGCCGCTGGACAGGACCCGCCCGCCGCCCCGGGCCGGCGCAGCCCGGGGCGGCCGCCGATGTCGCTCGACCGCATCGTGGACGCGGCCATCGAACTAGCCGACGAGCACGGCGGCGAAGCCCTCTCGCTGCGGGCGGTCGCCCAGCGACTCGGTTCGAGCACCGCGACCCTCTACCGCCATCTCGACGGCCGTGCCGCGCTGATCGGGCTCGTGGTGGACAGAGTGCTCGGCGAGGCTCTCGTCGACGACGATGCTCTGGCCGCCGTGAGCTGGGAAGACGCCTGCCGGAGGCTGGCCGTCGCGATGTTCGATGCTCTCTCCCGACACCGGCGATCGGTGTCCCTCATGACCGAGCAGGCGCCGGTCGGGCCGAACATGATGGCGCTGCGCGAGCTCAGCGTCTCGACCCTCCTGCACCACGGATTCCCTCCCGAGACGGCGGCTCGCTTCTCGGTGACACTCACTCGATACGTGCTCGGCTTCGCGATGCAGGTCCGCGACGACAAGCCGGCACCGGGTTCGGTCGTAACCTCCGAAGTACCGGATCCTGCCCGGTACCCCGGCATCGCCGCCGTGGCGTCCTACTGGCCGACCCCCTTGGAGGACGAGTTCCGGTACGGCCTCGACCTACTCATCCTCGGATTGCCTCGACACCCCTGACTGGCGGCTTCGTTCGGTCAGCAGGCCGGCCATGGCGCGCACGCCGTGACCGATCGCCCGCTCATCGGCGGCGAAGTCGAGGGTGTGCGGCGCGCCGTTCATCCCCGACTCGGCGTCCGCGACGCCGAGGTAGAACATCGCGCCCGGCGCCTCGTTGAGAAACAGTGCGAAGTCCTCGCAGTTGAAGGGCCAGGACGCCCGTGCCCACAAGACGGACTCCGGCCCCAGTGCCGTGCTCAGGTGCTGCCCGGCCGCCGTGCTGAGCTCCGCCGAGTTCACCATGGCGGGGAACGGATCGCCTGGATACTCGACGTGTCCGCCCGCCTGTGTCGCGAGCCTCTCGACCCGCACGCGCAGCTCCGGAAACCGCTCCTGCGGCCAGACCCGCAGCAGAACGTTGGCGACGGGCCGCCCGTCAGGCGTCCGATCGGTCCACTGGCCGACACACACGGACTCCTGGATCGAGACGGCGACCTCCGGGTCCAGCAACGCGTGGAAGCCCGCGTGATAGTCGGCGACGCTCTGCGGGTACTCGACGGTGCCGAGTCGCGCCGCCTCGGCCACGAAGGCGGCGACGGCCGCGTCGTCCCCACCAGGCAGCACTATCCGGAGATGGTCCATTCCGGGCAAGCCGTATCCGGGAGACACCGCGATGGTGCCGACCGGGAACGGGGCACAGTGCAGCGCATAGCTTTCGGATGGTGCGAGCCGTTGCACCAGCCCGGTCTCGAGCATCGCCCGCGCACCCTCCAGAGGCTCCTCCGCCGGTTGGAAGACGAACGCCAGCCGGCCGCGTACCGGCTCAGAGCCCTGAGCCAGCCTCCGGGCGACGCCGACGCCGATCGCGGTGTGCAGGTCGTGCCCGCACAAGTGCGCGACGCCGGGGACGCGCGAGGCGAAGTCCTCGTCGAAAACCCTGCCCGACCGCGGGAAGGGGTACACGTTGTGCTGCGCGTCAACGGCATCCATGTCCGCCCGGTACAGCACCGTCGGGCCGTCCGCGGAACCGTCGAGCACAGCGACGACTCCGTGCCCGCCGACACCGGTCGTCACCTCGAGCCCGGCCGCTCGCAACTGCTCCGCGATCAACCCGGCCGTCTGCCGCTCCTCGCCGGCCAGCTCGGGGCGGCGGTGGATCTCCCTGCGGAGCTCGATCAGATCATCGTCAAGATTCGCCACCGGCAGATCGTGCACACAACCATCGATCCTCCGCACCACCATTTCGGCCCGTGGGCTCGACGTCGGGCGTGCGACAGTCCGTCGGAGTCACATCGGGGAACTCAGGATGAGGCGGTCGGGACAGGTGCCGACGTGGGCGGGTTCGTTGGGGCGGGAGTGGTGTCGTCGTTGCTCCGGTTGCCGTCGCGGCGACCGCGATCCGGGCCGTCGCTTCGACGCTCGTCCCGGCCGCTGTCGCCACGATCGCGACCGGGGCCGTCGCCCCTGCGCTCGCCCCAGCCGTTGCCGTCCGATCGCTCGTCGCTGCGGCTGTGGCCTCGATCGCCGCCGCCGTGGCCGCCACCGACGACTGCTCCGATCGCGACCAGTCCGCCGCCGAGCAGGCACCCGAGCAGCAGCGTCACGGCACCGACCACAAGCGGCACCCGACGGCCCCGAAAGCCTGTGCCGGCACCGGACGGACCCCAGTTCCAGCCGGGCCCACGCGCGGCCGGCGGTGCTTCGGCGCCAGGCGCGGAGGCGCCAGGCGCGGAGGCAGCGGTCTCGGAGGCAGCGGTCTCGGAGGCGGCAGGCTCGGAGGCGGCCGGAGCGTCTGCGGCGGCGGGCGAGGCGGCATGCGTGCTTGCGGGAGGCCGGATGTCGGCGGCGGGCTGAGCCAGTGTCTCGTCGTCGTCCCGGCGAGGGGTGTGATCAGTCATTTCGTCGCCTCGTTCTGAGTTTCGACGGCCGGGACCTTCCCGACCGGTACTCACCACGATGCGCTCCGGCGATAAGAGTGCTTGGCGGGTAGCCATAAGAATCGGCTAAGGGCCGGTCAGAACGCGAACCGTTCTCCGGGACGAGACCGGAGGGCGCGCCGCATCCGCGCCGGAGCGGAAAAGCTGATGAGAACTGTGGTTCAGCCGGGAAGCGTGATGGTGATCGTGGTGCCATGCGGCTCCCGCGGCCCGGCGGTGACCGTGCCGCCGTGCTGGGCCACGGTTTGCGCGACGATCGCCAACCCGAGCCCGGAGCCGGGCGTCGAGCGGGCCGCGACCGCGCGGTAGAAGCGGTCGAAGACGTGCGGCCGGTCTGCCTCGTCGATGCCGGGACCGCTGTCGGTCACGGTGAGCCGGAAGCCGCCGGTGCCGTCCGAGCGCAACGCGGTGTGCACTTCCGCGCCGGGCGGGCTGAACTTGGCCGCGTTGTCGAGCACGTTCACCACCATGCGTTCCAGCTCGCCGGGCCGGCCCCGGACGGTGGCCGGTTCGAGCTCGGCGGTGAAGGTGAGTGCGGGCGCCCGGATCCGCACCCGGGCGATCGCCGCCTCGACCACGTCGGTGAGTGCGACCGGTTCCACGGTTTCGCGGGTGGCCTCCTCGCGGGCCAGCTCGACCAGCTCGGTGGTCAGCTTGGCCAGCTCGCCGACCTGCGCGTCCAGGTCGTCGAGCAGCCGGGCCCTGTCCTCAGGCGGCAGCCGGTGGGCGAGCTCGGGGTGCCGCTCGACCTCGAGCAGCAGCTCGATGTTGGTGCGGATGCTGGTCAGCGGCGTGCGCAACTCGTGCCCGGCATCCTCGACGAGGGTGCGCTGCGCGCGGCGGGAGGTGTCGATCGCCGCGAGCATCGTGTTCACCGAGGCGCCGAGGCGGGCGATCTCGTCGACTCCGGTCACCTCGATGGGGCGGCTGAGGTCCATGGTGACCGCGACGTCCTCCACCGCGTCGGTCAGCCGCTGCACCGGCACGAGGCCGGCCCGAGCCACCGCCCGGCCGAGCAGTGCCGCCCCGGCGACGCCGACCACGGATGCCACCGCGAGCAGCAACGCGAACTGGCCGAGCGTACGGTTGTCCGGCTCTTGATCGAGGGCGACCTGCACGGCGCCGCCGCCGGTGGCCGGAACGGTGAGCATCAGGTAGGAGCCGCGGCCGACGGTGACCCTCTCCTGGGCCGACCGCTGCGCACCGGCGGCGATCCGGGCGGCGTCCGTGGTGACCGGCAGCGTGTTCGCCGATTCGCTGATCACCGTTCCCTGCGTGTCGAGGATCTGCCAGCGTGGACCGAGCTGACGCGGACCACGCCGCCCGTCGCCGCGGCCCCGGCTCTCCTCATCGGGCAGCGGACTGGGCGCGGCCAGCCATTGGGCCGGCTGCGCCGCGATCGCCTGAGCGTCTCTGGTCAGCTCGGACTGCTGGCGGCGGTGCTGGATCTCGGCGACCACCACCCAGGCCGCGACCGCCAGCGTCACCACGGCGACCGCGACCGCGCCGGTGACCAGCAACGCCAGCCGCGCGTGCAGGGTCCGGCGCTGCCACCAGACGGTCACCGGCGCACCGATCACAGCGGCTCCTCGCGCAGCGCGAAGCCCACGCCTCGCACGGTGTGCAGCAGCCGTGGCTCGTCGCCGACCTCCAGCTTGCGGCGCAGATAGCCCAGGTAGACGTGCACGGAGTTGGAGGTCTCGCCGAAGTCGTAGCCCCACACCTGCTCGAACAGCATCGCCCGGGTCAGCACCTGACGCGGGTGCCGCAGGAACGCCTCGAGAATGGAGAACTCGGTGCGGGTCAGCCGGACCGCCCGGTCGCCGCGCCAGACCTCGCGGGTGTTCGGATGCAGCCGCAGGTCCGCGAAGGTCAGCCAGCCCTCATCCGGGGCGGGGGAGCTTGCCGGCGGCACGGCGAGCATCGACCGGCGCAGCAGGGCGCGCAGCCGGGCCTGCAGCTCCTGCAACGCGAACGGCTTGACCAGGTAGTCGTCGGCTCCCGCGTCCAGCCCGGCCACCCGATCACCGACGCTGTCGCGCGCGGTCACCATCAGGATCGGCAGCAGAATGCCCTCGGCCCGCAGCCGGCGGCAGGTCTCCAGCCCGTCGAGTCGCGGCATGCTGACGTCCAGGATCATCGCGTCCGGCTCGTCGGCGTGCACCACATCGAGCGCCGCCTGCCCGTCTTCGGCCGTCAAGACCTGATGACCTTCAAAACGGAGCGTACGCGCCAGCGAGTCCCGCACGGCCGCGTCGTCGTCCACCACCAGAACCCGCATGAGCCCCATCTTCGGCCCGGGCGGGGGGTTTCCGCCCGTCGCACCGCTAAAGATTCCGTAAGAAGCACCGGATCGCCGGAAAGGTCGTTTCGACGAATGCATGTACTTCGGGGCAGAGTTTGGTCGATCGTCTTGACGGTCGACCGGCGGCTGACTACGTTGCATTGAAAGGTTTCAATCAGCGGTTGTGCACACCTCGGGAGACTGTCATGAGACGCGCAGGCGCCGTCCGTAGCAGGCAAGGTCTGGCCCTCGTCCTGGCGGCCGTCATGTCTTCCGTGGTGCTGGTCAGCACTCCTCCCGCCTCCGCGGCCCCGCATGCCGACTCGCCCGGATGGCCGGCAGACCCGAATTGGCGCCGCTACGTGCAGACCCCGTCGACACCGACCGTGCATCCGGTGGGTGTGGTGGCAACGTCGGGGGAGGTGACCAACCCGCAGGCGCTCACCGATCCCCGTGCCGGCGAGGTCACCACCCTCACCGCGACGACACCCCAGAGGCTGTCGTCCAGCCCGGTGACGCTGACGTTCGCTGATGCGCGCACCCGCTACGTCAAGCTGAACGTCACAAGGCTGGGCCTGACGCCCGCGGGTGACCCGGCCGGGACCTACGTGCAGCTGGCCGAGCTCCAAGTCTTCGGTGCGGACCCGAACCTGAATCTCGCGGCAGGCGTACCCGTCGCTGCCTCTGACACCATCGAAGCGGCCGGTTGGGGCCAGAGATTCCTCACCGACGGTGTCACCGACACGCAGAACGGCTCCGCCCACGGATGGACGTCGACGGCCCGTGGCTCGACCGACGTGAGTGCGTCCCCGGTATGGGTGACAGTCGACCTCGGCTCGAGCACCTCGGCCAGTCGCGTAGTGCTCTGGCCGCGCACGGACACCTTGTCGCCGGACGGGCGGACTGCTTCCTTCCCCGTCGACTACTCGATCCAGACCAGCGCGACGGACGGCCAGCCGGCCGGCTTCGAGACGCGGGTAACGGTCACCGGGCAGTCCAATCCGCCGGTGCCGACGACCATCGGCGGTGCGTCGATCGTTCTGGACTACGGACACGAGGTCGGCGGGTTCCCGACCTTCGACGTCAGCGCGGTCTCCGGCTCACCAACGCTGCAGGCGGGCTACAGCGAGACCCGCACGCAGATCGGTCCGAGGGGCGACGGCGTGCCGCCCTGGGCCAGTGGCGATCCGAACCGATACAACATCTACAAGGTCAGCGGGCCCGGACGGATAACCAACCCGGAAATCCAGGGAGGGCAACGCTACCAACAGATATCGCTGACGACTCCGGGAAGCATCTCGTTCCGCTCGGTCGCCATCCGATACACCGCCTTCCGGCCACGGCTGGATCGCAACAGCGGCTACTTCGTCTCCAGCTCCGACGAACTGAACCGCTACTGGCACAGCGGTGTCTACACCACGGAGGTCAACCAGCTGCCGGTCGGCACCACCGGACCTCGGTGGAACACCGACGACAGGTCCCTTGACGTTCCCGGCTCGACCGAAGGCGCTGGGCTGCTGACCGCTGGAGCCGCCTGGACCGATTACACGGTCACCTTTCAAACGAAGATCACGGCGAATCAGGCCGGGTGGATGCTGCGCGGACAGGACGCCCAGCACGGCTACCTGATCATTCTCGACGCCTCCGACGACACGGTGCCCGGCGGAGGCCCGAACGTCCTGCAGCAGATCTCGCAGTCCGGTGGAACCTACAAGACGATTGCGAACGTGCCCCTCCCGACGCCGGTCCTGCCGGGAACGTGGCACACCATCAAGGAGGTGGTCAGCGGAACGACGGTGACGACATACCTCGACGGGCGCCGGATCGCGAGCTTCGACTCGGCCACCTTTGCCCCCGACACCGCGGCTTATGCCACCGGCTCCTTCGGATTCCGGCAGTTCACCGGCGAACAAGCGAGCTTCCGCAGGCTCTCGATCACCTCACCGGATGGCCGGCTCTATCAGAACTCGCTGTCGAACTCCGCGGCGATCGCGGACTTCACCATCCCCGGCCGAAACACGGTGCCACTGATCCTCGATGGCGCGAAACGTGACCGCGCCGTGTGGTCCGGCGACCTCGCCGTCGAGGGACCGACGGTGTTCTACTCCTCCAACGCGAGCGAGTACGTACGTGGTTCGCTCGAACTGCTGGGCAGCTGGGCGGGAAGCAACGGCTACGTCTCCGGCTTCATGCCGCCGCAGACACCGATCAACACCGGCCCGCCGGGAAACACCAGGAACGCGTACTCGGCTTCGTACTCGATGTACTTCGTCCGAGTCTTGGCCGAGTACTACCAATACACCGCTGATCTCGAGTTCGTGCAGCAGCAATGGCCCCTGGTGGCCAAGGAACTGGCGTGGAGCGCCGAGCAGGTCGGCCCGAACGGGCTGTTCGTCACGACCGGCGGCAACGGTGCGGACTGGGACTATTACGACGGTCCCAAGACTGGCGAAGTGACCGCATACAACGCCCTCTACTACCAGACCCTGCTCGACGGTGTCCGCCTGGCGACTGCTGCTGGCCACCCCGACATGGCCGGCCAGTACGCGGCCCGGGCCGCGGCGCTGAAAACGGCGATCAACGCGAGATTGTTCAACGCCGAAACGGGCGTCTACGAGCTGAGCGACACCGTCACGGGCGTGGTCGCCCAAGACGCCAACGTGCTCGCGATCGAGTTCGGAATCGCGCCGGCTGACAAGGTGCCCGGCATCCTCGCGAAGATCAAGAATGAGTTGTGGACGCCCTCCGGCACGCTGCCCTTCTCCAGCGGCTACCAGGACACCATCAGCCCGTTCATCACCGGATTCGAGCTCAACGCACGCTTCCGCGTCGGTGACACGACCAACGCCCTGCGCCTGCTCACCAACGCGTGGAGCCCGATGATCGCCCCCGGCGACCTCTACACCGGAACGTTCTGGGAGAACGAAAGCGTCACCGGAACCCAGGCATCGAGCCAGACCAGCATGGCGCACGGCTGGTCGGCGATGCCGACCTCCGCCTTGTCGAAGTACGTCCTCGGAATCCAGCCGATCGAGCCCGGCTACCGGACCTGGCTGGTGCGGCCGCAGCCGGGCGACCTTGCCTGGACCAAGGGCCAGGCGCCCACGCCGCACGGCCCGCTCGCCGTGGCGTGGAGCCACAACAGCGCCTCCGGGCAGTTCGCGATGCGTGTTCAGGCGCCGAGTGGAACGTCGGGCACCATTGCGGTTCCCACGTTCGGACGCTCCATCGACATCAAGGTCGACGGACGCCCGGTCTGGCGCCAGGGGCGGGCGACGGGCGCAAACCCCGCGGTGCACTCAGCCACCGTGCACGGCGACTACGTCGAGCTCGCCGTGGGCGCCGGTGTGCACAACGTCTCCTCGGCCTCCGCTCCCGCCCGAACCGGTTAGGAACTCATGGCATCCTGGTCAGTCAGCCGCGCTCTGCGAGAGGTACGCGCCGGAGACACCCACAGCGTCTGGCTCGCACCCGCCTTCGCGGCGCCGGAGAACGTCGTGCTGGCCAGCCCGGACTTTCCCAGCGGCGGGCCGATCCCACAGGCGCACGCAGGCAGAGGCGTCGGCGGTAACGTCGCACCGGGCTTGGCCTGGACCCGCCTGCCTGCTGAGGTCGGCTCCATCGGGACGGTGCGTAAGCGGATCGCTGGAAACCTGCTGGGTCGCGGCCGGCTCATCGGTACGTACGAGCGGTAATAGAAGCCCGAATTCGTTGTCGGAAGATCAGGCGGGGCCGCGGAGGGCCTCGGCGTCATCGACCGCTTCTATCCGCTGACCGTGGAGCACGCGAAGCGCGTCGAGCGCGACCGCCGTGAGAACGCCGCGGCCCACACCCGCGCGGCCGAGTAATTCCATCCCTCGGGTCACGGCGACAAAGTAAACCGCCAGCGATTGCACGTTCGCGTCCTCCGGGAGATCCCCGTTCTCCCGCGCATGTTCCAGACATTGAGCGTAGACGCCCGCGAGCTGTTCGATGCCGGCCTTCGTGGCCGTCGAGAGTGGATCCTCCGCACCGGTCGACTCGACCAGCGCACGTGTGGTGAGCGAGACCCGCCGATCAGTGCTGCTGAACTCGATCGCCATCCGGAGCACGTGACCTCGGATTTGCTCCAGCGGCAAAGCGTCATCGTGTCCGAGCGCTTCCGTGACGGCGCGCGTCGCCTCCTCGCGATCCTCGGAAAGCGCCCGCAAAAACAACTCCCGCTTTCCGCCGAACGCGTTGTACAGGCTCTGCTTCCCCAGGCCGGTCGCCCGCACCAGGTCATCCAGTGTCGCGGCGGCAAGGCCGTGCACGGCGAACACCTCACTGGCGCTGCTGACGACATCACTCTCGAGGAACTTGCGGGGACGAGGCACGTGAGCAAGCTTACGTTATTGTCCATATAGTCAAAAACTTGGTAACTTGGTGGGAGCGCGCAACGGTGAGACCGCATCGCAAGCGTCGCCGGCCGGCAGCAACCTATTACCCGTAGCGACTCCGCGCATCAAGGAGAGCAGAAGTGAAAAGCAACGGAGAGATCGTCCGTGAGGCATACCGGCTGGCGGAGGGGAACACCCTCGACGGCGAAGGTTTCCGCGCCCTGTTCACCGAAGACGGAACGTTCAACGACCTGCCGAATTCGCTGACCTTCCGCGGAGACCAGATTCCTCAGGCGTTGTCGGGCTTCGCCAGCGTTTTCCCCGACGTCCACCGCGAGCTGCTTGAAGTGCACGCACTCGGTGACGTCGTCGCCGTCGAACTCCGAATCCAGGGAACGCACCTCGGCGGCTTCCCGACCCCGGTCGGCGAAATCCCGCCGACCGGTAACCGGATCGACGTGCCGACGGCGGATCTCTGGTTTCTCCGTGACGGAAAGATCGAAAGGTTCGACTGCTACAACTCAGCGAACGTGCTGCTCGCCCAGATCGGGGCCAACCCCGACTACACGTCGGCGATAGAGGCCGCCAAGACAACCGCCACACGGGCATAGCTCTACCGCCCGCGCCGAGCCGGCCATGGGCTGAGGAGCCCATGGCCGGCTGCCAGATCGCGGACTCGGATCTGAATCAGATGTCAGTTCGACCAGAAGACGTAGACGGAGTTGTAGGGCACGGCCGTCGTGGCGCCGTCGGCGCAGGATCCGGCCGGGGCGACACCGCCCGAGGTATACAGCCGGTTGATGTAGGCGGCGTTGCTCAGGATCCCCGTCCCGGAGTGGCTGTTGATGGTCAGCAGCAATTCCGGGATCGTCCCGGCGCGGGGACTCTCGGCGGTCTTGGTGGCGGTGACCAGCGAGCCGTCGCGTTCGGACTGCCAGCTCGGACCGCCGAAGTGATGGATTTCGCCGCCGGTGCCGACCAGCTGAGCTTCGGGTGTGGAAGCACCCGTGAAGATGCCGCCAGTGCACTTGTACGTCTGTGTTCCGCTCGCCACGACATACGCACCCAGCAGGCGACTGCCCGCCGGCGGCTTGATGGCGGCGGGGAGGCGGGGGACGGAGACCTGTCGGGAGCCCGGCGCGAAGCCGGCAGAGGATGGGGGTGCGGCGACTTCGGTGGCCGAGGCCTGGAAGGTCACGGCGCCGACGGCCGCCAGGACACCGGCCATGCCGACAACGGCCAGGGCGCGAACGCGTGAGCGGTGGGTGCTGAGCATGAAGGTTCTCCTCCGTACGTGGCGGCGTGTCGTCGCCGCCCCACCGGCATTACACGGAACTCCCGGTTCGGCAGATCAAGCTCCCCGCCAACGTTTCCCGTTAGGACATGGGAGTGCACTTTCAGGAATGGCGATCGCGATATCGCCGGAAATGCCTGACCGTCACTCATGCAAATAATCGCGTGTCAGAATCGCCCCATGCAAGATCATGACCGGCCGGCGCGTGCCCATGGTCAACACACTCAGATCTCGTCTTCTGGGCGCACGCGACCTTCGCGATGGTTCCGGTGGTCATGTGCCGGCACTTCGGCCGCCCGCTCACCGAGCCGCAGAAGGAGCAACTGTACGCCGAAACCCTTCCGTCGTGTGGTTGACCGTTGGCATGTACCCGCCGGTGGTGCGAGCCAGGTTGGGCTATCGGTGGTCACGGCGCAGCGCCGTGGCGCTCCGGATGATCGGTGTCGCGGTCTCGTTCGGCTGGCGGTTCGTGCCGTTCGAGTGGCGCTATCACCCGCGCGCGCGAGCGGCCTGGCGACGCGCCCGAGGGTTGACCGCGCCACCGATGGAGACCCCGCCGCGGAACCTCCCTCCGGACCTATCGGTCAGCGGGACTCATGGATCGCAGGTATGCGGGCGCCGGGCCGTCTTGCACGACAGCCGGTGCCGGCGAAGTGACGGGGGGAGAGACAGGCAGTCGAGGCATGACAACCGCCCTGCCGTGCAGCAGCTGCATCACGAACAGCACCATGGCCACCATCGTCACGGCCACGATCGCGTCGAGGCCGTAGTGGTTTCCGGTGACGACCACGACGTACAGCGTGGCGATCGGATGCAGCATCCACAGGGCTCGCCAGCGGCTGCGGGTCACCGCCATCAGCGCCAAAGCGACCACCAGGGACCAGCCCACATGCAATGACGGCATGGCCGCGTACTGGTTGCTCGCGGTGTCGATCTCGGGTGACCCGTAAACGCCCGGCCCGTAGAGCGTGCCGGTATCCACCAGGCCCGTGAGGGCGGTCAAACGCGGTGGCGCCAACGGCACGAGGACGTGCACCAGCAGAGCCCCCGCGGTCAGCACGGCGAGCACCGAACGGGTCCGGCGGTACTGGGCCGGGTGCCGGACGTAAAGCCAGATCAAGCAGATGGCTGTCGCCGGAAAGTGCACGAACGCGTAGTAGCTGTTTATCAGGGTGACCAGCGTGTCGTGGCCCAGCACGGTCTGTTGCAGCGCGGCCTCATCCGGCAGGCGCAACAGTCGTTCGAGGCGCCAGACACTCTCGCCGGTGGCCAGGGCGTCGGCAGTCTCGCCGGTTGTGATCAACCGACCTGCCCGATAGCCGAAGAAGAAGATGGCGACGAGCAGCAACTCGCCACAGGCTCGGTACCACCATTCACGACGCACGGTTCCCTCGATCCGATTCGATGGCCGACAACAGCGAAGGGGCGTACGCCCGTTGCTCGCAAAGCGTTTCAGCCGAAGATCCGTCCGCCATCTGGCAACGGTGGTATCTGTCGAGGTACCGCTGGCGCGGTAGCAATGAAGTCGAATCCGCGGCCGCAGTAGGCACAGCCCTGCCGGTGCCGACCCGAAGGTGCACACCTGCTGTACGAACGGCCCGTCAGGCTCCCGCGGCGAGATCGCCCACGGCTACATTCGTGGTCACAGGGCCGCCCGTGGACGTCCACAAAGGATTGCCGATGCGACTCGATCAGTTCAGCCAGTCCTACAGCCGCGACCCTGCCGCCACGTGGCGGCGCATCAACACCTCGGGATCACTCGTCGGGCGCGACGCCGCTCTCGGCCTGGGGCTGATCGCAGGCACGATCGATTTTCCCGTGTCCGGTCCGCCAGCTCGCGGCTCGTCATCGTGAGGGGCGCGCTGGACGCCGGCACGGCCACCACCGACGACGGTCAGTGGCTCAACCTGGTTCTCATCCTCGGCCCGACCGGAGTGGGGAAGACCCACCGCGCCATCGAGCTGGCGGGAAAGGTCGACGCACCGATCGTCGTTCTGGACCGCGTGCAATGCCATGCCGAGCTCGCGGTCGGATCGGCGCGGGGCCACGGGGCCGGGCAGGACAACCGGATATTCCTCGACGAGCGCCGAGTGGCGGACGGTGTGCTCCCCGCGGCGCAGGCGTACCGACGGCTCTGCCACATGCTCGAAAAACACCACGCCGACGGAAATCGGGTGGTGGTGCTCGAAGGTGGTTCCACCTCGCTGATCGCTCGGATGGCGGCCGACCCCACCTGGCGGCATCACGCTCGGGTGTCGGTGCGGTGCCTGTCGCCCACTGCCGGCTATCACGAACGGTTGTCCCGCCGGGTGCGGAACATGCTGACCGGAACCCCGTCGATGGTGGACGAGGTTCGTGCGCTCTGGCCGGACCCCCGAACACACGCCGTGCTCGCGGGGATCGTCGGATACCGGGAGGTGATCGCCGCGATGCGCGCCGGTGCGACACTCGAGTTCGACCGGGCGACCATGAATACGTTGGTCGAGGACCCCACCGCCGCCCATCTGGCCTATTCGCAGCGGCAGCGCCATCACTTCACCAGCATGGTGCCCCTGCTCCAATCGAGGCCGTTCGCGCCACGGCGAGGACGACGATGACGACGCGACCGGCCTGCCTCGTGCCGGGCCCTGCGATCTACGAGGACCTCCGCCGGCTCGCCGACGCCGGACCGGTCGTGAAGGTCATGCTGCACGGGCGATTGCCGGCATGGCTGCTGATCCGGCCGGAGGACATCGCGCACGCCGCCGTCGATCCCCGGCTGACAAGCGACGGCTCGTTCCTGAGCGACGGCACGTCATCGGTCAAGTTCGGCTTCATGGGTGTCGACGGCGCGGCACACGCCCGGCTGCGCCGGTCCGCGACCGCCGCATTGTCGCCACGCCGAATCCGTGCCCTGCGGCCCTATCTGCACAGGATCACCGTTGACGCCGTCGGCGCAGTCCTGCCGGCCGGGCGCGCCGACCTCGTCACCGACGTCGCGCTGCCCATCGCGATGCGCTTCATCTGTGAGCTGCTGGGCGTTCCCGTCGACGAGCGCGACCACTTCCAGGGCGCCGCCAACGAGATGCTCGCCCCCTCGCCGGACAGTGCTCTGGCGCGGCTGCGCCTGTTCGACTACATCACCACACTGGTCCGACGCGAGCGGCTCGAGGACAGCCTGCTGCGCGCCCTCGCCGCCGCGGATGACCTGAGCGAGCCGGCGGTGGTCGAGACCGCGGCCCTGTTGCTGGTCGCGGGCTACCAGACGACCGCCGACTTCATCGGCTCGGCGATGCTCGCGCTCATCGAGAATCCCGAGCAGCTCCGTGTTCTGCGCGATGACTTGTCCGCAGCGGACACAGCGATCGAAGAACTGCTCCGGTATTGCGGGCCGATGGCGATCGGCGTGACGAGGTATACCAAGGAGGCGGTCACGCTGGCCGGTGCGACGATACCGGCGGGCGAACGGGTCGTCCTGGGGCTCGGCTCCGCGAACCGCGACCCGGGCCGGTACTCAGACCCCGACCGGTTGGACCTCACGCGTGAGCCGGCAGGCCACTTCTCGTTCGGCCGGGGCCCACACTACTGCCTCGGTGCCTCCCTCGCGCAGCTGGAAGCGGAGGTGGTGATCACGACGCTGTGCCGCTTGTTGCAGGGACTGCGGTTGGCGGGGGAGCCGGTTTGGCATACGTCGATCTTCTCCGGCGTCGCGCATCTCCCGGTTTCGTTCGCTGCCGGCCCTGGCACCTGGAGATCTTGAGGCCGGCCCGACGCCGCGGACGAAAGGTGCACCCGGTGCGTCAGACGACATCGAAGTTGGCCATCATCCCCATGTCCTCGTGCTCGAGATTGTGGCAGTGCATCATGTAACGGCCCCGGTATCCCGCGAACCTCACCAGAACCTCCACCGGCTCGTATGCCCGCACATCCACCGTGTCTTTCCATCCGGCATCCCACGGCTCCGGGCGTCGTCCTCCGCGGGTCAACACCTGGAAGTGCGCGAGATGCACGTGCACCGGATGGTGGAAGTCACTGGTGAGCCGCCACAGCTCGACGGTGCCGAGACGTGGCGCGGCAATCGAGGCCGCCGGGTTGTAGGTCTGCATGTTGATCGTCCAGCTCTCGGCCGCGAAACGGAAGTTGAACTGCCGTGTTTCGACGGCGTCCGCCCTGGTCAGCACGGGCACCTCGGCGAGCCGGTCGGGGACACCGGTGTCGTCTTTGCCGGTGCGGGCGACGACGAAGCGCATGACATCCCGGGTGGCGCCGCTGCCGAGGGAGTTGACCAGGTCGACCTCGCTGCCGACCGGGAACGCGGAGAAGTCGACCAGCACGTCGCACCGCTCGCCGGGCGACAGCATGACCTCTCGATGGCTGACCGGAGCGGCCAGCAGGCCGCCGTCGCTGCCGATCTGCACGAGGGCGCCGTACGGCGTAAGACCGAGCCGATAGCGGCGGGCGTTCGACCCGTTCACCAGCCGGAGCCGGTAGCGGACGGCGGCCACCTCGTGCCGGGGCCAGGCAGCGCCGTTCACGAGGATGACGTCGCCGAACAGGCCGGCCTGGAAGTCCCCGTCGGCCCCGGGTGAGGTCATCGTCATGTCTCGCATCGGATAGCGCAGCGAACCGTCGGCCTCGAAGGCCCTGTCGCAGAGCAGCAGCGGGAGGTCCCGGTCGCCCCGCGGCAGCGGCAGTGCATCCTCCTGGTCGTCCGACACGATCATCATCCCGGCCAGCCCTCGCCACACCTGTGGCCCGGTGAAGTCCATCCGGTGATCGTGGTACCAGAGTGTCGCTGCCGCCTGCTCCATCGGGTACCGGTAGTCGCGGCTGACCTCGTGGACTCGAGCGCCGGCGCCGTGCAGGTGCGGCGGGGCGGGTGAATAGCCGGCCGGGATGGTCAGGTCCAGGGGCAGGCCGTCAGAGTCCGGCGGTGTCACCCCGCCGTGCAGATGGGTGGAGGTGGGCACGGGCAACTCGTTGCGGATCGTCACGGTCAGCGGATGCCCCCGTCGGGCCTGGATGATCGGACCCGGGAACATCCCGTCGTAGCCCCAGATGCTGGTGGTGTGACCGGGCAGGATCTGGACGTCGGCGACTCGCTGGGTCAGAGAGACATGGTCACCGGCGACGTTGCTGATCAACGGCTTGGCGGTTGGCGGGATCGGCAATGGCGTCCGGAATCGTGGCGGGAGTGGCAGCCGGCTGGTCAGCAGAGCGCCGGTGCCGGGTCCGTCCGCCGGTGTGCCGCATCCGGTCAGTGCGACGGTTCCGGTGGCTCCGGCCAGAGCGAACAGGCGGCGCCGCGACAGGCCGGCGCTCATGCCTGGTTTCCGGTGGTGATGGTCGCGCCGACCGGGGCCACGTCCGCCTCGGGCCGCGTGGACGTCAGGCCCGGTCGCCGGCCGGAGGGGCGGTGGCTGAACGCCCACCAGGTGAACGCCGTGGCCAGGCACATGAGGGTCATGCCCAGGGGGATGTGCAAACCCACTCGGCGAAGGAAACCCAGGACGGCCTGCGTCACTACCGTCACCCACAGCGCGATGCTGAGCAGGATCGGCCACCGCGGGCCACTGCCGGCCCGGACGACAGCGACTGTCACCGGAATGAGAGCGAGGGAGGTCAGCATGAGCAGGATGGCGTTGAAGCTGTGCAGACGCAGCAGGCCGATATTGCCGGTGATGAAGGCGCCGGCGAGCGCGGCCTGCGCCAGCACTTGAAGAATGACCAGGATCCCCAGTGAGCGAACGACAAAGTTTGGCCAGCGGCGGGCGGGCCGGTTCGAGGACATTCCCATGGAGGCCACGGTCTTACGGCGCGGGGGTCGTCCGCGTCTCCTCGTTGTGGTAATTGCGTCCTACCGCCGCGGTGGTAGTGCGAGCGGCGCCACGCCGAGCGCCCGCGGTCAACGCGACGGCGGCATCTCGCCGGGCCGCACCAGACCCGACTGGTAGGCGATGACGACCAGCTGCGCTCGGTCGCGTACGCCGAGTTTGGTCATGGCCCGGTTGACGTGAGTCTTGGCGGTCAGTGGTGAGACGTAGAGGCGTTCGGCGATGTCGTCGTTGGACAGCCCGGCGGCAACCAGGGAGAGGGTTTCGCGTTCGCGGTCGGTCAGAGCGTCGAGCTGGGCCGGTGAAGGCAGCGGCATCGGTTCAGGGGAGTCGAGGAATCGGGAGATCAAGCTTTGGGTGGCCTTCGGCGACAGCAGCGCTTCGCCGCCGGCGACGACGCGGACGGCGTCGAGCAGTTCGGTACGCTGAACACTCTTGCTGAGAAAGCCGCTGGCGCCGGCACGCAGTGCTCGCAGCACGTTCTCGTCGAGCTCGAAGGTGGTCAGGATGAGCACCCGGACCCCGGCCAGGTTCTCGTCGGCGGTGATCATGCGGGTCGCTTCGATGCCGTCGAGCTCCGGCATCCGGATGTCCATCAGGATGACGTCAGCGCGAGCGCTGCGGGCGAGGGCGACCGCTTCACGACCGTTGGTGGCTTCACCGACGACCTCGAGGTCTGGCGCGGACTCGATGAGGACGCGAAATCCCGCTCGGATGAGGGCTTGGTCGTCGGCGAGCAACACCCGGATCTGTTTGGTCACGTCTACACCTTCTTACTGAGTGGGGCGGGCAGAAAGGCTCGCACGGCGAACCGGCCGTCCGCGTCGGGACCAGCATCCAGTGTCCCGCCCAGCGACGTGGCGCGTTCACGCATGCCGGTCAGGCCGTGCCCGGTTCGCGGGCGCGCGCCGGCTGTGGAATTGGTCCGGTTGTCGACGGCGATGGCCAGTCCTCTGGCGGTGTAGCTGAGCCGGAGGTGGGCGGTGGGGTCGCCGCCGTGTTTGCGGACGTTGGTCAGTGATTCCTGGACGATGCGGTAGGCGGCGAGGTCGACGGCGGAGGGCAGTGGTCTGGCTTCGCCGTCCTGCTGGTGCGCGACCCGCAAACCGGCTGCAGCCACGGAGTCGAGCAGCCCGCCGAGCCGGCTCAGGCCGGGTGTCGGTTCGGTGGTGGCTTCCGGGTCGTCGGCGTGGCGGAGCACGGTCAGCACGGTGGAGAGTTCGTCGAGCACGGTGCCGACAGCCTGCCGAATGTGTCCCAGGGCTTCCTCGGCCTGATCCGGGCGAGGCCGCAGCAAGTGCGACGCCACTGCCGCTTGCACGTTGATCAGGGCGATGTGGTGCGCCACGATGTCGTGCAGCTCGCGGGCGATGCGCAGCCGCTCTTCGGCCACCCGCCGCCGGGCTTCCTCTTCGCGGCTCTGCTCGGCCCGCTCGGCCCGCTCTTCGACCGCCGCGACGTACGCCCGCCGGGTCCGCACCGCGTCACCGACCGCGACGGCCATCCCCATCCAGGCCAGGTCCTCCAGGGTTTCGGAGGAGTCCCACACCTGTCCGTCGAACACCACGGCGGCGAAGAAGACGACCAGGGCGGCGGACACGCCCGCCGTCCACGCGGTCGTCCGCCTCCGATGCGAGGCCACGGTGTACGCGCAGATCACCGACACCGTGGTCAGCGAGTAGATCTCTCCTCGGTCAGCCACCGCCCATGCCGCCGCGCCGGTGACGATCACCAGGACCGGCACCGGCCAGCGGCGCCGCAGGGTGACCAGCAGGGCAGCGGCCGCGGCGACCATGACGTCCAGTGCCGTCAGGTCGCGACCCGGGATGCCGCGGGGCCCCTCCAGCACAGAGAGCAGGGACAACACGCCGATGAGCGCACCCAGCAGCGCGTCCACCATCTGAGGATGGCGCACCGCAGCAGCCCAGGCGCGCGGGAATCGGGTGTTCAACAGGACCATGCCGGTCACCGTACGGAACCGCGGCGTCGCTGACGTCGTGCACGTGTAGTACGGCTCCGGAAGCCATGGCTACCACGGCGGCGGTAGTCCGCAACGACCACGACGGGAGGACGCGGGCCGGAACCCGGGTCGGCCATCGTGGCTCCACCACTGACGACCCCCATCACCCCGCCGGGCTACTACAACCGTGGTAGCCGGAAATGCCCACACGTGGAAGACGCGATCAGCGCTCGGCCCATCCATTGTGGTCGGCATGATTGAGGTACATGAACTCACCAAGCGTTACGGCGACAAAACCGCCGTCGACGGGCTCACCTTCACCGTCCAGCCGGGCATCGTCACCGGCTTCCTCGGGCCCAACGGTGCCGGGAAATCCACCACGATGCGGATGATCCTGGGCCTGGACCGCCCCACGTCAGGCACGGCAACGGTCAACGGCCGCTCGTACGCCGCACACGCCGCCCCGCTGCAGGAGGTAGGAGCGCTTCTCGAGGCGCGGGCTGTCCATACCGGACGATCGGCATACCACCATCTGCTGGCGATGGCCGCCACGACCGGCATCCCGGCCGCACGGGTCGACGAGGTGATCGACATCGTCGGTCTGCACGAGGTGGCCCGTAAACGGGCCGGCGGATTCTCCCTGGGCATGGGTCAGCGGCTCGGCATTGCTTCGGCCCTGCTCGGCGACCCCAGGACGCTGATCCTCGACGAGCCGGTCAACGGACTCGACCCCGAAGGCATCCTGTGGATCCGCAACCTCATGCGCAATCTGGCGGCCGACGGCCGCACCGTCTTCGTGTCGTCGCACCTGATGAACGAGATGGCAGTGACCGCGGAACACCTGATCATCGTCGGCCGCGGCGCGCTGATCGCCGACGTCTCCGTCGACGAGTTCATCGAACGAGCCTCGCTGAAGACCGTCCGGGTCCGCTCTCCGCAGACAGCCGCTCTGCACGACCTTCTGGTCGGACCGAACATCTCGGTCACCACCGTCTGCCGCGGCGTCCTGGAGGTCTCCGGGCTCAGCGCCGACCGGATCGGTGATCTCGCGGCCGGGGCCGGGCTCGTCCTGCACGAGTTGACCCCTCAGCAGCCCTCGCTCGAGGAAGCCTTCATGACCCTCACCCACGACGCCGTGGAATACACCGCCACTGCCACGCAGCCGCCGCTCGCAGCCGCGGCAGGAAAGGCCGCCTGATGAGCACTCTCGCCCACCGCGGGAACGAGGCGGCCGGCCGCCTGCGCGTTACTCAACTCAGGGTGATCCGATCCGAATGGATCAAGTTCTGGTCGTTGCGTTCGACCACCGTCACACTCGCCGTCTCGGTGATCCTCTTCGTCGGACTCGGCCTGCTCGCCGCATGGATGAGTGCCAGCGGCCAGCTGGACGGCGATGGACCGGACAACCCCATCGACCTCAGCCTGGCGGGCATGAACTTCGCCCAGCTCATCCTGGGAACCCTCGGCGTGCTGTTCATGGCCGGCGAGTACAGCACCGGCATGATCCGATCCAGTTTCGCCGCGGTGCCGACCCGGCTCGGGGTCCTGTGGGGCAAAGCCGTGGTGTTCGCCGGCGTGACGTTCGGCCTGATGGTCGTCTCAGCGTTCATCGCCTTCCTCGGCGGCCAGGCGATCCTCGGCGACAGCGGTGCCTCCCTGGCCGATCCGGGCGTCGTCCGGGCCATCATCGGCTCGGCCGGATACCTCACCGGCGCGGGACTGCTCGGTCTGGCGCTGGGCGCGCTGCTCCGCTCCACCCCGGCCGCCCTGAGCACCTACTTCGGCGCCATGTTCCTCCTCTCCGGAATCGCTGGACTGTTGCTGCCGGAGAGCTGGCGTGACGACGTCGGCCCGTACCTGCCGGAGTCGGCGGGAGCGGCCATGGGCGCGCTCACCCGCGGCGACAACGACCTTGCCCCGTGGGCCGGAATGCTGGTCTTCCTCGCCTATCTCGTGGTGGTCGGCGCCGCGGCCGCGTGGCGGCTGAAGCGCAAGGACGCCTGAGCTCGAACGACACCGCTTGCGGGCATCCCTACTGCAACCGTGGTACCTCGCATTGTCCATAGCTGTAGGACGCGGAGCATGCCCTCACCCGACGATCGTTAGGCCGTGATCGAGGCGCGTTCGCCTCAGTGACCCGGCAACTTCGACGACCTGGAGCACACTCATGAACCGAACGCTGACCGCCGCCGGAACCGGCGCGCCTGTGAAAGGTGGCAGCGCCGCGCTCTGGGTCGTCCAGGTCTCTGTGGCGGTGCTCTTCATCGTCTATTTCGGGCCCGGCAATGTGATGGGGACCGAGCAGACCGTGCAGACCTTCACGGACGTCGGCGTCGGACATTGGCTGCGCATTCTGGTCGGAACTCTGGAAATCGCAGGGGGATTCGGACTGATCATCCCGGGCGTGAGCGGTCTCGGCGCGCTCGGGCTCACCGGCGTCCTGGGCGGCGCCGTATTTCCCGGGATCTTCCTCTCCGGCCCCGACGCGCTCGTACCCCTGATCCTGATGATCCTTCTCGCCGTCGTCGCGTGGTTCCGTCGTGGCGACACGCTTGCGTTCAACGGGCGGCTCAGAGCGATCAGCGCACCAGCCGGCCGCTGAACCTTTCCTGACCTTTCCAGCACTGTCACCTGACTTCGGAGGACACTCATGGGCACCGTCAACGGGCTGCCCGCCCACATCCTGCTGGTGCACGCCATCGTGGTGCTGCTTCCCTTGGCGGCGGTGCTACTCGTTCTCACTGCTTGGTGGCCGGCGGCGCGCCGCCGGCTGGCCGGGCCGAACGTACTCCTGTCGGCCGCAATCCTCGTGCTGGTGCCGATCACCATGGATGCCGGCCAATGGCTGCAGGATCGAGTCCCCGACTCGGCTCTCCTGGAGGACCACACCCAGCTCGGTGACACGGCGCTGTACGCCGCCTTCGCGGTGACTGTCATGGCGCTGGTCACCTGGTGGCGCCATCGCGAAGCAATGCGGTTCAGTGGCGCGCCTTCCGGACGCAAGCGAACCTTCCTCGCCCCGCGCAACACCGCCGTGACGGTGGTCGTCGGTGTCGTCGCTTCCCTCATCGCGGGCGCCGCGCTCTACGACGTCTATCTCATCGGCGACTCCGGCGCGCGGGCGTCCTGGACCGGCGACTACAGCACCACGGTCATCGAAGACAACGCCGACTGACCGCTTGCCCACGGCGCTGGTCAGCCCGCAGCCGAAGAGACCTCACCATTCACCTTCAGGAGTAACGCATGTCTTCTCTTGCCACGTCCCCGTCACGCGTCCAATCCATCGCAGCCTGGTCCCTGCAAGGGCTGCTGGCCGTGGGTTTCCTGTACTTCGGCATCACGAAATACACCGGCGGTGCGGAGATCGTCGCGTCCTACGAAGAAATCGGCGCCGGCCAGTGGCTGCGCTACTTCACGGGAGCAACCGAGATCCTCGGTGGCCTCGCGTTGCTCTACCTGCCGCTGGCCGGTCTGGCCGCCGCCGCGCTCGCGGTGCAGATGGTCGGCGCGACCATCACCCAGCTCGTCATCGTCGACGATGGCAACCCGGTCATCCCCATCATCTTCGGGCTGCTCGCCCTGGTGATCGCTTGGCTCCGCCGCGACCAGTCCATCACGACGCTGCGCAAGCTCCGTCTCCTTCCCGGCAGCCGCTGAATGCCCGGCAGTGAAGGGCTCCTCCCGTGCCGAGCTTGAGAACCGTCCACATTCGCGACGCCCGCCCCGATGACCGCACGAGCGCAGCCGCCGTACTGGCCGAGGCGTTCCGCCGAACCCCGATCATCACGTGGGCCGAGCCCGATGCCTCCATCCGCCTCGCCCTGCTGTATCCGTACTTCACCGGACTGCTCGACCATGCGGGCGAGCAGGGTGCCGTCCGGCTCGCCGAGGATGGCGGCGCGATCATCGGCGTGGCCGTCTGGTTCAACTACCCGTTGCCGGACGGAGTCACCGACGTCTACGAGTTCAACGACCCGTCGGACTTGCCCGCCTCGCACGCCATCGAGCGACTCGGCGCGGTCGCGAAGACGCTGCAGGCGCGCCACCCGACCTGGGACCATCACTACCTCGCGTACCTCGGCGTCCAGCCCAGCCGGCAGAACCGGGGGATCGGCAGCCAACTCCTGCACGACCGACTGAGCGTGCTCGAATCGGCCGGAAGCATGGCCTATCTGGAAGCCAACGATCCACGGAACCGCGATCTCTACCTACGGCACGGCTTCAGGAACCACGGCCCCGCCGCAACCGCCGGCGACAGCCCACCCAGCTGGCCGATGTGGTGGACACCCGGCGACAGTTAGAAGATGAGGTGTCGTCGTGGAGCATCCCGAAGATCTGAACATCGTGGCCAACGACAAGGTCAAGATCGACCTGTGGGCAGTTGACGACATTTCTCGTGCCGGAGTCTTCGGCGACAGCCGACAGTGGGGTGTCCGGGATCCTCCGGTCCGAGAGCGACAACGCCGCCGCAGCGCGTGGCGTCCAACCCGTCACGAATTTCGCGTAACCGATGACGTAGTCGGCCATGCCACGAGCGATCGGCGCGATCGCACGCCGCCGCTCGGCCGGCGTCATCACTCCCGCCGTGCGTTTGGTCCAGGCATGGCTTCCGAAGCCATCCTCGCCGGGCATGCCCGAACGGTATCGCAGTGATGGGCACTTGCGAGTCCTACGGAGACTTCTGTCTTGGCGGCCAGAATGACGGCGGCGCCGACCACAAAACCCCACCAGGGCCTCGTCCTGGAGTCGATGTCGTTCTGACTCTTGCCCTGGACGGCCGACGCCTTGCGTTGCCGGAGGATCACGAACACGGCAGTGGCGATCAGCCCGAGCACCGCCACTCCGATGAGTGCAGCCATGTTGTTGTCGATGCTGGCCCGGGCGGTGTCCCTCAGGGCGGCCGCCGATTCGCAGGCTTCCTTGCCGTCAGTCGGCCCGGGATAACCTGTCCCTTGCGTCGGGGTGCATCCTTCCGCCGCGGACGCGCGGTCTGATCCGCTCGAGGTCGGGACCACTGCGACGATGACCGCGAAGATCCCGGCCAGGTTGAGAAACAGGTCCTCCCAGTCGTCCTTGCCCCGCAGCGAGATCATGCACGCGCCGAACGCGATCAGCGATGCCACGAAACGGTTTGTGCCGGGGTGTAGTAGTAGGCACTGACTGAGCCCAGTGGTTCGAAATCCAGGACCCAGGTGTGGTGCAGCACGCTGAGACCGAGCGCGGCGAGCAGGCAGACCATCGCGGTACGCAGATAGATGTGCGACGTGATCATGAGGTTGCGGTTGTCATCATGCCGGTTCGGGACGCGATCGAGGTCGCTTCGAGACTGGTCACCGCTCATGTCGGTGCTCCTGGTGTCGGCAAGGTGAGTCGAACCCGACAGTCCCGCCGCAGGAGTTCCGATGTCGACTGTCCGGTCGCAAGTGCGGCAGTCGGATGCAGCTGACGGTGAGGCGGTCAGCAGTTGAACGACGGCGGAGGTGGGAAGGCCGTGAAGGTCACGTAGTCCAGTGCGAATTCCGGCCCTCGGCTCGGCTGGCGGACGGTCAGATAGATCCGGTGCACGCCATCGGGAACGGGCCCGACGCCGATGGCCAGCTGTCTGGTGGCGGGTGCTCCGATGGTGCGCAGGGCGATGCTCTGCGTCGGCGTTGCGTGGCGGCTGCCGATACGGACGTCGATGGTGGCCACCTCGGTGCCCGAAGGCGCCACGCCGACGAAGCAGAGCAGTGTGAATCGGGAGCCCGCCACCGCGACGTCGTCGTAGCGCAGCCAGTCCCGGTGGGAAAGCTCGCCGGCGACGAACCCGCCCGAGGCGCCGGCGTCGGCCACGACTGTGGTTCCGCGCTGAGCCGTTCGTGCCTCGGCCTCGAATTTGACGACCGGGGGCGGCGCGGTCGCGACCCCCGCAGCCGGGATCGCCTGCCCGGCGGCCGGGCCGGCGGCGAGCAGACCGCCCGCGAGCACCAGGCACGCCGTCGCGCCAGCCGTTGCCATCCGTCGACTCACACGCATCCGCTTCTCCTTCACCGCGAAGTTCCGGGATCGATATCCGCCTATCTTTGCATCCCGAGGGCAGGCAGCGGTCCTTAAGTTTCGGTCAGCCGTGCGCGAGCCTCGGCAGCGCGCGGGTGTTCGATCTCGGCGAGGATGCCCGCGGCCTGCCGCCAGTCCGCGTGGGCCGCCTCCGTCTCGCCGGCCGCCAGCCGGGCGTCGCCGATGCGCAGCAACGACAGTCCCTCCCCGGGCCGGTGCCCGGTCCGGCGGTAGAGGTCGATCGCGCGGCCGTAGAACGTGATCGCCCGGTCCGGGCAGCCGAGCCGGTGGTGAGCCAGGCCGAGGCTGTCCGCGGCGTTCGCCTCGTCGTACTGGTTGCCGATCTCCCGGCAGATGTCGTACGCCCGCTCGCAGTGCTCGATCGCCTGCCGGCAGTCGTCCAGCCGGATGAGCCGCCAGCCGATGTTGTTGAGGGCCCGCGCCTCACCGACCCGGTGGCCACCCGCGCGGAAGAACTCGAGCGCCCGCCGATCGTGCCGCAGTGCGTCCTCCCATCGGTCGAGATACTCGTAGACGACGCTGGTCATGATGTGGCTGTGCGCCTGACCGACCGGGTCGCCGAGGCGCTCGAAGGCCGCCACCGCACGGCTCAGGTGATCCAATGCCTCGTCGGGGCGGTCGAGCCGGGTCAGCGCCCGTCCCAGGATCCGGCGGGCGTAGCCCTCCTTGGCGGGATCGCCGAGCCGTTCGGCCGCCCGCACCGCCTGGGCGAAGCAGGCGGCCAGGTCGTGCCAGCGGGCCTGCCGGTTGAGGGCGTCGGTCATCGACCAGGCCAGCCCCCACACCTGGGCGTGCAGGCCGGCTCGGGCGGCGTGCTCGACGGCCGCGACCAGGGTGGGGCGCTCGGCGACGAACCAGGCGGCGGCGTCCGCCGGGCGCTCCGCCACGACGCCGTCGAGCGCCGGTGGCATGGTGACGGGATCGCGGTGCGGCTCCAAAGTCATCGCCGCGGTGTGCGCGCTGTGCAGGTAGTGGTCGACGACGCGGTTCCGGGCCGCGGTCCGCTCCTCGCTGTTGCTCAGCTCGGCGGCGAACGCCCGCAGCAGGTCATGCATGGCGAACCGTTCCGAGCCGACCTCCTCGATCAGGTGCGCGCGGGTCAGCTCGGCCATTTCGGCCCGGACCGGTCCGGCGGCGAGGCCGGCCGCCGCCGGCAGGCTGATGTGGGCGCCCGGATATTCGGACAACAGCCGGAACAGCCGGGCCGCGGACGGCGTCAGCAGACGGTACGAACAGGCGAACACCGACCGCAGGTCGACTGCCGGATCGCTGCCGGTGAACGGCGCCAGTGGGGTGCCGGCCGCCGCGCTCGCCAGGTCCGCGCTGAGCGTGGCCAGCCGCAGCCGTGGCCGGGTTCGGGCGTGCGCGGCGGTCACGGCCAGCGCCAGCGGCAGGCCGACGCAGCGGGCGATCAGGTCCGCGACGGCCGCCGGCTCGGCGGCCACCCGGGCCGTCCCGATCCGGGCGCACAGGAGCTCGCGTGCCTGCTCCGGACCGAGCAGGGGCAGCGGCAGCAGCTGGGCGTGGTCGGTGGCGATCAGGCCGGGCAGTTGGTCGCGGCTGGTGACCAGCACCAGGCAGCCGGGCGATCCGGGCAGCAGCGGGCGCACCTGGGCGGCCGATCGCACGTCGTCGAGCACGACCAACACCCGCCGGTGGGCGAGCAGGCTGCGATAGAGACCGGTCTGCCGGTCCAGACTCGACGGTACGGCGGACGGCGAGACGCCCAGCCCGTCCAGCGCGGATCGGACCGCCTCGGCCGCGTCGACCGGCCGGTCGAGGGGATCGAAGCCCCGCAGGTTCAGGAAGAGCTGCCCGTCCGGGAACCGGTCGGCCACCCGGTGCGCCCAGTGCACCGCGAGTGCGGTCTTCCCGACGCCCGCGGTTCCGGTCAGCACGGTCAGCGGGACGGCGTGGCCGGTGTCGGCCAGGGCGGCGTCCAGGGCGGCGAGCTCGGTGGCCCGGCCGGTGAAGTTCCGCGGCGGCGCGGGAAGCTGTCGCGGCACCGCCGCCGTACGCTCGGTGGCCGGCGCTCTGTCCGGCAGGGTGAGATCCGCCGCGCCGGCGAGGATTCGCCGGTGCAGGTCCTGCAACTGCGGGCAGGGGTCGGCGCCGACCTCGTCGGCCAGGGTCAGCCGCACCCGCTGGTAGGCGAGAAGCGCGTCGGCCTGACGTCCGCACCGGTAGAGCGCGAGCAGCAGGTGCCCGGCGGCCCGCTCGTCGGTCGGCTGTTCCTCGTGCAGCGCGGCGATCGAGGACAGCGCTTCCGCATGGCGGCCGCCCCGCAGAGCCAGCTCGTGACCGTCCAGCCGCGCGGCGAGGCGCTCGGCCGCCAGCTCGGCCCGGACGCCGGTGAACCACGGGGTGTCGAGGCCGGCGAACGGCTCGCCCCGCCACAGCGTCAGTGCCTCGGCGAGGGAGTCCCGATCCGCCTTCTCCCGGCCGATCCGGACCAGCCGGCGGAACAGGTGCAGATCCACTGCCTCCGGATCCACGGTCAGCAGGTAGCCGCTCGAGCGCCGGCTCAACGCGGTCGCCGGGTCCGCGGCCAGCACCCGGCGCAGCCGCGACAGGTAGCCGGAGAGGGTGTTGCGGGCGCGTTGCGGCATCCGGTCGCCCCACACCCGGTGCAGCAGGGCGTCGGCGGGCACCGGCCGGTTCGCGTCCACCAGCAGCGCCGCGAGCACGGCGCGCTGCCGGGCCGGGCCGAGGTCGACGGGCCCGCCGCCGATCTCCGCCTCCACCGCGCCCAGCACCCGGAAACGCATCTCACCTGCCGATTCAACGAACTCCGAAGGATCTGCGAAGACCGGCCGCGCACAGTGGCCCGCAGCATCGGTCCAGGCGGAAGTATCGCCGCACGAGCGGCCGGTGGCGATGGTCCGGGTCCGCAGGGGGCGGTCCCGGTCGCAGATCCGACAGGGGGAATCGCGTGCAGAACATGTTCAGAACGATCGGAACGGCAGTGGTCGTGGGGGCGATCGCCGCGGCCGCGCTGGCGGCGCCCGCCACGGCCGTCTCCGGCGTGGTCCGGGTGCTCGGGAATCCGACCGACGACACGATCGTCGCGGTCAAGACCGCCACGGCGACCTGTCCCGCGTCGGCGCCGCGGATCGTCGGCGTCGGTGCGCGGGTCGAGGACGAGGAGACGGGCCGGGTCTTCCTCCGGCGCTTGCAGCCGATCAAGAACGCCGGGCCGGACCAGGCCTCGGTGACCTCCGCCGCGCCGACCGGGGTGGTCACGTCGTACCGGTTGCGCGCCATCGCGGTGTGCGCGCCGAGCGGCAGCGTGCCGGGGCATGAGGTCGTCCGTTCGACGGTCACCGGGCCGTCGTCGGCCACCGCGCAGGACACGGCGAAGGCGTGCTCGGCCGGCAAGAAGGTCGTCGGGTACGGCGGTGAGGTCGTGAACGGCGGCCGCGACGTCGGGCTTCAGGTGGTGCGATCCGACAAGCCGCGCGGGATCTCCCGGGCGTACGCCCGGGAACTTCCGCTCGGCTACGACGGTCAGTGGGGTGTGCAGGCGGTCGCCATCTGCTTCACCACCACCGGCACGGAGACGCCGGTCGGGGCCGCGCAATCGGGACTGAGCGGCAACGTCCTCTGCTCGACCACGCCGGACACCCGGGTGCACGGCGCGGGCGGCGGGGCATGGGACGGCACCGGGATGATCCGGCGTTTCGAGCCCTCCGCGGATCTGCGGAGTGCCGAGATCGACGTGACTCCCGGCTCGACGGCCACGCTGGTCAGCGTGCTCTGCCTCCGATGACGAATCAGGGCCTCCGGTGACGAATCGGGCCGCCGGCCTCGGCCGGCGGCCCGACTCCGGTACCCGCCGGCCCGCCGGTTCACTCCTTCGAGGAGGGCTCTCGGCCGAGGACGGTCACCCGGTCCTGCAATCCGTTCGGCCGCATGGTGGCGGCGACGAGTTCGGCGAGGGCCGGGTCGATCTCGGCCGGGCGCCTGCGGGCCCGGCAGAGCACGATCGCCGAGTAGCCGTGTGTGCCGCCCTGTCCGGTCTGCCGGACCTCGATCGCAGCCTGGAGGGGTCGAAATCCCGGCGCAGGAGCGTCCGGAGGTCGCGTTCGTCGATGTCGGCGCCCGGGAACGTGTGCCCCGCGACGGTGTAACCGCGGCAGCGGCGCAGGGCGGCGGTGAGGAACAGTCCGCCCGGCTGGACGAGTCCGATGATGTTGCGCATGAGCGTCTGCCAGGCCGCGCGGTCGCCAGTTGCCGAGTCCGCGCAGTACGGGCTGATCACGGTCGCGTAGGAACAGCCTGCCGGGCCGGGTTGCCGGCCGTCGACGCGGACCAGTCGAGTGATCTTCTGCCTGGTGAGGTCTTCCCGGGCGAGGATCTCCTCGTCGCTCGGGCGGTCGATGCCCTCACACTGCAGGGTTTAGCGCACGAACGGCCGCCAGTCGTGGGCGCCCGGCGCGGCCAGATAATCCGCCGGCGCCCAGTCGGTCTCGAACGACGCGAACCCCGCGGCGGCGACGCAGGAAACGGCGGTGAGGTGCGCGAGGCCGCACTCGTACAGGGCGGCGAAGTTCGCACCGGCGAGGAAGACCAGCGCCTCGTGGGCGGTGACCGCGTCGCTGAAGGCGGCGGCGCCGAAGGCGCTCGCGTAGTAGATCCCCTCCGCCGCGACCTGGGTGCCGACGTACCCGGCGGCGGCTGCCAGCGGCGGCACGCGCGGGTTCCCGGTGACGCGCCGGGCGAGGTCGTGGGCCGCCTTGGACAGCACGTTGGTGCTGGTCCCGGTGCTCGCCAGCAGTGCGCGGTTCGCCCGCAGACTGATCCGCAGCCCGATTCCCCAGGCCAGGTAGCTCATGAGGTTGCCCTTCTGGCAGCTGGGTGTCCGGCGCTCAGAGGATCGGGCCGCGGGACGCTCAGGTGCCAGGTCAGATGGTCGTCAAACGCTGTCCAGCCGCGGCGCGGAGGTGGAGAGTGGACCCGACCGGTGGGGAGGTGAGACATGGCGGCGCACCTGGGTGATCTGTTGGAGTCCGCACGGCGGCAACGCTTCGTGGGACGCCGCGACGAGCTCGCCGGGTTTGACGCCGCGATCGAGGCCGGCTCCGCGCGGCGGGTGCTGTTCGTACACGGCCAGGGCGGCATCGGCAAGACCACGCTGCTGGCGGAGTTGGCTGCCCGCGCCCGGACGGCCGGTCGGTTCGTCGTACAGGTGGACGGGCGGGAGATCGACCCCTCGCCGGAAGGGCTGGAAACGGCCGTCCGCGCCGCGGCGGGCCGGGCGACCGGCGATCCGCCGGTCGCGGCGTTGATGGCCGGCGCCGTCCTGTTGATCGACGGCTACGAGCAGCTCACCCCGATCGACGGATGGCTACGCGAGCGGTTCGTTCCGGGCCTGAGCGCGGACACCGTCGTCGTGCTGGCCGGCCGGGAGGCTCCCACGCCGCCGTGGCGCACCGACGCGGGGTGGCGGCAGTTGGTGGCGGTGCATCGCCTCGATCACTTCGACCCGGACGAGAGCGGGCAACTGCTCGCCCATGCCGGCGTCCTGCCGCCCGTCCGGCCGCACCTGGTGGCGCTCGGCGCCGGGCATCCGCTGACCATGGCTCTGCTGGCCGACCTCGCCACCGCCGGCGAAGTGCCCGGCACCCTGGCCGACGCGCCGGATCTGATCTCGGCCCTGCTGCGCTCGTTCCTGCGGGAGGTGCCGACCCAGGCTCAGATGGCCGGCCTGGCGACCTGCGCCATCGCCTGGCTGACCACGGAGGACCTGTTGGCGCGGACGGTCGGCGCCGACGCCCCCGCGGTGTGGCGCTGGCTGGCCGGGCTTCCGTTCGTCACCGGCGGCCCGCACGGGCTCTTCGCCCACGATCTCGCCCGCGACGTGCTGAAGGCCGAGTTCCAACGTCGCGCGCCCGAGCAATACCGGAAGTACGACGGGCTCGTCTACGACCAGGCGCTGGCCGACCTGCGCGCCGCGACCGGGGCCGCCCGGCAAGCCGCCGCGCACCAGCTGTTCTTCCTCCATCGGCACAGCCCGTTCGGCGAGGTGATCTCGGCGGTGCGCGCGCAGGGCTCCGCCGCGGTCCTGCCCGCCCGGCTCGACGAGCACGACCAGGTGATCGCGATCGTCGAACGGTTCGAAGGAACGGCCAGCGCCGACCTCGCCCGTGCCTGGCTCGCCGAGCAGCCGGAACACCTCAGCGTGATCCGCTCCGGCGGCAGGCTCGCCGGGTTCGCCCACCATCTGTTGTGCCCCAGTGGCTCGCCGCTGGAGGAGAGCGACCCGGTGATCCGGGCCGTGCTCGGTCACATCGCGGCGCACGGGCCCGTCCGCCCGGGCGAGCAGGTCTTCATCACCCGGTTCTCCGGCGGCGCGTGCGCACACCAGCGCGACCCCTACATGGTGGTCGCCGGACCGGTGTCCAGCATGATCGAGTGGCTCACCAGGCCGCTCGCGTGGTCCGTGGTGGTGATCGTCGACACCGAGTTCTGGGCGTCCAGATTCGACTACATCGCCTTCGCCCCACTGGCCGACATCGAGGTCGACGGCGTGCGGCATGTCGCATACGGCATCGACTGGCGGCGCCTGCCGATCGGGGCCTGGCTCGACCTGATGTACGAGCGGGGGCACTCCGGCGGGACCGGAGCGCCACCGGCCGCGCTGATCCGGCCGCCGGCGCTGGGCCGCGCCCGGTTCGAGGCGGCGGTCCGGACCGCACTGCAGAACCTGCATCGGCCCGACCACCTCGCCACCAATCCGCTGCTCGGCTCGGCCCTGGCCGCGTCCGGCACCGGCCCGGACGTCGCCCGGCTGCGGGCCACGATCGAACGGGCCGTCGCTCAGCTCGGCGACCTGCCCAAGGGCCCGCAGCTGCGGGCGGTCCTGCACCGCACCTACCTGCGCCCCGCCCCCACCCAGGAGGCCGCCGCGGAGGTCCTCGACCTGCCGTTGAGCACCTACCGCAGATATCTGGCCAAGGCCCTCGAACATCTCACCGACCTCCTCTGGATGATCGAGATCGGTGAGGTGCCTTCCGCGCCGGAGGCCATCGACCCCGCGATCCGCAGGAGGTGAGCTCCGCCGCCTGTCGACCTCGGACGAAGCAGCAGTCAGGTGTCGGTGCGGGGAACGCCGAGATCATCGAGCACCGACTCGTACGCGCAGAGTTCCGTCGTGTAGCGCTCGACGGCATCGAGCGCCTCGGCCAGGTCGCTGGTCCGGACGTCCGGCAGGTCACGCAGGAAGCGTTGATTGCCGCCCCCGCCCCGGGTCGGCAGCGGGTCGTCGACCAGGGCGTCTCCCTGCACCTCGAAGCCGCCGTTGCGCGCCCACAGGCCGACATCGAGGCTGACCCAGCGGTTGAGCTCATCGAGCAGCTGGAATGACACCCCCACCGCGGCGAACGGCTCGACGGCGTGCCCGAGCGCGCTTCCGTACTTCCACCGGACCGACTGGTGTGAAAGGAACTGCGCGTACCCGTACGTGCGGAAGGCCGTGCCGGCCCGGTGCATCCCGGCGAGCAGATCGGTGGCGCCTCGGGCGAGATCGTCCATGCCGCCCACACTATTACCACCCCGGCCGCCGTCGCTGTCGTCGGAGCAACGGCTATGCGGTGGCGAACTGCCGGGCCAGGGCACGGAAGGCGAGCTTGGGCTCCCACCGCCAGCCGTTGGCCGGGTCGGTGTCGTCAGCCCAGATCGTGCGGACGATGCTGTAGCTCGCCAGGTCCATGTCGTAGCGGGGCTCGCGGCGGTGTGGCGCGTCCGGTGTGACGAAGTCATAGGCGATCGCCGCGGCGAGGCCCATCGCGGCGAAGTCGGCGAGGCGCGCGGTCAGAGTGCGGGCCTGCTCCTCCTCGCTGCGGGTCAGGTTGCCGATGATCTCCGGTGGATCGGCCTCGTAGTCGACGACGTCCCAGCCCATGCCGCCGGCCGCCGCCGCGCCGCGGTAGGTGCAGCTGCCGAACTCGGTGACCGCGACGGGCTTGCCGAGCCTGATCAGCGGTGCCAGGTCGCGGCGTGGGCGGTTGCCGTAGTAGTTGGCGCTGACCAGGTCGAACAGTGACCAGTCGACCTGTTCGTCGAACGCGGCGCCGTACGTCAGCGGGCCCTGGAACACCGACCGGCCGACACGGGCGGCACGTGCCGTGAACGTGGTCAGCCGGCGCTGCATGGCGACCGGGTCGAAGTTGCCCGACAGCAGGTTTCGCACGCGTTCGAGGGCGTCGGCGCCCGGCACGATGCCGGGCACGAACAGCACGAATTCGCAGCCCACGCTGAGCACGACGCGAACGCCCCGGCGGCGCAGCCGCTCGGCGGCGCGGCCGGTCTCGGCGAGATGGTCGATGATGTCGGCGGCCGGGGCGTCGCCGAGGCGCGGCTGCAGCCAGACGGACAGGCCGCGTCCGGCCGCTTCGGTCGCGGTGGCGGCGAGCCGGTCCGGGCCGGTGCCATACACCGAGATCGTGTTGGCGTGCAGGTCGCAGGCGATGGCGCGCAGGTCCGCGCGCATCCGGGAGGCGGTCCAGCCGGTGCCCGGATGGTCTCCGTCACCGACCGCGTAGCAGACGCCATGTCGTGCCGGCGCCCGCCGACCCGCGGCGGCGGCGGGACCCGCGCCGATCAGCGGCGCGGCAGCCACGGCGCCGGCGGCGGCCAGGAAACGTGCCCGGGAGATTCTGGGGTCGGTCATTGCTCCACGATGGATGACCCGCCGGGACCGGGGCTGCGGCCAAAGGTCGCCACGTCGGATACCGATGGCGACGCCGGGCGCGACTTTGGTCGGCATCGCCGCCGGCGTCGTCACGAATCGAGGTAGCGCAGGACCGCGAGCACCCGGCGGTGGTCGGTGTCCGACGGCGCGAGGCCGAGCTTGCCGAAGATGCTGGTCACATACTTCTCCACGGACGCGGAGCTGATCGCGATGGCGTCCGCGATCGCGGAGTTCGACCGTCCCTCGGCCATCAGCCCGAGCACCTGCCGCTCGCGCGCCGTGAGGGTGGCCAGGGCGAACACCCGCCGGCTCGCCCCGAAGATCTGGCTGACCACCTCCGGGTCGAGCACGGTCGCCCCGCCCGCGACCCGGCTCAGCGCGTCGAGGAAGTCGCCGACATCGGCCACCCGGTCCTTGAGCAGGTAGCCGAGACCCTCGCATCGCCCGGACAACAGCTGGGTGGCGTACCGGGTCTCGATGTACTGGGAGAGCAGGAGCACCGCCACGCCGGGGTGATCGCGGCGCAGCGCCAGCGCCGCGCGCAGCCCCTCGTCGGTGTGAGTGGGTGGCATCCGCACGTCGACCACGGCGACGTCCGGCCGGTGCTCGGCGACGGCGGCGAGCAGCGCACCGGCGTCGGCGACCGCCGCGACCGCCTCGTGGCCACGCCGCTGGAGCAGGTGCACGAGACCATCGCGCAGCAGCGCCGAGTCCTCCGCGACGACGACTCGCATCAGGCACGCTCCGGGAGTTCCACGATGACCACCGTAGGGCCGCCGGGTGGGCTGGTCAGCTCCAGCCGGCCGTCCACCGCGCCGACCCGGTGCGCCAGCCCGGCCAGGCCGCCACCCGGCCTGGTCCGCGCGCCGCCGGCACCGTCGTCACGTACGGTGAGCCGCAGCCGACCCGGACCGGTGGGGGACAGGGACAGACCCGCCTGCCGTGCCCCGCTGTGTTTCGCGACGTTGGCCAGCAGTTCGGCGGCGGTGAAGTAGGCGATGGTCTCGATCGCCGGGGACGGCCGGACCGGCAGGTGGATGTCCAGTTCGACCGGGACGGCGCTGCGGGCGGACAGCGTCTGCAGCGCGGGCTCGAGTCCGGTGTCGAGCACCGGCGGGTGGATGCCGCGCACCAGGTCACGCAACTCGACGAGGGCCTGCTTGGCGCCCTGGTGCGCGGTGTCCACGAGGGTCAGGGCCGCTGCCGGGTCGCCCTCCGTCAGTTCGTCCTTCGCCAGCCCGAGCTTGAGCGCCAGCGCGACGAGCTGGGCCTGGGCCCCGTCGTGCAGGTCCCGTTCGATCCGTCGCAGCCGCGCGGCGGAGTCGTCCACGGCCTGCGTCCGGGCCTGGCGCAGCCGGCCGGCATTGGTCGGCCGGAGCAGGGCCCGGGCCAGCAGCCGCTCGGGCTGCAGCAGACCGCGGGTGATCCAGGGAGCGGCCAGGAGCAGCAGCAGCCCGGCGATGCCCACCGCGGGGACGAACAGCCACTCCGGCATGGTCCAGCCGCCGAACGTGGGAGTCACCAGCCGGGTACCGCGCTCGTCCGCAACGGAGGGGAAGACGATGAACCGGCCCCAGATCGGGTAAAGCGCGGCGGCCAGGCCGTACAGCCAGGCCAGCGCGGTGATCGCGCCGGCCACCAGCGCGAACGGGAGCTTGACCAGCAGATAGGCCAGAGCGCGCCAGCCGGTGGGGTCGGTCAGCCCGGCTCGGACCCAGCCCACGAGGCCCGGCCCGGCCCGCAGGGGTGGCGGACTCTCGATCAGGTCGCCGAGCAGTCGCCGGATCAGCACCCGGTGCCCGGCGGCGAGGCCCCGGGCGCCGCGCAGGCCGGCGGCCAGCCAGGGCAGACCGACGGCGGTCAGCGACAGGAACGCGCCGGGCACGAGCACGAGCAGCAGGTAGGCGAAGCCGAGCACGGCCAGCGGGGCGCCGGCCAGCGCGAAGAGGAGCCGGCGCCAGGCCCGTTCGTCGTAGGAAGATCGCAGGAACCGCGCCACGCCCACCAGGGTGCCGGACCGCGCGGCGCCGCGACACCTGGCTGTCCCCCCGGGTTGTCCCGAAGTGCGGCGGCGGCCCACCGGGTGCCCGGCCCGCATCCGTCCCGCCAGGCTGAGTCCATGATCGATCAAGTTGCCGCGCGGGCGGTCGGAATCACCAAGACGTACGGGCACGGTCCCGGTGCGGTGCGGGCGCTGAACGAGGTTTCGGTGGAGTTCGAACAGGGCCGGTTCACCGCGATCATGGGACCGTCCGGCTCGGGCAAGTCGACGCTGTTGCACTGCCTGGCCGGCCTCGACGCGGTCGACGAGGGCGCGGTCCACCTCGCCGGGACGGACCTGACCGGCCTCGGCGATCGGCAGCTCACCCGACTGCGCCGGGATCGGGTCGGCTTCATCTTCCAGTCCTTCAACCTGCTGCCCACACTCAGCGCGGCCGACAACATCCGGCTGCCGCTGGCGCTGGCCGGACGGCGACCCGACCGCGCCTGGCTCGACCGCCTGGTGGACGCGGTGGGGCTGCGCGACCGGCTCGGTCACAAGCCCGCCGAACTCTCCGGCGGACAGCAGCAGCGGGTCGCGGCCGCCCGGGCGCTGGCCGGGCAGCCGGCGATCGTCTTCGCTGACGAGCCCACCGGCAACCTCGACTCGCGTGCCCGCGGCGACCTGCTGGACTTCCTGCGCCGGAGCGTCGGCGAGTTGGACCAGACCGTCGTGATGGTCACCCACGACCCGATCGCGGCGGCCTACGCCGACCGGGCGCTCTTCCTCGCCGACGGCCGGGTCGTCGACACCCTCGACGGGCCGACCGCCGACGGCGTGCTGGACCGGATGAAGACCCTTTCGGAGGTGGCGTGACCGTGCTGCGCTACACACTCGCCGGCGTCCTGGCGCACAAGGGCCGGCTGTTGCTCACCGCCGTCGCGGTCATGCTCGGCGTCAGCCTGGTCTCCGGCACCTTCGTCGCCATCGACACGTGGCGGGCGGTCGCCGCCGCGAGCGCGCACCACCCACCGCGCGGAGTCGACGTCGTGGTCGGCGCCGCCGACGCCGCGCGCGACGGCGCCGGGCCGCTGCCGGTGCCTGTGCCGGTGCAGCTGGTGGACCGGTTGGCGCAGGTCGACGGGGTGGCCTCGGTCACCGGCGTGGTCGTCGGCGTCGTGCAGATCCTCGGGCGCGACGGCCATCCGATCGCGGGCCGCGAACCGATGGCCCGGACGATCGACCCGTCGTTCGCCGGCAGCCTGCGTGGCGGGCGGGTGCCGGCCGGCCAGGGGGAGGTGGTCATCGACCCGGCCACGGCCGCGTCGCAGCGTTACCGGGTCGGCGACCGGGTGCGGGTGGTCAGCTCCGGGGGCCTGCCGAAACCCGTGACGGTGGTCGGGCTGCTCGATCCGCCGGAGCAGCCGGGTGCGGCGTTCGTCGGCGTCCATCCGAGCGCCGCCCGGGACCTGCTCGCCCGCCCCGGCCTGGTCAGCTTCGTCGAGGTCCACGGCACGCCCGGGACCGTCGAAGGCGACCTGCGCGACCGGGTGGCCGCGGCGCTGGGCGGCCGCTACGCGGTGACCACCGGGACCGAGCGGGACGCCGAGCTGGCCCGTGCCGCCGAGCCGCCCGCCCTCTTCGCCCAGATCTTCCTGATCGCCGGCTTGACGGCGTTGTTCATCGGCACGTTCCTCATCCGCAACACCTACACGATCGTGCTGGCGTCGCGAGCCCGCGAGCTGGCCCTGCTGCGATGCGTCGGAGCGAGCCGCCGCCAGCTCCGCCGCGCGGTGCTGCTGGAGGCGGCGGTCGTCGGCACGGTCGCGGCGCTGGCCGGGCTGGTGCTCGGCGTGGCGGTCGGCTGGGGTGTCGCCGCGTTGCTGGAGACGGCTGGTGTGGTGCCGGTGGACGTCACCGGCGGCGCCCCGCGGATCCTGCCCCGCACGATCCTGGTCACCCTCGCGGTCGGCATCCTCACGGCGCTGGTCTCGGCGTGGAGTCCGGCCCGGCGGGCGACTCGGGTGCCGCCGATCGCAGCGCTGCGGGGCGACGTGTTCGCGGTGGAACGCCGGGTGGGCCGGCTGCGCGCCACCGTCGGCGGTCTCGCCGGCCTCGCCGGAACCGGCCTGCTGCTGGTCGGCGGGCTCGCCGACCCGGCGGTCGACACGCTGGTCCGGGTCGGGGTGGCGCTGACCGGCGTCGGGGTGCTCGTGCTCGGCCCCGTGCTGACGCCGCCGATCGCACGGTTCGTCGGCCTGGCGGTCCGTCGCGGCCGCGGTGTCGCGGGACGGCTGGCCGCCGACAACGCCGTACGCAACCCACGGCGGGCCGCGGCGACCGCCCTGCCGCTGGTGATCGGCCTGATCCTGATCGGCTTCCTCACCACGTTGGCGGCCGGCGCTCGCGCGTCCGCCATCGGTGGGTTCGACCGGGCGTTCCGGGCGGACTTCCAGGTGCGCGCCTTCGACCCCGACGTGGCGATGAACCCGGAGCTGCCGCGGCAGCTGGCCGCGTTGCCCGAGGTCGCGGCGGTGGCGGCGGTCCGGTCCGCGGACGCCGATCTGAGCGCCGGCGGCCACGGAGCCGCCCCGATCACCCTCGCCGGCGTGGACCCCCTCCGGCTCGCGGAGACCCTGGCACTGACGGTGCCCGACGGCGCCCTGGCCGACGTCGGAGGCGGCGGCGTCGCGTTGCGGCGCACGGTCGCCCAGGCGCAGGGGGCGACGGTCGGGTCGTCGGTGCGGATCCGGACCGGGGACAGCGCGGAGCGGGCCTTCACCGTGCGCGCGATCTACGACACCGACGGGTTCGGCGACCTGGTCAGTTCGCAGCTCGCCGGCTTCGACGCCCTGATCACGCCGACCGACTTCGAGGGCCTGACCGGCGACCCCGGGATCGCGCGGGTCTATGTGGGCAAGCGCGACGGCGTCACCCCCGCGGCGGCCCGTACGGCGATCGGGCGGGCGCTCGCCGGCCACCCCACCGCCGAGCTCACCGGCCGGGACGAGCTGCGCGAACGCGCGGCAGCCGACCTCGACCCGGCGCTGCGGGTGTACTACAGCCTGTTCGGACTGATGATCCTGATCGCGCTGTTCGGCATCGTCAACACGCTCGCGCTGTCGGTGCTCGAACGCACCCGCGAGCTCGGGCTGCTCCGGGTGCTCGGGATGCAGCGACACCAGGTGCGGGCGATGCTCCGCTGGGAGGCGGTCATCGTCGCCGCCACCGGGACGGCGGTCGGGCTCCTCCTCGGCGCGCTCATCGGCTGGGCCACGACCAGGGCACTCAACCTGTCCGTCACCGAGATCCCGGCCGGGCTGCTCGCCGCGTGCGCGGCCGGCGCCGTGGTGGCGAGCATGCTCGCGACGGCGTGGCCGGCCCGGCGCGCCGCCCGGGTCGACGTCCTGCGCGCCCTCGCGGCCGAGTGACCGGCGGGCGGCGTCCCGCGGGACGCCGCCACGGTCGTCAATAGACGGAAGGTCACCTTCGGTGACCTGAGCGCGGGTCTGCCCGGTGGCCACAAGGTTTATGCTGGCGCGGATCTATCGGTCTTGTTCCATTCGAGCAGGAGGACGCGCACGTGGCGAACGACGAGCGGCCGGCACCCACTCTGGACACCTCCGTCCCGCAGACCGCGCGGATCTGGAACTACCTGCTGGGGGGCAAGGACAACTTCGCCGCGGACCGGGCGGTCGGCGATCAGATCCTCGTCGGTCAGCCGGAGCTCGCGGAGAACGCCCGCCTGAGCCGCGCCTTCCTGGTCCGCGCGGTGCGCTACCTGGCCGGCGAGGCCGGGGTGCGCCAGTTCCTGGACATCGGCACCGGCCTGCCCACCGCCAACAACACGCACGAGGTGGCCCAGGCGGTGAACCCGGAGGCCCGCATCGTCTACGTCGACAACGACCCGCTCGTGCTCGCCCACGCCCGCGCGCTGCTCACCAGCAAGCCCGAGGGCGCCACCGACTACATCGACGCCGACATGCACGACGTCGACCTCGTCCTGCGCGAGGCCGCCCGCACGCTCGACTTCTCCCAGCCGGTCGCCATTCTGTTCATGGGCGTCCTCGGCCACGTCGACGATGACGCCGTCGCGCAGGGCATGGTCCGCAAGGCGCTCGACGCGGTGCCGTCCGGCAGCTACCTCGCCCTCTACGACGGCACCGACATCACACCCGAGGTGGTGGAGGCGGCGCGCATCTGGAACGAGTCCGCGGCGTTGCCCTACCACCTGCGCAGCCCGGAGCGCCTCGCCCAGTTCTTCGAGGGACTCGAGCTGGTCGAGCCCGGCCTGCTCTCGGTGACCCGGTGGCGCCCGGACACCGAGGCCCGGGAGATCGATCAGTACGGCGCGGTGGGACGCAAGCCGTAAGCGGATGGGCGCCAGGCGACAACACCATGAGGTGGGCGGCTTAGGAGACGGACCATGAGCACCCCGCACCCGGACGGCGGTGGCCCCCTCGTGCGCCGCATGCAGCTGGGAGCGCAACTGCGCCGTCTTCGTGAGGCCGCGAGAATCAGTCGTGACGACGCCGGCTGGGCCATCCGCGGCTCCAGCTCGAAGATCAGCCGGATGGAACTCGGCCGGGTCGGCTTCAAGGAGCGCGACGTCGCTGACCTGCTGAAACTCTATGGCACCCACGACCCCCAGGAACATCAGCGGCTGCTCGCCCTGACCCGGGAGACGAACGAACCCGGCTGGTGGCACCAGTACAGCGACCTGCTCCCCGCCTGGTACCAGAACCACCTGGGTCTGGAGGACGCGGCGAGCCTGATCCGCACCTACGAGGTCCAGTTCGTTCCCGGGTTGCTGCAGACCGAGGCATATGCCCGGGCGGTGATCATGCTCGGGCACGGCCAGGCCGACATCAGCGAGCTGGACCGCCGGGTCGAGCTGCGGATGGCCCGCAAGCGGCTGCTCGACCGGCCGGACGGACCCCGCCTGTGGGCGGTGCTGGACGAGGCCGTGCTGCGCCGGCCGATCGGCGACAGAGACGTGCTGAGGGAGCAGGTGGCCGCGCTGCTGAAGCAGTGCGACCACCCCCACGTCAGTCTCCAGGTGATCCCGTTCGCCCTCGGCGGGCACGCGGCCGCGGGTGGCGCCTTCACGATTCTGCGGTTTCCCCTGGACGATCTGCCCGACACCGTCTACATGGAGCACCTCACCGGCGCGCTCTATCTCGACAAGCGCGAGGACATCGACCGATACACCGCCGCGGTGTCCAAGCTGATCATCGAGGCGAGACCCCCGGACCACACCCCGGACATCCTGCGCTCCGTGCTCAGAGACCTCGACTGACGGGTACGCAAGCCGCGTCGCCGTTCAGGTCAGATCTTTCCGGCGCCGGCTCCGGCCGGCACGATCGACGGTACGGACGAGGCCGGGTCCAGCGTGTACGGGTAGAACTGGCGCGCTTCGGCGACCGCACCACCCGTCTCGCAGGTTCCGGATCCGGTGAAGACGTTGCCGCGCTGCACCAGGCGGCCGGGCCCGCTGTCGGCATACCCGCTCGCGGAGAAGCACGGGAACGGGTTGTTCTCGAAGTAGTTGCCCTCGACGAGCACACCGCCGTTCATGGTGGAGGCCACCCCGTAGAGAGCGTTGCTCCTGAAGTAGTTGTTGTAGACGTGCACCGGCTCGCCGAAGCGGACCCGCGGATGCCGCTGGCGGGATCCGTCGAAGAAGTTGTGGTGGATGCTGACCTTCAGGTGGCCGACGTCGGTCGACGAGGCCCCGTCGGAGTGGCCGATCAGCATGCTCTTGTCGGTGCCGGCGAAGTGGTTCCAGGACACCGTGACGTAATCGGCGCCGCGCACGATGTCGATCGAGCCGTCCACCGGCCGCCGGAAGGTGTTGTGGTCGATCCAGATGTGGTGCGAGTTCTGGCCGACGTTCACCGCGTCGTCCTCGGCGTCGACGAACGTCAGGTTCCGCACGATCACGTTGGACGACCGGTAGAAGTCGAAACCGCCTCCCGAGACGGCCGGGTTCGCGCCGACCCCGATGATCGTCTTGTTCGGGCGTACGCCCTGTTTGCTCTCGATCTGGATCGTGCCCTGCACCTGGATCGTCAGGTGGCCGACCGTGTCGATGGCGTCCAGCAGCTCGTCGGTCGTGTCGACCGTGACGGTCGGGCCGGCGACACCACCGGTGGTGGTGGGCAGGCCGAGCGCGGCCACCGACGCGAACCCGTCCACCGCGTTGGACGCGGCCGCCGCGGCGGCCGTCGCGGCGATCAGGCTCCCACCGGTCACCAGCAGCGCCGGCAGTGCGGCGCAGAGCAGCTTGCGCATCAGATCCTCCCCACGCCGGCGCCCGAGCCGACGATCGACGGCACGCTGGACGCGGGGTCCAGCGTGTACGGGTAGTAGGACCGCGGCTCGGCCACGGCGCCGCCCGCCTCGCAGGCGCCGCTGTTCAGGAAGACGTTGCCGCGCTGGACCAGGCGGCCGGGTTCGCTCTCGGCGTATCCGCTGACCGAGTGGCACGGAAACTCGACGTTCTCGAAGTAGTTGCCCTCGACGACCACCCCGGCGTTCTCGGTGGAGGCGACGCCGTACTCGCCGTTGTCGCGGTAGTAGTTGTTGTAGACGTGCACCGGTTCGCCGAAGCGGACCCGTGGGTGCCGCTGGTTGGAGCCGTCGAAGTAGTTGTGGTGGTAGGTGACCTTCAGGTAGCCGATGTCGTCCCGGTAGGTGTCCGAGTGGCCGAGCAGCATGGACTTGTCGGTGCCGCGGAATCTGTTCCAGGACACCGTGACGAAGGTCGACTTACGCTTGATGTCCAGCGATCCGTCATAGCCCGGCAGGAACTCGTTGTGGTCGATCCACACGTGGTGGGCGCCGTTGGTGACGCTGATCGAGTCGTCGCTCGCGGTGCCGAAGCGGATGTTCCGGATGATCACGTTGTTGCCGGGCCGCGTGGTGGAGCCCAGTTGCAGGCCACCGCCCCTGATCTCGGCGCTCGAACCGACGCCGAGGATGCTCTTGTTCGCGACCACGGTGATCATGTCGCTGATCGAGATCGTGCCGGACACCAGGATCGTGTAGGGCGAGTTCGTGCCGGCGTACCGCGCGAGGTCGGTGCCGTTGGTGACCGTGACCGTCGGCCCGGCCGCGCCGCCGGTGGTGCCGGACAACCCGAGCCCGGCCACGGCGGCGAAGCCGTCCGGTCCGGCGGCCGCCTGCGGTGTGATCAGCACGGTGGCCGCGAGTGCGGCCGCGAGGGCGAGGTGCATCAGACCCTCCCCACACCCGCGCCGGCGGTCACGATCGACTTCACCGACGCCGGATCGTCCAGCGTGTACGGGTAGTAGGACGACGGCTCCTGCACGGTGCCGCTGCACTCCGGCGCGCCGGACTCGCCGGCGAACACGTTGTTGCGGGCCACGCAGCGGCCGGCCGGACCGGCGTACGTGTTGGTGACCGGCTCCTCGACATCCTCGAAGTAGTTGCCCTCGACCACGCAACCGCCGTTGTTCTGACAGGCGACCCCGGTGTCGGTGTTGTAGACGAAGTAGTTGTTGTAGACGTGCACCGGCTCACCGAACCGGACGCGTGGATTTCGCTGCGGCGTACGGTCGAAGAAGTTGTGGTGGTAACTCACCTTGAGCCGGCCGGTGTCCTGGGCCGAATTGTTGTCGTCGTGCCCGAGCAGCATGTTCTTGGTGTGGTGGTGGGTGTGGTTCCAGGAGACCGTCACATAGGACGAGCCGCGCTTGATGTCGATCAGCCCGTCGTACCCCTCGGCCAGGTCGTTGTGGTCGATCCAGACGTGGTGGCTGAACATCTGCACGTTGATCGAGTCGTCGGAGGCGTCGCGGAACGACAGGTTCTGGATGATGACGTTGTGCACGGCGTCGCTGGGCGGTGCTGTCACCGACGAGACCGGCAGGCCGACGTTGAAACCGCCGCCCGTGATGCCGGCATTCGCACCGACGCCGAGGATCGACTTGTCGCTGGTCACGTCGTACATGCCGGCCGGCAGCGCGATGGTGCCGGAGACGCAGACGGTCAGCGGCCCGCTGGTGGCGATCGCCGAGATCAGCTCGGCGGCGGTGTCGACCGCGACCGTAGGTCCGCCCGCGCCGCCGGAGGTGCCGCTCTGGCCCTGCGCGCTGACCGTGGCGAAGCCGGCCGGGGAACCCGAGACCCGGCAGTCACCGGCCGGGGGCGGCGTCGGGTCGGTGGGCGACGGGCCGGGGTCGACGGTGCCGGTGGTGACCGCGACGTCGTCGAAGACCCCGGAGGCGTAGTTGGCGATCAGCCCGGCGCGGCCGCCGGCGATGGCGCTGTCGGTGGCCTGGAGCACCCGCGTGCCGTCGAGAGAGGCGGTCAGCGTGGTGCCCTGGACGCTGAGCGACAGGGTGCGCCAGCCGGTGGCGCTGCCTGCCGGGGCCGTGCCGAGAACCGTCGCCGTGCCGCCGCTGACCCGTTGCAGTTGCGCCGCCGCGCCGCCGGTCAGGACCAGGGCGTAGAACTCGCTGGTCGACCGGGCTCGCGCGGCGATGCCGACGGACCGGGCGGAGCCGGCGAACGCGATCGGCTTGACCCGGGCCTGGACGGTGTAGTCGGTCCAGGAGGTGGCGCCGGCGAGGGCCTTCGCGTCGGCGCTGGTGCCGGACTGGCGGAAGGCGGACGTGCCGTCGACGACCACCGACCAGGAACCGCCGGATCGGCTCCAGCCGTTGGCGTTGCCGTCGTTGAAGTCGTCGGTGAACAGGGTGTCGGCGAGGGCGGGGCGGGCGGCGACGGCGGTCAGCACCACGGCGGTGGCGGTGATCGCGACGGCGGCGATCAGACGGAGGCGTGTCATGGGGGTCCTTCGGCGTGTGCCGGATGCCCCGGCGCAATGTGGACACGCGGCATCCCCATCCATTGGTGGCATGGCGAGAATGCGCGGGTCCCGGGGCGGATTCCGGTGTCGGCAATTCTTCGAACAATTGCGCGATCGTCCTGCGAAGCGTCAGGAATGCATGTCATCGACGATAGGTTCACGCATCGCCAAGGGTCAATATGATGCATATGCAGGAATGTTGCACCGCGCGGGCGTGCACGCGTCCGGCCCGGCCACATCGATGGCCGGGCTGAGCTCTTCGCCCCGTTTCGCTCGGGTGCGGGAGGGCCGGTGTTTGCAACCGTGTTTCCGTCGGCGGCCCTGTTCGCACATCGTGGCGCGCCCATTGCCGTCCCGAAAGGGCCTTCGCATCATCTGCGCGCACGGCGCAGCCTGTGGCGCGGGCTCAGCCGTTCAGGGTGACCTTGGGATCCGGGGGCGCGACCGACTCGGGCCAGAGCCCGTTGGTGAACCTGCTCTCGTTCACCAGGGTGTCCAGGACCTGCCGGGACCGTTCGCCGGCCACGATGATCCGGTTGCCGATGCCGATGAGGTTGTTGACCGAGGACTCCACGCACGCGCCCACCGCCGCCGCGAGGTCGGCGACGGCGAAGGGCACGTCGACAACCGTGGCGGCCTCGATGGCGGCGGTCGTGATCTCCCCGGCGACCGTGCCGACCACCGTTGCCAGATTCGTGACGTAATCGACGTTGGCCATCACGATCTCGTAGAGCCAGGCGCTGATGAAACCTGCCTGGTCGGCCAGCGCCTCGGTGGCGGCCGGCTGAAACACCAGGACCTGCTCCTTGTAGTGGACGGAGGTGTCGCCCTCCCACTTGGCCATGTCGGGGCTGGCCCACTTGGCGGTCGCGCCCACCATGTTGGAGATCGGCCGCTTGACCGCGTGCAGCCAGTGGAAGCTGATGTCGATCATCGAGATGATCGGCGAATAGTGGGCCAGGACCGCCGACACGATGTCCAGGATCTTGTTGATCGACGTGCGGATGGCGTCGATCAACCCGCGGACCCTGTTCTGCACCGACGCCGGAAGCTCCAGCCACCTCTTGTCGATGGCTTCGATCACGGCGGTGAAGCGGTTGGCGATGTCGTTGATCCGTTCGCGGATCCGCTCGATCTCCGTTTCGATCGCGCTCGTGTGGTCCAATGCCGTGTTCTGCGGCTCACTGGGGCTCATGAGCGGGCCTCCCGCCGTCGTCCGCCGACGCGTCCGGGTTGGCCGCCAGGGTTCCGTCGACGGTCGTTCGCTCGGTCCAGACCGCCTTGATGCTCTCCACGGCGATCTCGTCGACGCGGTCGAACTCGTCCGCCATCCAGTTCAACGCCTCCTGGATCTGCTCCCACTCGAAGGCCGCGCCGATGGTCAGCGTCTTGAAGTGGTTGAGGAACTGGCAGTAGGAATCCCAGTGGATCGCGGTCGGCACCATCTCGGTCGGGCCGATGAAGAACGACGACACCCCCAGCTCCAGGCCGTCCACGACCGGACTCTGGTAGACCTCCCGCATGTCGCCCGACAGCCGGCGCCACTTGTTCGCCTCTTCGCGGACAGTGTCGGTGATGATCTGCACGCTCGTCATCGGTCATCCCTCTCGATCGGCTGGGCGGCCTGCTGGAACAGCTCCATCGCCGCGGACCGCAGCTGCTCCGGGCCGGCCCGGTGGGCCGCCACCGGGTCGACCGCGATGCCGGTGATCGTGCGGCCCTCGCAGGTGGCGGTCATCAGCCCGGAGAGAGTGCGCAGCGTACGGATCTCGCGCGCCGCACGGGCAGCCTTGGTGGCGCGGTAGTACCGGTCCTCGGATTCGGTGATCCGCCGCCAGATCTCGCGGATGTCCGGTGCGGGATCCGCGACGGGCGGCGGCGTCGGCTCGACCGGCTCGGGGTCGTACCCGGCCCGCACCCTCTCCTCCTTCGCCAGCGCGTCCAGCGCGAGGGCGGTCATCATCGTGAACGACGCGTTGCGCCTCGCCTCCAGCAGCGCCTCGCCCAGCTCGGACGAGGTCAGCTCCCGCTGCCAGTCCGACCGGAAGTGCACGTCGACGACCGCGTTGGTGTGATCGACGGCCACCCGCACCGTGCCGGTGTCGTCGCCGGTCTCCACGAACGGCGGAGCCCGATAGGTCAGCCCGCCGGCCGCCTCGAGCTCAGCCAGCGCATCAGCGCGCATCTGTTCCCGGTCGCCCGCGAAGGCCAACTCGGGCAGGACGAAGTCCACTTCAGACAGCCCCTCTCGATCCCCCCGTGGCACACCGATCCGAAGCCGCCGCACGGCCCGGACCACACGGCAGGATTCGACGGGGTGTCTTTTCCACGGACGACCATAGGGCCGTCTCCGCGGCGCTAACGCCGTGGACCGCGGATCCGGTGCGCACCTGCGCAACGCATCCGGTCGGTCGCTATTGCATCAAACTGATTTGATGTAATCTCTGAGGGGTGGTTCCCGTGGAGAGTCGACCGTCGTCTGCGCCTCCGGTGTTCCTGCAGGCCGCAGGGCATCCGGTGCGGTGGCGGCTGTTGAGCGAGCTGGCGCACAGCGACCGGCGGGTGCACGAGTTGACGGCGTTGCTCGGTCAGCAGCAGAGTCTGGTCTCATACCATCTGGGGCTTTTGCGCAAGGCCGATCTGGTGCGCTCCCGGCGCAGTTCGGCGGACAGCCGCGACACCTACTACCGGTTGGACATCGCCCGCTGCGGTGAGCTGCTGGCGGCGGTCGGCGGCGCGCTGCACCCTTCGCTGGGACCGACCTCGCCCGCGTCGGCGCCGCCGGTGCGAGCGCGGGTTCTGTTTCTCTGCACCGGCAACAGTTCGCGCTCGCAGATGGCTGAGGCCCTGCTGCGCCGCCGGTCCGGTGGTGCGGTGTCGGCGTTCAGCGCGGGCAGCCGGCCCAAGCCGGTCCATCCGGACGCGGTCGCCACGATGGCCGGGCTCGGCGTCGACATCAGTGCGGCCCGGTCCAAGCATCTCGACGAGTTCACCGGCCAGCATTTCGACTTCGTGGTCACCCTGTGCGACAAGATCCGCGAGGTGTGCCCGGAGTTTCCCGGCCGTCCGGCCGGCATCCATTGGAGCATTCCGGATCCGTCCACCGAGCCGGATGGGCAGGCGGCGTTCGAGCGGGTCGCGGCCGGGCTGGGGGAGCGGATCGAGTTGCTGTTGCACGTGCTCACTGTCCGATCCGAAACGGAGGCGTCATGACGACACCGATCGACGACACCGTCAACGTCCGCTACCTGGTGGACGATGTGCAGGCGGCGGTCGACTTCTACACGACTCATCTGGGGTTCACGCCGGACTCGGTGTTCCTGCCGGCTTTCGCGGACGTGCGGCTCGGCCGTCTGCGTCTGCTGCTGTCGGGTCCGACGAGTTCGGCCGGGCGGGCGTTGCCGGGTGGTCGGCAGCCGCAGCCGGGTGGGTGGAACCGCATCCATCTGATCGTCGAGGACATCGACAAGGCGGTGGCCGAGTTGCGCGCCGGCGGCGTGGAGTTCCGCAGTGACATCGTGTCCGGGCCGGGTGGCCGGCAGGCTGTGCTCGACGATCCGGCCGGTAACCCGGTCGAGTTGTTCCAGCCCGCCGGACGCTGACCGGGCGACGAGCCGTCCGCCGGTCTCGGCACCGTTGCCCGGCGACAGGCCGGATCGGGTGTGTCGGTTCCGGTGGGCCGCCGCCGCACATCCGCAGACGGTGTCGATGCTCGCCAGTCCGACGACCACCGGCAGGCGAATGGCGGCGACCGACCGGTCGCCGCCATTGTCGTGGCGTCGCGGGTCAGGCGGCGCGGCGGGACCGGGCGAGTGCCATCCCGCCGGCGAGAAGCCCGATCAGGGCCAGCACCACCGCCACGATGGCGCCGCCCAGGCCGTTGCCGGTGCCGACACCGCCGTCCGCGCCCAGCAGCGCGATCACGCCGACGACCAGGCCGGCGAGCGCCAGCACCACGGCGACGATGGCGACCATCCGGCCGTTGCCCGCCGGGCGAGCGGCGGAGCGCAGCGCCCAGACACCGGCGATCACCCCGAGCAGCGCGAGCGCCAAGGCGATCGTGGCTCCGGCTCGGCCGGAGCCGCCGGTCTCCGTTGCGGCCGAAACCTGAGCTGCGGCCGGTGCGGCGATGGCGAGTGAGCCGAGCACCGCGGTGGCGACGGCAGTGAAAAGACGACGAACGGACATCGGGATTCCCTTCGGACAGCGGAATGGCAACGGTCAGGTGTTCCAGTGGCGTGCGGCTAGTGCGCGTGGGACGCGTCGAATGGAGTGCTGACGCCGTCGTAGACGAGGCGCAGCATCATGCCCTGCTCCTGATGCGGCAGGTTGTGGCAGTGGTTCATCCAGATCCCCGGGTTGTCGGCCCGGAAAGCCACCTCCCAGACCTCACCCGGCCGCACGTCGAAGGTGTCCATCCACACCGGGCTGCCCGAGGAGCGCGTGCCGTCCCTCGAGACGATCAGCACCGAGTGGCCGTGCAGATGCCACGGGTGGGTCTCCACGCTCCGGTTGACCACGGTGAAGCGGACCACGTCGCCCTCGGCCACGAGCTGGTCGGGGACCGATGGATGCCCGAGGCCGTCGACCGTCTGCGCATAGGAAGGGCTGCCGTCGACCATCGCCAGGGATCGGTCCAGCACGATGGTGAAGTGCCGATCGGCGTCGTCGACATTGAACGGCACGGCTGCGGGCTCGCCGTAGTGCAGCAGGTCCAGCTCGGGCCATCCGGAGGTGTCCGGCAGCACCGGCTCGCTCCCGGCCGGGCCGGTGGGTCGCAGCAGGACACCGCGGTCGTTCCGGCCGTCGAGCACCAGCGCGATCGGTGTGGCCGGCATGGTCAGGACCACGTCGTACCGTCCGCCCGCCGGCAGGCGAAGCCCGGCCTCGCGCACCTCGCCCGGCCGATGGAGATCGCGGCCGTCGACGGCCGTCACCCGGAACGCCGCGCCGGTGACGGCGAACCGGTGCGGGGTCGAATCCGTGTTGATCAGTCGGAGTCGCACGGACGCTCCGGGGCCGGCCTCGTGGACGGCGCGCCCCTCCTGATCGCCGATCACCACCGCGCTGTCGAACGTGTGCACGGGCAGCGTCAGGTCCAGCTCCACCTTCTCCGGCCGGTCCGGCCGCCGCGTCACCACGAGCGTCCCGTACAGGCCTTTCCGGACGGCCGGATGCGAGGCCTGGTGGGTGTGGTACCAGTACGTCCCCAGCTGGTCGGCGCCGAACCGGTAGACGAACTCACCGCCCGGTGGCACGGCGTGCTGGGTGGCGCCGGGCGCGCCGTCCTCGCCGCAGGGCACGTCGTAGCCGTGCCAGTGCACGGTGACGCCGTCCTCGACATCGGCGTTGCGCAACGTCACCTCGATGAGGTCACCCTCCGTCGCGGTGATCGCCGGACCGGGGAGCTTGCCGTCATAGGTCCACGCACTGACATCGTGGCCGGAGGAGAGGCGCACCGTCGCGGTCCGGGCGGTGACGGTGTGCCGCCGGATGGTGCCGGCGGGGCCGGGTGCACCGGGACCGCGCAGGTCGGCCACCGACACCGTCGTCGCGGCGGCCGGCCCCGGCCCACCGCCGGTCACGACGGTGCGGGGGCGCCGGAAGAGCAGGCCGGTCCCGGTGATCCCGGCTCCCGCGGCGACCGCGCCGACCAGGCTGACGAAACGGCGCCGGGAGAGCTTGCCGCGCGGCGCCGCCGTCGGACCGTCCGGCGGGTCGGCGTCGGCGGGCTCCCCGGCCGGTGCCGCGATGACCCTCGAGGTCAGCAGCGCGCCGGCGCAGACCAGCGAGACGGCGATCAGCGCGGTGCTCCACCGCAGCGGGTACCCGGCGACGAAGGTGACCACGAGACCGGCCAGGGCCGCGTACCCGGCAGTGAAGAGGGCGACCACCGCACCGGCCGGCACGGTCCCGGCGGGCGTCCGGCCGGCGAGGCGCAGCCGAGGCCAGGCGACGAGCACGGCGGCCAGCCCGGAGAGGCCGAGCAGGGGAAGGCCGAGCAGCGCCTTCTCCTGGACGAACCACCAGCCTCGAGCGGACAGTGCCGCCACGCTCGCGATCCGGATCACCGTCGCCGCGACCGCGGCGATGAGCAGCGCGGAGGAGAGCCGGTAGCGCCGCAGCGCGGCCGTGACGGCGGCGCCGAACCAGGCGGCCACACCGAGCAGCGCGACCCCGTGGTCCAGCAGGATCAGGTGAACCGCGGTCATGACACCGATCGCGCCGGGCTGCCGGCGGGCGCCGTCGCGGCCGACGCCCGGGACTGCCGCACGATCATGCCGATCACGGCCATCATGGCCAGGCCGTTGACCGCGTGCAGGCCGAACACGAGCTGTCCGGCCGTCGTGGTCTCCCCGGTGTCACCGAATGCCTTGGCGATCACCACGATCACGGCCTGCAGGAGGCCGAGCCCCGCGATCAGGCCGGACAGGCCGATGAGACGCCCGGGCATGCGGGCGATGGCGGCGAAGACGGTCAGCAGAATGGCGAGGACGACGGTGCCGAGCCCCAGCATCCGGTGCGGGCGGAACGCCTCCTCGGCGGGGGCGGAGTCGAACGCCCCGCTGGCGGCCAGGAAGAACTGCACGACGATGGCCAGCATGACCAACGCGGCCAGTCCATTGAATGCCTTGCGCATGGGAGAGCCCCCTCAGGTCGAGGAAGCGATCGTCGCATCGGCGGTGCGGCCGGGTCCTCGGCCGAGGGACGGCTATCGCCTACGCTCTCGGGCGTAGGCGGCCCGGCGCCGACCGCGCTCCTCGTCGTAGGCACGTACGCGTCTGACGGGAGTCGCGTCGTTCCCGCGCTGTCTACGATGTCGGCATGCGGGACCGAATCAGCTCGCTCCGGCCGCCCACCTGGGCGCAGGACCTGATCATCGCGATCTTCGTGACGGTGATGCAGGTTCAGGGGTCTCTCCGGCGGGTGGCGGCGGAGCCCGAGACGGTGCTGCGCCCGCTGTCCGATCTCGGATACCTGGGCTTCGCCCTGATCATCGTCAGCGGCGCCGTGCTGGCGGTCCGGCGCCGCTGGCCGGTCGCGGTGTTCGTCACGACGGCGTTGTCCAGCGTGGGTTATTACACCCTCGACTTTCCCGACGGCCCGAGCTGGCTCGGGCTCTTCGTCGCGACGTACACGCTCACCGCCCTCGGCGACGGCCGGCGGTCCCTCGTGCTGGCCGGGGTGGGCATCGCGGCGATGGCCACCTGCTGGCTGGTCGCCGCGGCCGACATCGAGCCCCGGGCCGCGATCGGGTGGGTGTTCTTCCGGATCGGGGGCAGCATCATGAGCGCCGCCCTGGGCGAGTCCGTGCGGTCCCGGCGGGTGATCGCGGCCGAGGCGGTGGCCCGGGCGGACGCGGCCGAACGGACCCGGGAGGAGGAGGCCCGCGCCCGGGTGGACGCCGAGCGGCTGCGGATCGCCCGGGAGGTGCACGACACCGTCGCGCACGCCATCGCGATCATCAACATCCAGGCCGGCGTCACCGCGCACGTGCTCGACAAGCGGCCGGAACGGGCCCGCGAGACGTTGCGGACCATCGAGCAGACCAGCTCCCGGGCACTGCAGGAGATGCGGACCGTCCTCGGCGTGCTGCGCGACTCCGGCGGGGACCGGGCGCCGGCTCCCGGCCTGACCGAGATCGACGAGCTCACCGCCACCGCCCGCGAGGCCGGACTCGACATCAAGCTGGAGCTGACCGAGCCACCGTCGCCGCCGCCCAGCGTGGTCAGCGGCGCCACCTACCGCATCGTGCAGGAGTCGATCACCAACGTGATCCGGCACGTCGGCCCGACCCGGGTGAAGGTCGTGCTGGAATACGGGATCGACACCCTGGAGGTCCGGGTGACCAACGAGGCGGGCCATGCCGGGGCAGAGAACGGGCGCACGGTCCCGGCGGAGCCCGGACGCGGCATCCTCGGGATGCGCGAGCGCTGCCTCCTGCTGGGTGGCGAGCTGGCCGCGGGGCGGCTGCCGGACGGCGGCTTCGAGGTCAAGGCCCGGCTGCCGCTGGCGCCGGCCGAACCGGTGCGCCGGTGAGCCCGGACGACGTGTCATCCGGCGGTCCGCCGATCAGGGTGCTGCTCGCCGACGACGAGTGGCTGGTGCGTTCCGGATTCAAGCTGCTGCTCGACGTCGAGGACGACATCGAGGTGGTGGCCGAGGCCACCACCGGCATCGAGGCCGTCGCACAGGCCCGCGCCACCCGGCCGGACGTCGTCCTGATGGACATCCGGATGCCCAAGCTGGACGGGATCCAGGCGACCGGCGAGATCGCCCGGACCGTCGGCCTCCAGCAGGTCCGGGTGTTGATCCTGACCACCTACGAGACGGACGAGTACGTGTTCGAGGCGCTCGAGGCGGGCGCGTCCGGATTCCTGCTGAAGGACGCCGGCCCCGCCGAGCTGCTGCACGCCATCCGGGTCGTCGCCGCCGGCGAGGCACTGCTGGCGCCGCGCATCACCCGCCGCCTGATCGCGCAGGTCACCTCGGCCCGCACGGTGGCCAGGAACAGCGCGGACCGGCTGGCGGTGCTGACCCAGCGCGAGCGTGAGGTGCTGGCGCTGGTGGGGCAGGGGCTGAGCAATGACGAGATCGGCGCCGAGCTGTTCCTCAGCCCGGCGACCGCCCGCACTCACGTCAGCCATGCGATGGGCAAACTGGGCGCCCGGGACCGCGCGCAACTGGTGGTCATCGCCTTTCAGACGGGCCTGGTCAGCCCGCTCACCGACGAGGTGCGCCGCCCCGGGCACGCCCCTGGTCCCTGAGCGGCGGGAACCACCCGACGGACGCCGGGGTGGCACTGGGCTGCGACACCCAGCGCCACGACACCCGGCGTCCGGCGAGCGCGGCTCAGCCCGGGGGCGCCGAGCCGCTGGAGTAGGACAACCGCGTCATCGCGCCGGTGCGGTCGCCCACGTAGAACTCCCGGCCGAGCCCGCTGCCCACGCTGACCGTCCACATCGGGGTGTCCTTGCGCATCACCCGCACGGTGGTCAGCGACTGGGTGTGCACAGCGTGCACGCCCCGGTCGGTGCTGACGAACAGCATGCCCCCGACCGGGTCGGCGCCGATCGACCGGACGCTTCCGGGCATGGCCAGGGTGGCCGTGATCGCGAGCGTGGCCTTGTCGAACACGGTCACCCCCGGCTGGACACCGCCGCCGCCGAGGTTGCCCACGTAGACCCGGTTCTGGTCCACGGTGACCGCCCGCGGCAGCGTGAAGCCCGGGATCGGCACCGGTGGCCGTGCCGTCACCGTGGACCCGGTGTCGGTCACGACGCCGAGCGCGTTGACGAACGGCTGATAGGAACGGTTGTCCAGGGCCAGATACACGGTGCCGGCGGCCTCGTCCACCGCGAGCCCGGTCGGGCCGGGCCCGACGTCGACCTTGGTCGCCAGCGTGTCGGTCGCGCCGTTGATCACCGCCAGCTTCTCCTGGTACGGCAGCGTGACGTAGACCCGGTTGAGGCGCGAGTTGACCGCCACGTCGATCGGCGCCTGGCCGGTCGGGATCGTGGCCTTCACCGCCAGCGTGGCGCCGTCGATCACCGACACGCTGTAGCTGCTCGGCCCGTAGTTCACCACGTAGATCTTGTTGGTGACCGGGTTGACCGCGACCGACCGCGGTTCATGACCGACCGTGATCCGCTTGAGGACCCGCAGGGTGGCCCGGTCCAGCACCACCAACTGGCCCGCGTGCGGGTCGCCGTGCGGGTTGCCGATCGGGTGATAGCCCCAGGTCACATAGATCCGATTCGCGTCGTGCGCCACCCCGGGCGCGTCGGCTTCGGTGCCGGGCGGCACGGCGCCGAAGCTCAGCGTGCGGTCCGGATAGACGGACTGGTCCTGGGTGGCGACGATCGCCTCGAGCTGACCCGTGGTCAGCTCGGCCGGCAAGGGCGCCGGCGTGTCGGCCGCGCGTTCCCGCACCCGGAATTCGAGCTGGGCCCAGTCGTCGTGATCCTTGAGGAGCCGCATGTCGGTGCCGGACGGCTGATCCTGGTAGTCCACCGGTTCGCCGTCGCTGCCCCGGGCGGCGTCAGTCTCGCAGACGTAGTTGGCTCCGGCATGGATGACCATGGTCGGGTTGACCGCCGACTGCGGTGGCACCGCCTTGCGATCGTCGCCCGCGGTCGGGCTGGTGAGCTGCTTGTCCTTGCCGGGGCTGACACAGTCGCCACCGTTGTCGCCGTTGATGTCGACGTCGATGCCGCTGTCCTGATCACTGGTGTTCCCGTTGTAGTTCAGCGGTCCTTCGCCCGGCCCGTACGAGAGGGTGGTGCCGTTTCGGTAGAACCCGGTCCGCACGGTCGCGTCGCCGATGCCGCGCCGCTCGTCCAGGGACGACTGGTCCAGGTCGGCGTGCTTGCCGGTGGAGAAGTCCAGCCGGTTGCCCGGCAGCAGACCCAGCGGGAAGGCGTAGTTCATCAGGCTGATGTAGTTCGGTTTGAAGTTGATGCTGTCCGACCCGCCGTGTCCCAGGCCCAGGGTGTGGCCCAGCTCGTGCATGAACGTGGCCGCCTGTCCCTGCGTCGCGCCCAGCGAGCCGGTGGTGTCGCCGAGGCTGACCACGAAGTCCTTGCCCATGGCGAGGCCGCCGTAGTCGTCCCCGGAGGTCACCAGCTTGTGCGCCCAGAGCGCGTAGTGGACGTAGGGCCGCTGCGGATCGGCGAGCCGATCGTGCCCGCCGGGGTTGTTGCCGTTGTTGTTCGTGCCGTCCCGGATGTCGCTGAAGTCGGCGTAGATCTGATCGTCGTCGCCGCTGGGGGTGAGCAGGGTCCGGTGCGGATACTCCTCGCCAGGCAGGAGCACGAGGAGGACGCCGCCGTTGTTGGCGTAGTTCGGGAAGGGGCACTTGGCCAGGGGTGGACGGGGCGCCTTGGCGAACGCGTCCTTGACCAGTTGCATGGCTGCCTCGGCCGGGGCGTGCGGGTGCGCGCCCGTGCCGGTGGTCGCGGCCATGTGGTCGGCCTTCACGAAGATCGTCGGCCGGCACGGGCTCGCGCCGAAGTCCTGCGGCCGGAACGACCAGCCGCCGTCGGGGGTCCGGATGCCGAAGCGTTCGACCTGGTCGGGAATGCCGTCGGTGTCCACGTCCCGGCTGCCGCCGACCACCAGGAAGTCGTCGTCGTCGAAGCCGGAGTGGTCGACGAATCCCACCTGGTTGCCGAGGAAGTCGTAGACGTCGATGTCGCCGTTGCCGTCTCCGGCGACCAGGATCTCGTCCTTGCCGTCGCCGTTCACGTCACCGGCCGCGAAGCCGTCGTCGGCGGTGTAGGACGTCGCCACGTCCGGGAGGATCGGCTGACCCAGGTGATTGAAGATGTCCACCTGGTGCCCCACGTCGCCCGCGATGAGGATCTCCACGATGCCGTCGCCGTTGACGTCGCCCAGCGCGAAGTTGTCGTCGGAGTTGTAGCCGGTGTCGAAGAAGCCGTGCAGCTGGGTGCCGTCACCGCGATAGAAGTAGGCGTCGCCGTTGCCGTCGCCGAGGATGACGATCTCCTCGCGGCCGTCCCCGTCCACATCGCCGGCGGCGAGGTAGTCGCTGCCGTCCAGGACGGAGGGGAAGTCGTCCAGCTTGGCGCCGGTGTCGGCGTACACCTCGACCAGGCCGTCGCCGTCCCCGGCGATGATGATCTCGTCCTTGCCGTCGCCGTCGAGGTCGCCGGCGGCCAGCCGGTCCCCGCCGTCGGCGAAGGTGCCGAACGGCTGGTGCCCGGTGCCGTCGTCCTCGAACACGGTCAGGCCGCCGGTCGTGGTGCCCAGCACGAGGAGTTCCTCGACGCCGTCTCCGTCGACGTCCCCGGAGGTGAACTGGTCTCCGCCGTTCATGCCGCTGGCGAAGCTGTGGCTGAAGGAGCCGTCGGCCCGGTACACGTTGACCTGGCCCTCGTTGTTGCCGACCTGGTAGATCAGGGCGCCGTTGGCCACATCGGCGGCGGCCGGGCCGGCCACCACCACGACCCCGAGCAGCCCGGCGGCCATCGCCACGACGGTCGCCGCCGCCGCGATCGGCCGTCCGCGCCGCCGTCTGTAGCGGTGGCGGTGTGTGAGCACATGGTGAGAAGTCATGCGGCGAGCCTGAGCCCCGCGCACTGTCGGGAACCCGCAGCCGTCGGGAAAATGCCGGTCAAACTTCCGGTCTTCTTCTACGGTCGTCGACATGGATGGCACCACGCGCTCCCCGTGGGCCGAGCTGGTCGTGCGGTACCGGCACTCGGCCCGTCTCAGTCAGGGTGAGCTCGCCGCACGCTGCGGCATGAGTGAGCGCGCGCTGCGCAACATCGAGTCCGGCGCCACCGCCCAGCCGCGCCGCCACACGGTGCGGGCGATCGGCGCGGCCCTCGGCCTCGACGGCGAACGGCTGGCCCGCTTCGAGGTGGCCGCCCGGGTTCCGGAGCTGACCGCCCCGCCGGTCGCCGATCTGCCCACCGGCGGCGAGCTTCTCGGCCGCCGGGTGGAGCTGGGTGAGCTCGTGGAGTGCGCGGCCAAGGCCCGGCACCGGGTCATCTCCATCACCGGACCGGCCGGAGTGGGCAAGTCGCGCCTGGCCGGCGAGGCCGTGACGGTTCTGCGGGGCCGGCTGCGCACGGACGTCCGCTGCCTCGACCTGTCCGCGACGCACTCCACCGACGCCGTTCCCGAGCTGGTCGCCGAGGCGCTCGGCGCCGGTGGCCGGTCGAGGCTGGACCCGCTGGACCGGGTGGTGGCCGAGCTGCGGACCCGCCGGATCGTGCTGGTCCTGGACAGCTTCGAACGGGTCGGTGGCGCCGCACCCTGGATCCGCTCGCTGACCCACCGCTGCCCGGGACTGATCGTGATCGCCACCAGCCAGGTGCGGCTGGGCGTCGACGGCGAGCACGAACTGCCCCTGGCCGAGCTGCCGTTGCCGGCGGCCATGGACCTGTTCCGGCGGCGCGCGGCTTCCGCGCGGCCGGAACTGGCGACCGACGACGCGCACACCACCGAGCTGGCGGCGATCTGCCGTGCGGTCGGCGGCCTCCCGCTCGCGCTGGAGCTGGCCGCGGCGCGCCTGCGCGTGCTCAGCCCGGCCGAACTGCACGCGCGCCTGAACCGGCAACTGGACCTGCTGGCCGGCGGGCCGCTCGGCGTGCCGGCCCGGCACCGCTCGCTGCGGGCCGCGATCGAGTCCAGCGTGGAGGTCGTCACCGGCGCCGCCCGCGAGCTGCTGGGCTGGCTCGGCGCCTGCCCCGGCGGGGTGCTGCTGACCGATCTGGAGGCGATGGCCGGCGCACTGGACCGCGCCGGCGGCTGGGTGCTGGACCCGCTCGGCGAGCTGGTGGCGGCCCGGATCGTGACCGTGTCCACCGAGGCCGCGGCCAGCCGCTACCGGCTGGCCGGCGCGATCGGGGAATACGCCCGTGAGTCGCTCGACGCCGATCCCAGCGCTTCCGCCGTGTACGCGGCGGTCAGCGCCCGCTATCTGCGGCGTCTGCCGGCGGCCCGGGTCGCGGCCGCCGCCGGTTCGCCGCCGGACCGGGACCGGGACAACATCCGGGCCGCGCTGATCTGGGCCGCCACCCACGCGCCGGACCTGCTCGACACCGCCACCGTGGAGGACGTCTACGAGCTGGCCGAGATCACCGGTCACCTGGCCGAGGGGCAAGCGGTGCTCGCGGCGATCGGCGCCGGCCAAGCCTCACCCACGGTGCGAGCCGGCGCACTGCTGCGCGCGGCGAAGCTGGCCGCCACCCGGCACGAACTCGACCCGGCCACCGCACTGGCCGACGAGGCGCTGCACCTGCTCGACCCGGCCGACGACAGCGGGCGCAGCCGGGCCCGGCTGCTGCTGGCCGAGACCGCCGCCCACCGCGGGGACCTCGCCACCTCCGCGACACACATCGGATACGTGCTCGCGTCGGCCCGCGACCGCGCGGACCCGGCCCTGATCGGGCGGTCCCTGAACAACCTGGGCAACCTGGCTCTGCAACGCGGCGATCTGGCCGAGGCCGACCGGCTGCTCTCCGAAGCGCTGCCCTACCGCGCCGAGGTCAACGACCCGGTCGACGTCGCCTGCACCTTGAGCAACCTGGCCGAAACCGTGCTCGAGCGAGGGGATCCGGAGCGGGCCGCGGCGCTCGCGGCCGAGATCGTGGCGCTGACGTTGCCGGCCGGACGGCGACGGATGGCCGCCGACGCGCTGACGGTGCGGGCGCTCGCACTGCTGGACCTGGGCGACCCGGACGCGGTGGCCGAGGCCGGCGCGGCGGCCCAGCGGGCCTGGGAACTCATCGCCGGCTCGTCGGACGACCTGGCCGTCGTCGGCGGACTCATCGGCCTGCGCCGCAGCGTGGTCCTGCACGTCGTGGCCGGGCCGGAGGCGGCCGGCCGGGCCCTCGCCGAAGCCCTGCCGCGCGCCACCCGCCGGTTCGAGCGGGTCGACATCGCGACCATGCTGGAGCGGCACGCCGAGCTGCTGGCACCGGCCGCGCCGGACCTGGCCGCGCGCCTGCTGGGCGCGGCCGGACGCTATCGCGGCGACCCGCGCCGGCCGGTGGCCGAGCCCGATCAGCGCCGGGCACGGGAGACCGCTCGGCGCTGCGGCGCGGCCCTGGGCCAGGTCGGATACGAGCAGGAGCACGCCGCCGGGGCGGCGCTCGACCCCGCCGGGCTGGCCACACTGTGCGCCGAGCTCGGCCGGGGCGCAATGGCGGACATCGGCAGGGTGGTGCCGCGGCCGCGGCCGCGGGTGGCCGGCCGACCGGCCGCGGTTTAGGCGCGCCGGCTCAGCTCTTGTCCGATGCGGCGCTCGCGACCAGCGCGACGGCCACGTCCCGCAGCTTGCGGTTCGTGTCCTGGGAGAGCCGGGTGAGGATGGCGAACGCCTCGTCGGCCGAGCAGCGCCGGCTGCCCATGATGATGCCCTTGGCCTGCTCGATGGTCGCGCGGCTCTGCATCGCGGCCTGCATCTGCTGAGCCAGGTTCGCCTGGGCGTCGTAACTGTGGGCGTTGGCGAGCGCGACGGCCGCGTAGCCGGCGAACGTCTGACCGAGGATGATCGCGTCGCTGTCGAACGCGTCGGGCTTGGTGGAGTAGACGTTGAGCGCGCCGGTGACCGTCTCGTGGATGGGCAACCCGATCGACAGCGAGCTGCGGGCCCCGGCGTCGAGGGCCTCGGCGGCCCACTCCGGCCAGCGGTCCTCGGTGGTCATGTCCGGCAACGACAGCGTGGCGTGGGCGGCGGACGCGTCGAGGCAGGGTCCGCGCCCGTTCGCGTACTGCCGCTCGTCGAGGCTCAGGGCCAGCGGCCCGGTGCAGGCGACCGTCCGGGCCCGGTCACCGATCAGCGTGACGGAGACCTCGTCCGTCCCCGGGATCGTTCGTTTGGCCAGGTCGGCCACCTGATCCAGGACGCCTTTGAGGTCGGTCTCCCCGAGCTTCATCCGGCCGAGTCGTCCGAAGGCCTCGGCCGGATCCAAGGGCTGCGAGTCGGTCATCCAAGCCTCCCAGCATCTTCAGGAGACGTCCTCGGCGCCGGTTGGCGTCGAGGCGAGCGAGTTCCCGGGACCCTCCGTCCGGAGGACCCCAGATCCGCGCCATTTCTTGACGCCGGTGCACCGACACGGCGCGACTCATGAAGCGTCACCGCCGGAGGGGACGAGATGGACTTCCCGTCAGCGGCGGCGGCAAACGCTTTCGTCCGAGATTTGTTCCTCGTGCCGGCCGGGGGTGGGATCAGTTCCGGTGGTGGGCGACGACGGCGCCGGCCACCTCGGCCAGTGACAGCCCGGAGTTGGCCGCCTCCAGCCGCAACACCAGATAGGCCTCGTCGGCGCCGGCCCCCCGCCGGCCCATGGTGATGCCGATGGCCTGCTGGATCGAGGCCCGCACGGCGAACGCCTCGGTCAGGCCCTCGACCAGGTCGGCCACGCCGGGATCGGCGATGGGCCGGTCGTCGGCGTCCGGTGACGCCTGGTCGTACGCCGCCCAGACCGCCGCGGTGAGTCGTGCCATCGTGGTCTGGTCACGGCTGTGGAGGTTGAGGGCGGCCGCCGGTGTGCCGCGCCCGGCGAAGAGCGGGATGGACAGCGACGCCCGCAGCCCCAGGCGGACGGCGGTGTCGCGGAAGCCGGGCCAGATCATCGTCGTGGCGATGTCCGGCACGGTGCGCGGGGCGCCGGAGACGAGTGCTTCCAGGCACGGGCCGGCGTCATCGGCATATTGCGCCTCGTCGACCGCCGTTGCGATGGCGTCGCTGCTCGCGACCGTGGTGAAGGCGCCTTCGCGGCGGGCGGTCACGGACGCGTAGCTGACGCCGGTCACCTGCTTTGCGCAGAGCTGAGCGATGGCGACCAGCAGGCCGTCGATCCGCGACGAATCGTCGGGTGTGCCCGCGAGGGTGACGAGTGTGTCGATCAGGCTGCCACGTGCGCGCGGTGCGGACGATGCCGGCGGGGGGTTCGTCACCACCCGAACTCTCCCTCGACGGTCGACGATGCGGACGGCAGGTACTACCCGTCGAGGCCGGGTTCATTCCGGGAATGTTCCGTCTGCCCGGGGCGGGTGACGACGCGCCGGTCGTCGGCCTGCCGCCGGGTGTGGCCGGTGCGGTCGAGCAGCTCCAGCAGCGGAACCGCCACCCGGCGGCTGGTGCCCAGGGCCCGCCGGGCGTCGCTCAGGGTGAACGGCTGCGGCAATCCGGCCAGCACGACCGCGGCGGCCTCCGGCGCGCCGGGCGCCAGCACGACCGTGTCACCCAGCCGGAGCAGGGCGCCGGCCCGGACCGCGGCGGCGATCTGCCGTGGTCCGAGTCCCAGCTCGGCGAGGCGGGCGGCCTCCGGCGCGGCGAACGGCTCCCGCGCCAGATCGGCGCGGACCTGCCGCACGGCGCCGGCGACCGGCTCGGGCAGCCCGCCGGCACCCTCGACGCGGACCCGTCCGCCGCGCGACACCAGCGGCGGCCGCACGAGGCTCTCCACCAGCGCCCGGTCGGGCAGGTCCAGCAGGCGGCGCAGCTCGTCGACCGGCATGCCCGGCTCCAGCGGATGCGCCCGGCCGTAGTGCTCCACCTCCGCCGCCAGCCGCGCGCGCATCGCCGCCCAGTGCTCCGGATCCGCCAGCCAATCGCCCGCGACCGGTGGCAGCACGCTCGGGACGCCCATCCGTCGCAGATCGGCGCGGCGGACGAGCAGCCGGCGACGCACCTCGGCGCGCTCGTCCGGTCTGCCGTCCATCGTGGCGAGCACCGCGGCCCGGGCGGCGGCCGCACCCCGCCGGCGCAGCGGCGGCGGCACCACGTCCAGGACCGTGACGCCGCCGGCGAGGCGGCGCCGGCCGGGATCGCGCAGCAGCGCGCGGTCGCCCTGCCGCAGCGGCAGCTCGCGCTCGAGCCGGAGCCGCGCGGTGTCCTCGCCGATCGGCCGGAGCCGCGCCGGCACGGCCGCCGACCCGACGTGCAGGGTCGCCGTGCGGGGCAGGCCGGCGACGTCGCCGCCGGTCACCCGCACGTCCACCAGGTCGGTGGCGACGAACTCGCCCGGCGTGAGCAGAGCGGTTCCCCGGCTCACCTCGGCCGGGTCGACGCCACGCAGGTTGAGCGCCACGCGGGCGACGGCGGCCGCCTCCGGCACCGGGTCGCCGAGCGACTGCACCGCGCGTACGCGCACCGCCCGGCCGTCGGGCAGCGTCAACTCGTCGCCGGCCCGCACCCGGCCCGCGCCCAGCGTGCCGGTCACCACGGTGCCGCTGCCGCGGATGGTGAAGGCGCGGTCCACCCACAGCCGTACCGGTCCGTCGACGACCGGCGGCGGGAGGGCGGCCACCAGCCGGTCGAGCGCCGCCACCAGCGCTGGCAGGCCGTCTCCCGTCGCGCCGCTCACCGTGACCGTCTCCACGTCGCCGAGCGATGTGGCCGCCACCTCGGCCCGCGCGTGCTCGGCGGCCGCGGCCGGATCGGCGAGGTCGCTGCGGGTCACGGCGATCAGTCCGTGCCGGACGTCCAGGGCGTCGAGGGCGGCCAGATGCTCGGCCGACTGCGGCATCCAGCCGTCGTCGGCGGCGACCACGATCAGCGCGGCCGGCACCGACCCGACCCCGGCCAGCATGTTGGGCACGAACCGCTCGTGGCCCGGCACGTCCACGAAGGCCACCGTGGCGCCCGACGGCAGACCGGTCCAGGCGAACCCGAGGTCGATCGTCATGCCCCGCCGGCGCTCCTCGGCCCACCGGTCCGGCTCCATCCCGGTCAGCGCGCGCACCAGGGTGGATTTGCCGTGGTCGACGTGGCCGGCGGTGGCGACGACGTGCATCTCAGCCGACCCGGCCGGCGCGGCCCACCGCCGCGGCGAGGGTGTCGTCCTGAGCCGGCGGCACGCAGCGCAGGTCGAGCAGCAGGCGGCCGTTCTCGACCCGGCCGACGACCGGCGGGTCACCCAGCCGCAACGCGAGCGCGAGGCGCTCGGGCACCGCGACCGCCCAGGAAGGCAGCTCGACGCCGGGCGCGCCGCCGCCGCCGACGACCGCCGCACTGTCCACCGCGGCCGCTTCGTGCCCGGCGGAGGTGAGGACGGCGGCGAGCGCCGCCGCGCGTTCGCGCAGGTCGCCGGGATCGGCCCGCAACGCGTCCCAGGTCGGGCTGGCCGCCGCGCGCAGCGTCGCCTCGAGCGCCGCCAGGGTGAGCTTGTCCACCCGCAACGCCCGCGCCAGGGGATGCCGGCGCAGCCGGCTCACCAGGTCGGCACCGCCGAGGAGCAGTCCGGCCTGCGGACCGCCGAGCAGCTTGTCGCCGCTGGCCGTGACCAGGTCGGCGCCCGCCCGCAGCGCGCTCGCCGCGTCGGGCTCCGCCGGCAACAAGGGGTCCGGTGCGAGCAGCCCGGAGCCGATGTCGGCGACCACCGGCGCCGGCAGGCCGGCCAGCTCCGCGACCGGCACCGCCGAGGTGAACCCGTGGACCACGAAGTTCGACGGATGGACCTTGAGGATGAAGCCGGTCTCCGGGCCGAGGGCGGCCGCGTAGTCGGCGAGCGACGTGCGGTTGGTGGTGCCGACCTCGCGCAGCCGCGCGCCGGTCGACGCCAGCAGGTCGGGCAGCCGGAAGCCGTCACCGATCTCGACGAGCTCGCCTCGGCTGACCACGATCTCGCGCCCGGCGGCCATCGCGGTCGCGGCCAGCACCAGGGCGGCCGCGCCGTTGTTCACCACGTGCACCGCGCCGGCGTCGGGCACGGCCGCGGCCAGCGCGGCCATCGCACCGCGCCCGCGCCGCGCCCGGCGGCCGGTGCGCAGATCCAGCTCGACGTCGGTGTAGCCGGCCGCGGTGACCAGCGCGTCCACGGCCGCGGGCGACAACGCCGCCCGGCCCAGGTTGGTGTGCAGCACGACGCCGGTGGCGTTGATGACCGGCCGGGTGCCGCCGGCGGTGAGCGCGGCGGCGGCCACCCGGGCGACGTCCTCCGGGGCGATCGCGCCGCGCCGCGCCGCTGCCTGCGCCGCGACCACGGCCTCCTTTGCGACGGCCGGGGCGAAGGACGCGGCCGCGGCCGTGAAGATCGGGTCGGCCAGCACGACGTCGGTGCGCGGAATGCGGCGGCGTGGATCCATGGCTCTCCCGGGCGACGAGTGGCGGAGGCGGACGGGAATCGAACCCGCCCGGCCCGGATCCCGGACCGCTCCGGTTTTGAAGACCGGGAGGGGCACCAGCCGCCTGAACGCCTCCGCGGATCACCATATGTCCTCGGGCGGCCGGACGCCCGGCGTGGCACAGTCGTCGGATGGCGACGACCTCGATCGGCAGACTGACCGGCTACGCCCACGGTGGCGGTTGCGCGTGCAAGATCCCTCCCGGCGAGCTCGAAGCGGTGGTGTCCGGCCTGCTCCGCCCGGATCCCGCCGCCGGTCCGCCGCCCGCCGGTGAGCTGCTGGTCGGCCTCGACGACGGGGACGACGCCGCGGTGGTGCGCATCCGTGCGGGCATGGCGGTGGTCGCCACGGCCGACTTCTTCACCCCGGTCGTGGACGACCCCTATGAATGGGGCCGGATCGCCGCGGTCAACGCGCTGTCCGACGTCTATGCGATGGGCGGCACGCCGGTGGTGACGGTCAACCTGCTGGCCTGGCCTCGCGACGTGCTGCCGATGACGCTGGCGGCCGAGGTGCTGCGCGGTGGCCTCGCGGCCGCGGGCGCCGCCGGGTGCCACGTCGCGGGTGGACACAGCGTCGACGATCCGGAGCCCAAATACGGCATGGCGGTCACCGGCATCGTCGACCCCGACCGCCTGCTGCGCAACGACGCCGGCCGGCCCGGGGTTCCGCTGACCCTGACCAAGCCGCTCGGCATCGGAGTGCTGAACAGCCGGCACAAGGCCACCGGGGAGGTCTTCGCGCAGGCCGTGGAAGCGATGACGACGCTGAACGCCGACGCCTCGGTCGCCGCGGTCGCCGCCGGTGTCGTCTGCGCGACCGACGTGACCGGCTTCGGGCTGCTCGGACACCTGCACAAGATGGCCCGGGCGAGCGGCGTGACGGCGCATGTCGACGCCGCGAGCGTGCCCTACCTGGAGGGTGCTCGTGCCGCCCTCGCGGCGGGTTTCGTCAGCGGCGGCACCCGGCGCAACCTCGACTGGGTCCGGCCGCACCTCGACGCCGGCGACCACGGGGAGGACGAGCTGTTGCTGCTCGCCGACGCGCAGACCTCCGGGGGCCTGCTGATCGCCGGTGAGCTGCCCGGACATCCGGTGGTGGGGGAGCTTCGGCCGGCCCGGGAGGACGGCGTCACGCTGGTGGTCAGGTAGCGCCCGACTCTCGCCGGATGCCCCTGGCAAACCGAGATAAACACCACCCTGCGAGCCGGTCCGCGATTGTCTACGGTGCAGGTGTGGGCGTCCGCACATGGATCGAGGGCTGGCCGGTCTACCGCCAGCTCACCGGCACGGACCCGCTGGGCCGCGGCGCCGCCGCGCAGTCCGAGCGGTCGCGGTCGCTGACGGCCCGCACCGAGACCGCCGATGCGGTGGCCCGCTCGGTCTGCCCCTACTGCGCGGTCGGCTGCGGCCAGCGGATCTTCGTCAAGGACGGTGAGGTCGTCCAGATCGAGGGCGACCCGGACAGTCCGATCTCGAGGGGCCGCCTGTGCCCGAAGGGTTCGGCGAGCAAGAGCCTGGTGACCAGCGACCGGCGGCAGCGCAAGGTGCTCTACCGGCGGCCGTTCGCGACCGACTGGGAGGAGCTCGGCCTCGACACCGCGATGGAGATGATCGCCGACCGGGTGCTGGCCGCCCGCGAGTCGACCTGGGAGGACGCCGACGGCGACGGGCGCCCGCTCAACCGCACGCTCGGTTTCGCCAGCCTCGGTGGCGCGACGCTGGACAACGAAGAGAACTACCTGATCAAGAAGCTGTTCACCGCGATGGGCGCGCTGCAGATCGAGAACCAGGCGCGCATTTGACACTCTGCCACCGTTCCCGGTCTGGGAACCAGCTTCGGCCGTGGCGGGGCCACCGGATTCCTCCAGGATCTGGCGAACGCCGACTGCATCGTCATCCAGGGTTCCAACATGGCGGAGGCCCACCCGGTGGGTTTCCAGTACGTGGTGGAGGCCAAGAAGCGCGGTGCCCGGATCATCCACATCGACCCGCGGTTCACCCGGACCAGTGCGCTCGCGCACCGGTACGTCCCGGTGCGGGCCGGCGCGGACATCGCGTTCCTGGGCGGGATCGTGAACTACATCCTGACCAACGAGAAGGACTTCCGGGAGTACGTGCTGGCGTACACCAACGCGTCCACGCTGGTCAGTGACAAGTTCCAGGACACCGAGGACCTGGACGGGCTGTTCTCCGGCTACGACACCGATACCGGGACGTACGACCAGACCAGCTGGGCATATGCGGGGCAGGAGGAGGATGCCCAGGACGAGGACGAGGCGCACGCCGACCGGGAGACCGCCTCCGGGCTGGAGCAGGAGTCGCACGGCCCGCCGGTCCCGGCCGACGTCCCCCGCGATCCCACGCTGCAGCACCCGCGCTGCGTCTACCAGGTGCTCAAGCGGCACTACGCCCGCTACACCCCGGAGGTCGTCGAGCAGCTCTGCGGCGTACCCAAGGAGAAGTTTCTCGAGGTCTGCGAGACGTGGACGGCCAACTCGGGCCGCGAGCGCACCACCGCGCTGGTCTATTCGGTGGGCTGGACCCAGCACAGCGTCGGCGTGCAGTACATCCGCACCGGCGCGATCATCCAGTTGCTGCTCGGCAACATGGGCCGGCCCGGCGGCGGCGTGATGGCGCTGCGCGGACACGCGAGCATCCAGGGCTCCACGGACATCCCGACGCTGTTCAACCTGCTGCCCGGTTACCTGCCGATGCCGCACTTCCAGCAGCACGAGACGTTCCGGCAGTGGATCGACGCGATCCGGCATCCCGAGCAGCAGGGCTTCTGGGCCGAGGCGGAGTCCTATGCGGTGAGTCTGCTCAAGGCGTACTGGGGTGATGCCGCCACCGCGGAGAACGACTGGGGATACCACTGGCTGCCCCGGCTCACCGGCGACCACGGCACCTATCAGCAGGTGCTCGACATGATCGACGGCAAGATCAAGGGCTACTTCCTGCTCGGGCAGAACCCGGCGGTCGGCTCCGCGCACGGCAAGGCGCAACGCCTGGGCATGGCCAACCTCGACTGGCTGGTCGTCCGCGACCTGTTCATGATCGAAAGCGCCACGTTCTGGAAGGACGGCCCGGAGGTGGCCACCGGCGAGATCGTGCCGGAGCTGTGCCGCACCGAGGTCTTCTTCATGCCGGCCGCCTCGCACGCGGAGAAGGAAGGCACCTTCACCCAGACCCAGCGGATGCTGCAGTGGCGGGAGAAGGCCGTCGAGCCGCCCGGAGACTGCCGCTCCGAGCTGTGGTTCTTCCATCACCTCGGCCGCCTGGTGCGGGAGCGGCTGGCCGGCTCCACGCTGCCCCGCGACCAGGGCCTGCTCAACCTGAGCTGGGACTACCCGCTGCACGGTGAGCGCGGTGACGAGCCGAGCGCCGAGGACGTGCTCAGGGAGATCAACGGCTACGACATCGCGACCGGCGCCCCGGTGCCGAACTTCACCTCGCTCAAGGCGGACGGTTCCACCGCCTGCGGCTGCTGGATCTACTCCGGCGTCTTCAAGGACGGGATCAACCAGGCGGCCCGCCGCAAGCCCGGCGCCGAGCAGGACTGGGTGGCCCGCGAATGGGGCTGGGCCTGGCCGTCGGACCGCCGCACGCTCTACAACCGCGCCTCCGCGGACCCGTCCGGAAAGCCGTGGTCCGAACGCAAGAAGTACGTGTGGTGGGACCCGGAGGCCGGCCAGAGCGGCGAGTGGACCGGCTACGACGTGCCCGACTTCGAGAAGACGAAGCCGCCGTCCTACCGTCCGCCGGAGGGCGCGACCGGCGTGGAGGCGATCTCCGGCGACGACGCGTTCATCATGCAGGGCGACGGGAAGGGTTGGCTCTACGCGCCCAGCGGCGTGATCGACGGCCCGATGCCCACGCACTACGAGCCGGTCGAGTCGCCGGTGCGCAACCCGCTCTACCTGCAGCAGGCCAACCCGACCCGCAAGGTCTACGAGCGGTCCGACAACCCGACCAACCCCAGCGCGCCCGAGCCGCACTTCGAGGTCTTCCCGTTCGTGTTCACCACCAGCCGCCTCACCGAGCACCACACCGCCGGCGGCATGAGCCGGCAGCTCGCATACCTGACCGAGCTGCAGCCGGAGATGTTCGTCGAGGTCTCGCCCGAGCTGGCCGGCGAGCGCGGGCTGGAGCATCTCGGCTGGGCGCACATCGTCACCGCCCGGGCGGCGATCGAGGCGCGGGTGCTGGTCACCGACCGGCTCGCCCCGCTGCGCATCGACGGCCGGATCGTGCACCAGATCTGGCTGCCCTACCACTGGGGGAACGAGGGCCTGGGCACCGGCGACTCCGCCAACGACCTGATCGGCATCACGCTCGACCCGAACGTGCTGATCCAGGAGAGCAAGGTCGGCACCTGCGACATCCGGCCCGGCCGTCGCCCGACGGGGCGGGCGCTGGCCGAGTTCGTGGCCGGCTACCGCGCCCGGGCCGGCCTGGCGCCGGACCACCACACGCCGATGGTGACCAAGGACGAGCCGGAGGAGACCGCATAGTGGCCGGACCGAACAGCCTCTACGGCCCGCTCGACCCCGCGCCGGACGCGGGTTACGTCGACGCGCCGCCGCGCATGGGCTTCTTCACCGACACCAGCGTCTGCATCGGCTGCAAGGCGTGCGAGGTGGCGTGCAAGGAGTGGAACCTGGTCCCGGACGACGGCTTCGACCTGCTCGGCACCTCGTACGACAATACCGGCGGGCTGAGCGCCGACTCCTGGCGGCACGTCGCCTTCATCGAGCAGCCGGCCGCGGACCGTGGCGTCGACGCGCTCGCCGCCGCCGGCACCACCCAGTTCCTCGGGATGCCGGGCACCGACCTGCCGGGCCGCACCATGGACGCCCCGCGCACCGACTTCCGCTGGCTGATGATGTCCAACGTGTGCAAGCACTGCACCCATGCCGCCTGCCTCGACGTGTGCCCGACCGGCTCGCTGTTCCGCACCGAGTTCGGCACCGTGGTGGTGCAGGAGGACATCTGCAACGGTTGTGGCTACTGCATTCCGGCGTGCCCGTACGGCGTCATCGATCAGCGCAAGGACGATGGCCGCGCGTGGAAGTGCACGCTCTGCTACGACCGGATCGGCGACGGTCTCACCCCGGCCTGCGCCAAGGCCTGCCCCACCGAGTCCATTCAGTACGGCGAACTCGACGAGCTGCGCGCCCGCGCCGCGCACCGGGTGGAGAGCCTGCACCAGCAGGGCGAGAGCTCGGCCCGGCTGTACGGCCACGACCCGGCGGACGGCGTCGGCGGGGACGGCGCGTTCTTCCTGCTGCTCGACGAGCCGGAGGTGTACGGGTTGCCGCCGGACCCGGTGGTGACCACCCGCGACCTGCCGGCCATGTGGAAGCACGCCGGCGCGGCGGCCCTCGCGATGGCGGCGTCCGTCGTGGTCGCGTTCCTGGGGCGGCGCCGATGAGCCCCGCACGGCGGCGCGGCGGCGGCGACCGGCCGATGGTGCCACCGGCCGACTTCCGCTCCTACTATGGGCGGCCGATCGTCAAGGCGCCGGTCTGGCGGCACGACATCGCGGCATACCTGTTCACCGGTGGCCTGGCGGCCGGCTCCGCGCTGCTGGCGGCCGGCGGCGACGCGACCGGCCGGCCCGCGCTGCGGCGGGCCGGCCGGCTGACCGTCCTCGGCGCCGTCGGAGCCAGCACCTATTTCCTCGTCAACGACCTGGGCCGGCCGGAACGCTTCCTGCACATGCTGCGGGTCGCGAAGCCGACGTCACCGATGTCGATGGGCACCTGGATCTTCAGCGCCTTCGCGCTCGGCGCCGGGGTCGCGGCGGTCGCCGAGGCGGCCCCGATGCTGCCGCGCCACGGCGTGCCGGGCCTGGCCCGGGCGGTGCTGCCGCCGCTGGGCACCGCGGGCCAGTACGGCGCCGCGGTGGCCGCGCCCGCGCTGGCCACCTACACCGCGGTGCTGCTGGCCGACACCGCCACGCCGAGTTGGCACGCCGCCTATCCGGAGCTGCCGTTCGTGTTCGCCGGCAGCGCCCTGGCCAGCGGGGCCGCGGTGGGACTGATCGCCGCGCCGGTCGAGCAGGCCGGACCGGCGCGCCGGCTGGCCGTGTGCGGCGCCGCCCTGGAGCTGTACGCCACCCACCGGATCGAGGAGTCCAAGGGTCTGCTGAGCGAGCCCTACCGGCAGGGCCGGCCGGGTCGATTGCTGCGGGCCGCCCGCGTGCTCACCATCGCGGGCGTGGCCGGCGCCGTGCTCGGGCGCTGCAGCCGGGTGGTGTCCGCGTTGTCCGGGGCATCGCTGCTGGCCGCCTCCCTCGCCACCCGGTTCGGCATCTTCGAGGGCGGCGTCGCCTCGGCGCGGGACCCGCGCTACACGGTCGTGCCGCAGCGCGAACGGCTGGCCGCCCGGTCCGATGAGGCACGTCACCCGGGAGCTGAATCGGTGTAGCAGGGCAGGCGGGGTAGCCCAGCCGGGACCGCAACTCGTACTTTGGAGGACACCGTGGCGAAGGACACTCTTTCCCGATCTCTGCATGATGTCGGCCTGGCCGCCTGGTTCGGCGGCACGCTGGCCAACGCCGTCGCGCTCAACCCGGCCGCCGCCCAGGCGGACACGGCCAACGGCACCGGCCGGGTGGCGAACACCGGCTGGAACAAGTGGACGCCGGTCAACGCGGCCGCCATCGGCGCGCACCTGGCGGGCAGCATCGGCGAGCTCGTCGGCAACCGCACGCGGCTGGTCGCCCAGCGCGGCGCGGGCGCGACCGCGCTGGCGAAGACGGGCCTGACCGTGGCCGCTCTGGCCGTGACCGGGTACAGCCGGCTGCTGGGCCGGAAGGTGAACGACGAGACCTCGGTGCCGGCGCTGGCCGGCACCGAACCCGCCACCAGCACGCCGGACGACGTCGCCAAGGCGCAGAAGCAGCTGTCGGTGTTGCAGTGGGCCGTGCCGGCGATCACCGGCGCGCTCATCGTGGTCAGCTCGCTCGCGGGCGAGCAGCAGCGCGCGAGCGAGGTGAAGAAGGGCTTCCTGGCACGCTTCACCCGGTGAGCGCCGACCGGGTGCCGGGCCGTCCCGCCGCCGGCCCGGCCCGGCACCCACCCGTCGTGACTCGGTGACGCACGCTGGTCTGCGCGTCCGCCCCGCCGACCGGCCTTGCCTGCCTGCCTGCCGTATGTCACATCCCGCCGGACGCGGGGAGATGCTCGCGGATCGCGGCGAGTTGCCGCACGGTGACGAACGACGGGTTCGCCGCCTGCGGCTGCCGCAGCACCTCCAGATCGGCCAGCCGCGGATCGGTTCGCAGCGACTGCCGGGGGAGCCGGCCGGCCGGATCGGCGATGGCCAGATCGAGCGGCACCGACCACCCGCCATCGGCGGCGTCACGTTCGGGTCTGCCGGCAAGACGACCCCAACCCCAGATTCCGTACGCGGTGCCGCGCCGCCGGCTGCCGCTGGCCCAGAACAGCACCGGCTGACCCGCGCGCATGAGGTCGAGCCGGTAGCTGGGTTGCAGGCACCACCTGGTCACCCGGGGGTCGCGGGCGAAGCGGCCCAGCAGGTCGGTGTGGTCGGCGTTGCCCTTCAGCAGCCACGCGCCGAGGTCGTCGAGGCTGACCCGCCGGTCCGGCCGGGTCACCGCCGCGCGGCTCTGACCGACGTGCATCGCCCGATTCAACCACGGCGACGGCTTCCCCGGCCATTCCGGCTGCAGCGTCTGCCCGCCGCCGCCGGGTCCATTTTTGCGTCATCCTCCATGTTGGACCAATGCTTTGGGGAATGGACTTTCTACGGCCAAGCGCGTTGGTTGCTGCCGCACAACCGCGCAGGTGGCACACGGTCCTCCTACGCATTGTCGAACCCCTGTGCGACAGTCTTGGGTACATTTCCACAAGGTCGTCGGTGATTCCGCGGGGGAACGGTGGGATCACGGAGGAGAGTCATGACCGCCCACAGTTCATTCGGGGGAGAACGGGGGCAACGGGCACCGAATCCGTTGACGGCGCACACCGTGACGGAATTCGTGGCCTGTCTGCGGCAGGTCAAACGATGGGCCGGGAACCCGTCGTTCGCGGCCATGAGCCGCCGGTGCGCTGTGCCGGACAGCACCCTCGCCGATGCCGTCCGGCCGGCCCGATCCACCCTGCCACGATGGGAGGTGGTCCGGGCGTTCGTGCGTGCCTGCGACGCTCGCCCGGCCGAGATCGGGGCTTGGGAGGAGGCGTGGCGGCGGATCGACGCGAGCCTCGACGACATCGCCCGGCCGTGGCTGGGCCGGGCCGACGCCGCCGTGCCCCGGCAGCTCCCGGCCGAGATCACGCACCTGATGGGCCGGCAGGACGTGCTCACTCAGCTGGACGCCTCGCACCGCGACGGCGGCGCGGGCGGGCGTTGCGGCGCGCCCACGGCGATCGTCGGTGGCCCGGGAGTCGGCAAGACCGCGCTCGCGGTGCACTGGGCGCATCGCGCCGCCGGGCGGTACCCCGGCGGGCAGATCTTCGTCGCCCTGGGTACCGCGCCCCATCGGGCGCTGACCGCCGCTGAGGTTCTTCCCCGCCTGCTGACCTCGCTCGGCGTCGCCGAGTCCGATATGCCGGCCGGGCTGGACGCGCGGGTCGGGATGTATCGGTCGCTGACCTACACCCGCCGGCTGCTCATCGTGCTCGACGACGCCCGGGACGCCGAGCAGATCCGCCCGCTGCTCCCCGGTGGTCCCGGTTGCAGCACCGTGGTGACCAGCCGCAACCGAATGTCCGCGCTGGTCGCTCAGGACGGCGCCCGCCGGGTCACCCTGCCGCCGCTGACCTCGGCGGACGCCGTGCGCCTGTTCGGCACGCTGCTGGCCGACGCGCGGCCGGCCGCGGAGCCCGAGGCGGCCAGGCGGCTCGCCCGGCTGTGCGGACACCTGCCGCTCGCCGTGCGGATCGCCGCCGCCCACCTCGGCGACCGCCCAGACTGCCGGATCCAGACCTACGTGCGGCAGCTCGAGGATGATCGGCTGGCCAACCTCACGATCGCCGGTGAGGAGAGCGCGGGACTGGCGGCATCGTTTCACCGCTCCTATTCGATCCTGCCCACCGGCGCCCGGCTGGTGTTCCAGCGGCTCGCCGCCGCACCCGAGCCGGACTTCGGGGTCGACGACTCGGTCCGCGCCACCGGGCTGCCGCCCGCGGAGGTGTTGCGGCAGCTCGACACGCTGGTCGCCGTGCACCTGGTGGAGACCGTGGGGCCGGCGCGCTACGCGATGGCGGAATTGTTGCGGCTCTACGCGGCGGCGGTGACGGTCACGGCGGCGCCGCGCGCGGCTGCGCCCCGCCGCCCGCGGCGACGAGGCGCAGCCCGGATGGATCTCGGTCAGTAGCAGGGAACGTTGCAGTTCATCGCCCGGAACCGGGTGGTGGACACGACGGTGAAGACCGCTCCGCCGCTGGCCCGCCCGTCATCGGCGTCGAACTGATAGTGCACGCCCAGATAGATCCGGCTCCGGGCGTTCTCGATCGCGGCCTGGTTGAAGGTGCTGAACGTCCGAGTCACACCGACCGCGTTCGGGTCGTTCGTGCCGCCGGTGAAGCCGACACTCGTGCCGATCACCGTGTTCATCACCCCGGCCCAGGCGGCCGACAGCGTGGCATGCCCAGAGGTCCAGGCGGGGAAGCACGGGGTGGCGCCGAGTGGCTGCCAGGCGGTGTCCGGCACGGTCGCGGCGTTGCCGTCCTCGGCGGCCCGCTGGATCGCGGTGACCGGCCGCCACAGGTCGATCGGTGTCTCGAACTTGTGGTCCCAGGCGGCGATCGCGGCGTCGGCGATCGCCCACGAGGCCATGGCGAAGAGCCGCGCGATCTGGATCGGATTGGTCAGCCGGGCCTGCGCGACGACGCGCGTGTGGTCGAGAAGTTGCCCCGGCGGCTTGTAGGTGCCGTCCGCGTCGTTCGCCCAGAAATGCGCGGCTTGGGTCTGGTCCGCCGTACGCGTGGTGGAGGTGTTCTTCCCGAGTGACTTCACCTCGTTGACCTGCGCCGCGTAGAGGGAGCTGGCGAGCAGGGCGGGGTACGTGGTGTATCCACCGGGCAGCGGACGCCGAGTTTGCGACGGCGACGACAGCGCGAAGGGCCGCACCCTGCCCCACTGCGGATCGACCGGCGCGGCACACCCGTTGCCGGTTGGCCGCCATGCGCCGGGAACGGTGCCCGGAGGGTAGTTCACCGTTGCCGCCGAGCCGTCGTTGGCCCGGTTCTCCCGTACGATCGCCGTCTCCTGATCGGCCAACGACACCGCCGCCGGCTGCGTGGCGGAGCCGTGTCGCTGGGTGTACCGCTGCTGGATGTAGGTGCTCTGCGCCGGAAAGGCGTCGATCAGCATGTTCCGGGCGACCATGCCGGCGGCCAGGTCGTCGTTCACCGCCGGATCCGGCACGAGCAGCGCGAAGGCCCGGTCATAGCCGGCACCCACCAGGTTCTGCCGCGACCACTGTGCCGAGTTCGCCACGTCGAAGATGGCGCCGTGCATCATCGCGGCGCCCCGGGCCAGCGGCCCGGGCCCGCCTCCCTGCCGGCGGAAGACCTCCAGCAGAGTGTCGTTCCAGTAGTAGACGGTGGCGGAGTTGACCGCCGCCGATGCAGCCTGCTGCTGTCCCAGCACCATCCCGGTCGATGCCAGGACCGTGGCCACCGTCAGCGCCACGGCCCGCCGGACGTTTCTCGTGATTCGCACCCTTGCCTCCCCGCTCCGATTGATCTCGGCGAGGAGCGTGTCGGCGGGTGCGGGCGACCCGGAAGGGTTCTCGGATGGATCCGGACGGGTCCGGCCGGTTCAGGCGTCTGTCCGAAGTCGAGCGTCCGGATGATCCGGACGATCTCGACCGGTCAGGCGGCGGACAGCCTCGACCACGGCGGCCCGGCGGCCGCGTTCGAGCTGGTACCAGGCGACGAAACGCAGCACATCCGGGTGGGCCGTGCCGGCGTCGCAGAGGCGGCCGGCGTACTCGCCGAGGTCGTCGGCATCGATCGGGATGGCGGTGACGGTCTGCTCGACGATCAGGTCGAAGACCGCCTCGAACAGGCCGTCCTTGTTCTCGTAGAACGAGTAGACCAGTCCGGCGCTGATGCCGGCCCGCTTCGCCAGCCGGTCGACCCGCGCCCCGGCCACCCCGTGGGCGGCGAACTCCTCCAGCGCCGCATCGAGCAGCCGCTGCCGCTTCGTCTCAGGATCCCGTGCTCGTCAACAACGCCGGCGTGATGAACATCGCCGAGCGGCAGACCACCGCCGACGGGTTCGAGATGACCTTCGGCACCAACCACCTGGGCCACTTCGCCTTCACCGCCCAGGTCATGCCCGCGTTGCGCTCGGCGTCGGCGGCCCGCGTGGTGACGGTCAGCGCGATCGCCGCCCGCTGGCGCAGCGGCGAGCTGACCGATCTGCTGAGCGAGCGGAAGTACCGGCCGATGAGCGCCTACGCGAAGTCGAAGCGGGCCAACATCGTGTTCACCACCGAACTGGCCCGTCGGCTGGCCGGCACGCCGATGACCGCGGTCGCCGTGCATCCCGGTGCTGCCCTGACCAACCTGCAGCGGCACTCCCAGGGCGCCGCTTCCCGCCTGATGATGCCGGTGCTCGGAAGGCTGGCGATGGGCTCACCCGAGGGCGCCGCGTGGCCCTCGGGCTACGCGGCGACCAACGCGGAAGTGCCGAGCGGGTCGTTCATCGGGCCGGCCGGACGCCGCCAGGACTCCGGCACGCCGAAGCCGGCCCGGCTGCCCCGCGGAGCAGACGACCCGGCCACCGGCGCCACGCTGTGGCACGAAAGCGAACGCCTCACCGGCGTCACCTTCAACGTCTGAACGAGCGTGTCACTCGGCCTTGCTCCGGGCCGGGTCGGCCGGGATCGGGTCGGTGCGGTCCGGGTCGGACTTGGCGTGCCGGGCACTGCCGCGCCGCTGGGTCGGCGTGCCGTCCGTGCTCGGGCGGCGCCCCACCAGCACGAAGCCCACGATCACCAGGGCCAGGCCGAGCACGGCGAGCACGATCGGCGCCCAGAACGTGACCAGCCGCAGCTGCTGGCGGTTGGACTTGGCGGTCTCGGCCGCCGCGCTGATCGTCTCGGGGGTGTAGGTGAACGTCGCGTCCAGGATGGTCACCGACCGGCCGTCGTCGGCCACCAGGTCCTTGTGCTGCTGCTCCTGCACCTTGATGTACTGCCCGGTGGTCGGCTCCACCCACACCGTGCGGGTGTTTCGGTAGACGACCTCGCCGGACGTCGCGCCGGGCGTCAGCTGGCTCAGGATCACCTGCAGCCGGTCGGCCGGCAACTGCTGGCGGCCGTCGGTGATCTGCTGGGTGAACTGGTAGGTCTCCAGCCCCTCGATCTGCTCGGTCTGCACGAAGCGGGCCGGCTGGGTGTTCAGGATGTCGCGGTCGAAGATGTCGTAGGTCCGCCGCTCGGTGCCGAACGGGAACTTGTAGATCTGACCGGCGTAGTCGATGCTCTGCCGGTCGTTGCCGGTGTCCAGCCAGTCCTTGTCCCAGGCCTGCGCCGCGGCGGTCCGCCGGTCCACCGCCAGCGAGGTGCTGTACGCGAGGACCAGGTCGTTGGTGTCGGTGCGCACCACTTCCTGCCCGACCAGCCACACCAGCGCGTTCCCGTCGAGCGGGCCCTCCAGCGCGGCGGTCGCCTTGGTGTCCGCCTGCACGGTCACCGTGGACCGCAGCGTGCCGGTGTTGATCTTTGCCGCACCGTTGGTGATCTGCATGAAGGTCGCGTTGGGCGCCTCGGCGACCGACTGGGTGCGCTCCATGTCGTAGGGCAGTTGCTCCACTTTGGGCGCGATGATGAGCACCAGGCCGCCGGCGAACACCAACGCCAGGAATCCGAGGCCGACAAGCGCGGCGCCAATGACGCGGGACCTCATGGTGCCTCCACGAGCAGGAGAATGTTGGGGGACTGGCGGAAGGTTACTACCGAGTACCATGCGGAAGGTACCCCTGGGCGCGACTTTCTGTAACAAGGATTTAAGCAGGCGGCTCAGTTCGCCGGAGCACCACGGTGAAGTTCCACGTCAATGCCTCCCGCAGGCCCGGGATCCGGGCCACCCAGGTCGCCCAGCGGGGGTGATAACGCGGCAAAACATCGACGATGGTGACCGCGCCGTGGCGGCGGGTGGCCCTCGCCCAGCGCATGGTCTGTGCCGCGCTGACCGGGAAGAGCGTCTCCCGGAACCGGTTCTTCGGCTCGCGGCCGTTGCGCCGCACGTACCGCCGCCGGGCGCGATCGCCGCCGAGCAGCAGGTGCCACGGCGACGTCTCGTGTCCGCCCCACGGCGAACGCCACGGCGTGAAGGACACGAAGACGGTGCCGCCCGGCCGGGTCACCCGGACCATCTCGTCGAGCATCTTCTCCGGCGCGTCGACGTGTTCGAGCACGTTGGACGAGTAGCAGACGTCGACCGAGCCGGTCCGGATCGGCAGTGCGGTGCCACTGCCGCGCACCATGTCCCGCACCCCGGCGCCGGCCGCGGCGAAGTCGCCGACCGCCGGGTCGATGCCGTGATAGGTCGCACCGGCGCGCTGGAACTCGATCGCGAAGTAGCCCGGCCCGCCGCCCACGTCGAGCACGGTGGCGCCGGACAGGTCCAGGTAGGAGCCGAGCTGACGCACCGAGTCCCGGGCGAGCAGGGAGTAGAACCGGTCGGGGTCGGTCTGCTCGACCAGGAACGCGCGGAACAGCGTGATGGACCGGCGCAGGGTCGCCCGGTGCGGATCGATCAGGGGCTCCTCGGCCGGGAAGGTCTCGGGCGGGCGGCCGGCCGCGGGCGCCAGGGTCGCGGCCACCGCGCAGACGGCCGCCAGCATGGCGAGTTGCACCGCCGCCCCGTAGGCCCATTCCTGCCCGTGACCGAGCAGGCGCCCGGCGACGGCGACCGCCATGCCGATCCCGGCGCACCCGAACGCGATGCCGGGCAACGCCCCCGGCCGCAGTTGCCGCACGATGAGCGCCGACAGCAGCAGGGCGGCCCCCGCGGCGCCGCCGAGCAGCACCGCCAGCGCCATCAGCGGGACGAAGATCCACCAGCTCGTGCCGGGGACGCCTCGGGCGGGCTGAAAGACGGCCGACGTCAGCCGGCGCCGGGCCGGCACCACGGCGGCGAGCAGGACCAGCAGCACGAACGCCGCACCCACCGCGAGCGCCAGCCGGTAGGGACGGTCCGGGGTGAACTCGAGCGTCACCGTGCCGCCGTCGCCGGCCGGCACCACGAACGCCTGCTGCCAGCCGTCCACCCGGGCCGCGGCCAGCCGCCGGCCGTCCAGCCTCGCCACCCAGCCCGCGTTGCGGTTCTCCGGCACCACGAGCAGAGCCGCGGCGCCACCGCCGACGGTGACCTGCCGCTCGGTGGGTTGCCATTGGTCCACCTGCACCGAGCGCTCGTGCACGGCCGGCGTGGTGCCGCCGGTGCCGTCGCGGACCAGTGCCGCCGACTCCACCACGAACGCGCCCGACGGCACCGTCCGGAGCCGATGCTCGCCGGCGGTCAGCGGCACGGCGTCGACCACGAAGTCGTCGCAGACGGTCATCGGCAACGGCCGTCCGGCCCGGATGTCCGCGAGCGTGCCGGACACCGACGTCGGATAGGACACCCCGTCGATCTCGACGGCCGGGCCGCGTCCGCACGGAGCAGCGATCGGCGTCTGGGGTGCGACCGGCGTGAGCAGGCCGGTGAGGGCGGGCGCCTCGATCTCGGAGATCCCCGCGGGGGCCGGCCAGCCGTTGCCCCGCGAGTCGGCGACCACCGGCTGGACGGAGGTGACCGCGACCTCGATCCGGTCGGTCCGCTGCGCCGGGAACCGCACCCAGCCGTCCGCGCCGACGTCGGCGGCGACCTGCGCGCCGGGCGTGCGCAGCAGTACCCGCGTCGGGCGGGCGGCCGTCGGCGCCGCCGGGGTGATCAGCCGGATCCGGTCCAGCGTGCGCTGCTCGCCCCAGGCCAGCCGCAGCGTCGGTGTGGAGTCGGTCGGCTCCGCGAGCCAGGCGGTGTCGGGGTCGCCGTCGATCGCCGCGTGCGCGCCGACCGTGACGTCGCCGGTGAGGACGGTCGAGGCGGCCGCGGTCAGCCGCCCGGCCAGCGGCACCGTGCCGCCGGGCCGGGGGAGGGCGGTCATCCGCAGGTCGTAGGTGGCGTCCACGGGCGTCGCGAAGAACCGGTCGATGCCCAGCGGTTCCTCGCCGGCGCGAGTGAGGAACTGGTCGCAGCGGGTGCCCTGCGGGCCGGGGAAGCACGATCCGCGCTGCTGGCGGGCGCGGGTGAAGGCATATTCCGGCGCCTTGGCCGGGGCGGTCGTGAGGTCGGCCGGCGCCCGGAGGCCGCGTTGCGCGACGAGGCCGGGCACGCCCAGCTCGCGGAGCGCGACGCCGCCCTCGAAGCCCTCGCGGAGCGCGAGCACGGTGATCCGTACCGTCGTGGTGAGGCCCGGCAGGGTCGCGAGCCGGTGCGGACCGGGGGTTTCGGGCACCGCTCGGTCGACCGCCCCCTGATCCGTGGTCACCCGCACGATCCGGACCGGGGCCGCGATCCGCGCGTCGTCGGCGAAGTCGAGGGTCACCTCGGTGACCCGCTGCGGGGTGTCCATCGAGACCTCGAGCCACTGCCCGGCGCCGGACTGGTAGGGATCCGAGCGCCAGGCCGTGTCCGGGTCGCCGTCCAACGCCGCGAAGGGCAGGTCGGACGGGTCGGTCGCGCCGATCGAGTCGGCGAAGGCGGCGCTGCTGGACGCGTCGACCGACCGGATGCCCTGATAGGCGGCCACCGTCTGGTGACCCTCCGCGGGGAACGGCAGCAGGTCGTCGCGCAGCCGGCCCAGCCGAGTCTCCTCGTCGGCGGTGAGCGTCTGGCTGACGTTGTCGCGCATCCGCCCGACGTTCAGCTCGCGGCGCCGCAGCCCGTCGGTGACGACCCGCGGGCCGGCCGCCGCGGGCACGCCGAGGCCGTCGCCGGCCAGCACCGCCGGCTGCCGGCCGTCGATCAGCCCCTGCTCGAGCACCCCGAGCAGCGACTCCGGGCCGCCACCGACGATCGGCACGTCGGCCAGCGCGGTCGCGGACACCGTCGGCACCGGACGGTCGACCGCGAAGATCTCGATGGCGGGCACGGACACCGCCGCGTCGACCGGGCTGGGCGCCACGCCGCCGGCGCGGACCCGCGGCCCGAACTCGGCGACCGGCGTGAGACCCGGTGAGTCCGCCACCGCGCGGCGCACCACGGCGATCGGCGGTGCGCCCGCCGCGGACCGATCCAGATCGTGCCGGACCAGCAGGTATTTGTAGCCGGACCGGGCCAGCAGGTCGGCCAGGGCGGGCGACCCACGGCCCTGCTCGAGCACCGCCTCGACCGCGTCCATCACCCGGATGTTGCCCTCGGAGCCGAGCGGGATCTGGTGCCGGGTCGCCCAGGGTGCGCCGGCGAGAGGCTGGATCGGTTCGTCGACGGTACGCCCCCAGGTGTGCTGGGCGAACCCGGTGCCCGGCACCACCAGCGTGCGGGCCTGCGGGTCCCGGGCCAGCCAGGTCGTCGCCTGGCTCCAATAGCCGGGCACCGACTGCCAGCCGGGCCCGGGACGCAGCAGGAGCAGCCAGGCGGGCGCCGTCGCGACGATCAGCAGCAGCGCGACCACCGGTGCGGACGGCAACCGCAGCCTGCGCCATCGGAACGCGCGGCTCGCGGCGTGCGCCAGGCCGAGCACCAGCGGCAGGCGCAGCACCGGCTCGAACTTGTGCACGTTGCGGAGCGGGGCCAGCGGGCCGTCGAGCAGGACGCGGATCCACGGCGCGAGCGGACTGTCCAGTGTGCCCACGTAGCCCATGGTCAGCAGGGTCAGCCCGGCCAGCGCGCCGAAGATCAGGAACCGCCGCTCGGGCAGGCCACGCAAGGCCAGCCCGGTCAGCCCGATCGCGGCCACCAGGGCGGTCGCGGCCATCAGCGCGGGGTGGTCGACCAGCGCCCAGCCGGCCGGCCACCACGGCTGGCCCTGCACGATGTAGCCGCCCCACTGGTTGGTGCCGCGGACGGCCTGGAACATCGAAGTCACCGCGGTGGTCGTGGTGGACGACTCGATGTAGTCGAGGAAGGGCAGGCTGTACTGGCCGAAGAGCAGCAGCGGCACGATCCACCACAGACTCACCGCGGCGACGCAGACGCACCACCAGGCCACGAGCTTGACGTGCGGCCGGTCCCAGCGCCGGGTGACCAGCCACACCCCGGGCAGCACCAGCGCCATCACGACGGCGGCCGCGTTGATGCCGCCCATGCACAGCACCGCCAGGGCGGAGAGCGCCGCGGCCCGGCGGGGCGAGCCGATCCGGCGCGCGGCGACCAGCGGCAGCAGCACCCAGGGCAGCGCGACCACCGGCAGCATCTCGGAGGAGAGCGGGCCGATCTCGGTGAGCATCCGGGGCGCCAGCGCATAGGCCAGCGCGCCGATCACCCGGCCCGGCTCGGTGCCGATCCGCAGCGCCCGGGCCAGCAGCAGGATCCCGTAATACGCGGCGCAGAGCAGCAGGGCGCACCAGATCCGCTGGGTGATCCAGGGCGGCATCCCGAGCCGGTCACCGGCGGCGAAGAACGGGCCCATCGGGAACAGATAGCCGTACGCCTGCTGCTGGAGCTCGCCCGACGCGGACTGCGGATTCCACAGGTGCAAGGCGCGGGCCATGAAGCCGGCCGGGTTCTCGGCGAGGTCGAGCTTGGTGTCGAAGGTGGTGCTGCCCGGGCGCTGCAGGAAGGACAGCACGATGAGCAGCAGCGCACCGCAGGCGGCGGCCAGGTTCCGGCTTTTGCGGCGGCTGACCGGCGCCGCCACGGGCGTGGGAGCGAGGGCGACGGCGGTCATCGGCGGCACTGTGGTCATCGGCGGCACTTCGGCGGCAGGCAGCTGAACTCGGCCAGCGCGGTGAAGAAGATCTGCCGGATCCCGGACGGCTTCGCGGTCAGCGCCACCCGGCCGCCGGTGGCCTTCGCGATCTGCCGGAGTTCGGCGGGGTCGATCTCCGGCCCGACACCGATGAACAGGATCGGCAGCGGCTTCTTCCGATCGACCAGGCCGCCCAGCTCGCGCAGCAGCTCGGCGCGGCCGATCCCGCTGGCGTTGTCGTCCTTGCCGTCGGTCAGGATCAGCACCAGGTTGATCCGGCCCGGCGTCCAGTTGCGCGTCCCGTCCCGGTAGGCGGCCAGCGTGGTGTCGTAGAGGCCGGTCGCGCCGTTCGGCTTGACCCGCATCCGGCCCAGCTCCGCGACGATCTCCGCACGCCGCGGCCCGACCGGGCCGACCGGCACCACCTCGCGGTAGTCGCGCTCGCCGTCGAGGTCGGTGGAGAACGTCCAGATGCCGATCTCGGACGTGCCCAGCAGCAGCTGCGCCCCGCCCTGCGCCGCCTTCACCGTCGCGGACAGCCGGGTCTCGGCGGAGCCGGGCACCTGCGCGGCCATCGAGCCGGAGATGTCGAAGACGGCCAGCATGCGGGCACTGATGTGCACCCCGCCCCACGCGTTGAGCAGCGCCGACGCGTCCGGCTCGGCCGGCAGCGGCGCGGGTGGGTAGGCGTTGGTGCGGATGCCGGTGTCGACCGGGATGCTCGCCGGGGGAGCGCCGGGCGGGGTGCGCAACCCGTGGCGGGTGAGCGCGGTGGCGCCCTCGGCGGCGAGCAGCGCGCGCAGGAACGCGGTGACGCCCTCCCGGCCGGCGCCGGTGGTCAGCGTCGCGAAGGGATAGTCGGGGCCGGGCACCGCCCGGGGTGGGTAGATCGCCACCTGGCGGCGGCCGCCCGCGGCGCCGAGCAGCACCGCCTGCTCGGTGCTGAGCACCGCGGACTCGCCGGATCCCGGCCCGGCCGGCGCCGGTGGGTTCTCGCCGGCGAGCGAGACGGTGCGTGGCGCGAGCCGGCGCATGGTGGCCGCCGCGCCGGCCGCGGTGTCGTCCGCCCGGGCCGCCTGAGCCAGGGCCCGGATGCCGACCAGCGCCCCGAAGCCGATCGGGCTGGTGGCCGGGTCGGGCAGCACGACCGGCACCGGCGGCCGGTTGCCGGCCACCAGCCCGCGCCAGTTCAGGGTGCGTTTGCGCCAGCCCAGCCGGGCCGCCGAGCGGCCGTCGAGAGCGAGCACGACCGGGGTGTTCGCCACCGAGACGCCCTCGGCGGGCACCTGGAACGCGCCGGCCGCGCGGGCCCGGCGCAGCCACAGTGTCGATTCCGGCAGCCAAGCATCGGGCGCCGGCGCGGCGTCGGCGCGCACCGGCCGGCTCGGGCCGGCGCCGCCGGGCGCGGTGGTCGCCAGGTCGCGGAGCACGTCCACCGACTCGCGGGCCTCGACCACCACGTCGAGGCAGCGCTCGCGCTCGGCGAGCCGGGCGGCGATCTCGCGGGCCGGCGGGGCGACGCTCGGCGCCGCGGCGACCCGCAGCGTGGTCCGCTCGGCGCACGCGGCCACCTGCCGGGTGCGCTCGAAGTAGACGGCGGAGCCCCAGCCGCCCAGCACGACGACCAGCGCCACACTCAGCAACGCGACCGGCCAGAACTCCGGTCGCGCGCGCAGGCCCGGGTCGCCCACGTGTTCCTCCCTTGTGACGTCACCGTTGCGGATCATCGCAGGGGTGCCCTAGTGTGACGCGATCGCGAATCGTACTCGCTAGTAGGGGTGGCCGAGTAGACCATGACGGATGCCTTCGGTCGTCACGTTCTGTTGCTGAACTGGCGCGATACCGGGCATCCGGAGGGCGGCGGCTCAGAGGTCTTCCTCGAGCGGGTGGCCGCCGAGTTGGTCGGCCGCGGCTATCGCGCGACCCTGCTGTGCCAGGCCTACGAAACCGCGCCGGCCGAGGAGGTTACACCGCAGGGCGTACGCATCGTGCGGCGCGGCGGCCGGCACACGGTCTACCTCTTCGCCGCCCTGCTCTACGTGGCCGGCGCCCTCGGTCTCGGTGTGCTGGCCGGTCGCCGGCACGGCCGCCCCGACGTGATCGTCGACGTCTGCAACGGCATGCCTTTCCTCAGCCGGCTCTACGCGCGCTGCCCGGTGATCGCGCTGGTCCACCACGTGCACCGGGAGCAGTGGCCGGTGGTCTTCGGCCCCCGGGTCGCGCGGATCGGCTGGTGGATCGAGTCGTGGCTGGCCATCCGGGTCTATCGCAACTGTCGCTATGTGACGGTCTCCGGGGCGAGCCGTGACGAGCTCGTCGCGCTCGGTGTGGACGCGGAGCGGATCACCGTGGTCCACAACGGGACGACCGAGGTGGTCGGGCCGGCCGTGCCGCGCACGGCGCACCCGAGCCTGGTCGTGCTCGGCCGGCTGGTGCCGCACAAGCGGATCGAGCTCGCGCTGCGGGCGACCGCCGTGCTGGCCACCGAGCTGCCCACGTTGGAGCTGGTGGTGGCCGGACAGGGCTGGTGGGAGGAGCCGCTGCGGCAGCTCGCCGCCGACCTCGAGATCGAGGATCGGGTCCGGTTCGCCGGATTCGTCACCGAGGAGGACAAACACGAGCTGCTCTGCCGCTCATGGTTGTTGCTGCTGCCCTCGCTCAAGGAGGGCTGGGGGCTGACCATCGTGGAGGCCGGCGCGCGCGGCACGCCCTCGGTCGCCTTCCGGTCGGCGGGCGGCGTGGTCGACGCGATGGCCGACGGCGAGACCGGGGTGCTGGCCGAGGACGAGTTCGAGTTCTTCAAGGCCACCCGGGCACTGCTGCTGGACGCGCGGCGACGCACCGCGATGGGCACCGCGGCAGCGGCGCACGCACGAGGTTTCACCTGGGCCATGACCGGCGCGAACTTCGCCCGGGTGGTCGCCGATCAACTCCCCGCGGCGCAGCCCCAGAAGGCTCCGACGCGGAAGGATGCGGCGGATCAGCGAGTGCCGTAGACCGCGGCTGCCGGGTCGATGGTCGTCTGCTCGGCGACGTGGTCGGCAGACGGGCTCAGCGCGCCGAGGGCGGCGATGGTGCCGACGATGCCGAGGATGGCGCCGACGGCTGCGGCAGCGATGAACGTGGCCAACTTCGCCATGGAACTTCCTCCTCGGATTCGTGAGTGCGCGGACGGTACCACGGTCGTCGCCGGGTTCGCAGCACTGCCGGGACAGTGAAGATCACGATTGCCGCGGCGAGCAGATGGGCGACCAGGGCGGCGGTGCGCCGGCCGGTGGGCGGTGTCGCTGCCACGGCGGCCCGCGACGGATTCTCCCAGAGCTGCAGGGCCGGGCCGGAGTAGGCGAGCCGGAGTCCGGAGAGGACGCTCGGCGACGGATTCCCCGGGATCCCCGCGCGGACGAGCACCCAGCGGACGCCGAGCTCCGCGGCCGGGCGGCCGGCGTCGAGGTGGTGCCGGACCAGGGCGGCGCGCGGGCTCTCCCCGTCGACCGTGATCGTGCCGACTCGCAGGGCGTCGTTCATCAGCACCGGCGCGTCCAAATAGCGCGGCGCCGGGTCGCGGACCACGGCGCCGCGGGCCCACGCGTAGCGCTGGTAGCCCTCGAACGGCAGCGACAGCACCTCGCCCGGTGCGGCGGCCACCCGCGCCGCCACGGCGTTCCAATCCGCCGGGTAGCGCACCGGCCGCAGCGCGCCCGCGGCGCCGAACGCCAGGTCGGGCAGCAGCGCGACCGGCAGCAGCACGGCGCCGGCCAGCACGAAGCGCCCGGCGGCCAGGTTGAGCGGTGCGGTGAGCCGGTCGGCCAGCCGCTCGGCGCCGATCGCGAAGCTCAGCGCGAGCACCAGCGCGTACGGGATGAGGAATTTCTGCCCGTCACGCAGCAGCCCGGCGCCCGGCACCTGGGCGACCAGCCACTCCAGAGCGGGCGCGCCCGGCGCGGTGCCCGCGGCGGCCAGCAGGAACGCGCCGCCGGCCAGCACGAACAGCCGGTTGGCGCCACCCGGCCAGCGCCGGCGCAGCCCGCCCAGGCCGAGCACGGCGATCGCGAGCACCAGCAGGGTGACCACCGGCACGAGCGGCGAGCTGCGGCTGGCCGGCACGGTCTGCGCGTTCCAGATGCCGCCGGTGCCGGCCAGCGCGGTCCACGAGCCGGCCCAGTTCTCCGCCCGGGCGGCGAAGGCGGCCACCCCGCCGGCATCCGAGCGGGCGCCGGCCGCGCTGGTCAGCGACGCCACCAGCCACGGCGCGTTGAGCGCGGCAATGGCGGCGAGGGCGACCGCGGTGGCGCGCGACCGCCACGGCAGCAGCACCGCGGCCGTGGCCAGCGCGATCAGGCCGCCGGTCGGGGTGACCGCGGCGGGTGCGGCGGCGAGCACCAGCCGGGGGAGTGCGCCGGGCCGGCCGGCGCTGAGGTCCCGCGCCGCCGCCACCAGCCAGGGCAACGCCGCATACGCGAGCAGCAGCGCCCACTGCCCGAGGAGCAGCCGCTCGGCCAGGAACGGCGTCCAGGCGAACGCGAGGGCGGCTGCCGTCCGGGTGCCCGTACGCGTGGTCGGCACCAGCCGGAACGCGCCCAGCGCGGCGAAATAGACCACCGCGACCAGCGCGATCCGCTGGAGCAGCCAGCCGGGCACCGCCAGGTTGGCGAGCGACACCAGCGCGTCGAGCGGCACCGCCCGCGGCAGGGCGTCGGCCGGCGCGATCATCTCCCAGCTCAGTGGCTGCCGCGGCACGAACACCATGTCGTACCGCAGCGCATAACCCGGCAGCACCAGCGGCGCGAGCACCACCGCGGTGACCGCGGCCGCGACCGCGTGCGGAACGACCCGGGTGCGCACCGGCTACCCGGCCGGCTGCGGCACCAGCGCGCCGACGTCGATCTCGTCGGTGCAGAGGTTGGCCGCCGGGTCGCGCACGGTGAGCGTGGCCTCGTCGCCCTCGACCAGCATCAGCAGGAACATCGCGTTGAGGCCGCGGTGCACGTCGAAGGAGACGCCGCTGTGGTCGCCGACCTTGATCGTCGCGACGGTGTCGCGGTCGCTGAGATAGCTGATCCGCACCACCTGCCAGTAGTCGATCACGGCCGCGGTCAGCGGGATCCGCACGGGTTTGCCGCCGGTGACCCGGTAGCCGCAACCCGCCAGCGGACCCGGCTTCGCCGATGCGCCGTCGACCCAGGCCGGCCGGATGTGGCCGCTGTCGTCGAAGACCGACAGCCGCCGGGCCTGGGTGACGAACACCGGGCCGTCGTCATCCAGCGGGCCGAAGAACTTCGACTGCATGTTCCACGGCGAGGACAGCCCGGGCACCACGGCCTCGGGCACCGGCCGATCCATGAACACCGTGCCCGGCTCGGCGTCCGCCAGATCGGCTTGCGCGGTTCGCAGGTAGTCACGGCCGGCCTTGACGCCCCAGTCGGAGGCGAAGTCGACGCCACTGTAGAGGCTGCTCGCGACGAGCAGCGCCAGGCCCACCGCGAGCAGGCTCCTTGGTGGCGCCGGGGTCGGCTCCGCCTCTTGTCGCAGACCGCGCAGGCCGCAGATCGCGACGCCCACGCACAACGCCGCGACCAGCAGCACGTCACCGAGGTAGCGCGGCACCAGCCCGGCCACCCCGCTCAGCCCCGACCCCAGCCGGGTGGCGGCGATCAGCGCGGCGGTCATCGCGGAGAACGTCGCGAGCAGCAGCCAGGCGCGCACCGCGACGCCTCGGCGCAGCCAGACCGTGCCGATCACGAGCGCCGCGACCAGCACCCAGGCGATCCACCGGGCGGGCTCCTGCGGGGCGGCCAGCGCCGCGCCGTCCGCGCCGTCCAGCCAGGTCCACGGCCCGCCGACCAGCCCCGGCGTGAGCGTCTCGCCATAGAACTGCCCCAGGAACGTGCCCACCTCACCGGCCGACGACGGCGTCCGCAACATCGAACCCGACGACACCGGCAGATAGGCGGCGAGGTAGGCGACCGAGATCGCGGCCAGCACCGCCCAGGACGGCCACCACTGCCGGATCGAGGTGAGCACCGCGCGCAGCGGCCCGCCCGGCGCATAGAGACACAGCGTCACCAGGGCGACGAGCGGCACGATGAGCAGCGCCTTCTCGAAGAACAGCAGCCCGAGCACGACCGCCAGCCCGAGCGTGACCAGGTGCTTGCGGGCGCCGGTGCGCAGGTAGCGGACCTGGGCGCCGACCGCGAGCACCATGGCGAGCTGCATCGGCAGCAGGTTGATCCCGACCGCCCACCACGCGCTGACCTCCAGGGTCATCGGGTTGAAGAGAAACAGGCAGAGGGGTACGAGCAGCGCCCACCCGTCCGGCAGCACCAGCCGCAGCAGCCGGTAGAACGCCACGCCGACCGCGAGCTGGGCGAGCAGCATCAGCACCAGGTAGGGCCAGTATTCGTAGCCGGTCAGCCGCTCGGTCACGAAGACGATCAGCCGCCCGGCCGGCATCAGGTGGTTGTTGTAGGTGTCGAACAGGTAGCCCGGGGTCAGGTTCGCGGCGTCGGCCTGGGCGAGGATCGGGAAGTCGTCGATGGTGAGGAAGCCGCGCGCGGAGATCCAGGCCCGCCAGGCCAGGCTCAGGGTGATGAGTGCGGCGGCGGCCGCGTTCAGGCTGCGGTTCACTTGAACAGCACCATGTTGACGTAGCGGGGCTTCGGTCGCACCACCCGTCGCGCGAAGCTCTGGTCCACCCGGCCCACGGCCCCGCGCTGATGTCCGATGAGGTCGAAGCCGTCCAGCGGGATCCACTCGTCGTCCGGCATCACGAAGGCCCGGTAGCCCCACCCGCCGAGCAGATCGAGCACCGGCTCCACCGGCTGGATCCGCTCCTCCAGCTCGACCAGCAGCAGCGGGTGATCCGTCCGGATGGTCCGCTCGGCCCCGCGCAGCGCGGGCATCTCGTGCCCCTCCACGTCGAGCTTCACGAACCGGACGTCGTGCAGCTCCAGCTCGTCGAGGGCCACCCGGGCGACGGTGACCCGCTCACCGCTGCCGTATTCCAGCGAGGACGTGCCGACCCCGGGCCCGCCGGCCGGCAGGAACAGCTCCGCGGTGCCGCTGTGATCGGAGGCGACCGCCTCGACCACCCGCACGTCCGGGAACGCGTTGCGCAGGCCGCCGGCCAGCTCGGCGGTGGGCTCCACCGCGACCACCCGGTCGGCGATCCGGCGCAGGCCGCGGGTCCACGGGCCGTACCAGGCTCCGACGTCGACGGCCGTGCCGCCGCGCGGTGCGTAGGACGACAGTCGCGCCAGCTCCGGCTCGACCCGGGGATAGACCGCGCGGACCGCGGCGCCCACCACGCGGGACGGCAGCGCCGCGGCGAACCGCGAGCTCAGTTCGGTGGACAGGGTGCCGGCCATGGTGACGCACAATAGCCCCTCGGAGGCCCCTGGCTACTTACGGGTAGACCCGAGGTTTCCTCGCGAGTAACCTGCACGAACCGAGGCCCGACGGGCATCGCGTGGCGTGAATGTGAGGGACCATGACCGAGGCGGTGGACGTCTGCGTGGTGGGCGGCTGCGGCCGGGTCGGGCTGCCGCTGGGCATCGCGCTGGCCGCACGCGGCCGGTCGGTCGTGCTCTACGACATCGACGCCGCCGCCGTCGATCTGGTGAACGCCGGCGTGCTGCCGTTCGCTGAGGACGGTGCGGCGGCGCTGCTCACCGAGGCGCTGGCCGCCGGACGGCTGCGAGCCACCACCGACGCGGCCGCGGTCGGGCTCGCCGAGGCGCTGATCGTGGTCGTCGGCACCCCGGTCGACGAGCACCTCAACCCCGATCTCGGCGCGGTGCCGCGGGCCATCGAGCGTTGCGTGCGGCACCTGCGCGACGGCCAGCTGGTGGTGCTGCGCAGCACCGTCTATCCCGGCGTGACCGCGCTGACCGAGAAGCTGCTGGCCGGCAAGGGTCTCGTGGTCGACGTGGCGTTCTGCCCCGAGCGCATCGCCGAGGGCCGGGCGATGACCGAGCTCTTCACGCTGCCGCAGATCGTCGCCGCCCGCACCCCGCAGGCCTTCGACCGGGCCGCGGCCCTGTTCCGGACCCTCACCGACTCGGTGGTGCGGCTGGAGCCGGAGGAGGCCGAGCTGGCGAAGCTCTTCACCAACACCTGGCGTTATCTGAAGTTCGCGGCCGCCAACCAGTTCTGGATGATGGCCAACGACTTCGGCCTCGACTACGCGCGGATCCAGCACGCGGTCGCCTTCGACTACCCGCGGGCGGCCGATCTGCCGATGCCCGGTTTCGCGGCCGGCCCGTGCCTGCTCAAGGACACCATGCAGCTGGCCGCCTTCAACCGGAACAACTTCGTGCTCGGCCACTCGGCGATGCTGATCAACGAGGGGCTGCCGCTCTATCTGGTGTCCCGCCTGGAGGATCGCTTCGAGCTGGCCGACCTGACCGTCGGCATCCTGGGCATGGCGTTCAAGGGCGGCAGCGACGACTCGCGGGACAGCCTGGCATACAAGCTGCGGAAGATTCTCACGCTCAAGGCGCGCGAGACCTTGTGTACGGATCCGTACGTCGCCGACGACCGCTTCCTGCCGCTGGACGACGTGCTCAAACGCGCCGACCTGCTGGTGATCGCGGCGCCGCATCCGGATTACGCCGACCTCGAGACGGACAAGCCGCTGATCGACATGTGGGGACTGACCGGAAAGGGCGTGCTGGTGTGACACCACGGGTCTCGGTGGTCATCCCGGTCTACAACGAGGGCGAGGACGTGGTCCGGCACCTCGAGCGGATCCTGCGTGAGGTGCTGCTGCCCGCCGAGATCCTGGTCGTGCACGACATGCCGGAGGACACCACGGTTCCCTTCGCGCAGCAGGTCGCGATCCACGACCCGCGGGTGCGCACGGTGCTGAACACGTACGGTCCGGGCCCGGCCAACGCGGTCCGCTTCGGCATCGACGCGGCGCGCGCGCCGGTCGCGGTCGTGACGATGGCCGACGGCTGCGACGACCCGCGGCAGATCGACGAGCTCGCCCGGCTGGTCGACCGGGGCGTGGTGGTCGCGGCGGCGTCGCGGTACATGCCCGGCGGGCAGCAGGTCGGCGGGCCGCGGTTCAAGCGGATGGCGTCCCGGTGGGCCGGGCGCAGCCTGCGGCTCTTCGCCCGGGTCGGCACCCGCGACGCGACGAACAGCTTCAAGGCCTATGACACCGCGTTCGTCCGCGAGGTGGGCATCGAGTCGCGCACCGGCTTCGAGATCGGCATCGAGCTGACCGCGAAGGCGACCCGCCTGCGCCGCCCGGTGGCCGAGATCCCGACGATCTGGCTCGACCGGCAGCTCGGCGAGTCGCGCTTCGACGTGGGCCGGTTCCTGCCGAGCTACCTGCGGTGGTACCTGTTCGCGTTCGGCCGCCGGTTGACCACCGCGCAGCTCGCCGCACGATGGGCGCACCTCAAGCCGGACGTGGCTGCCGGCGCTCTGGCCGATCGCGACAAGGAGGACACCCCGGCGTGACGAAGGTGCTGGTCACCGGCTCGGCCGGCTTCATCGGCGGATATCTGGTCGAGGAGCTGCTGAGCCGCGGGCACGAGGTGGTCGGGCTCGACGACTATTCCAAGTACGGGCCGGTGGCGCACGGATACGACGACCACCCGCGGTTCCGGTTCGTCCTCGGTGACGCGCGCGACCCGGCTCTGCTCGCCTCGCTGCTGACCGACTGCGACCACTTCATCGCGGGGGCGGCGATGATCGGGGGGATCTCCTACTTCCACACGTACGCCTACGACCTCCTCGCCACCAACGAGCGCATCATGGCCGCCTCGTGCGATGCGGCGATCGCCGCGCACCGGGACGGTCGGTTGCGCAAGGTCACGTACATCTCGTCGTCGATGGTCTATGAATCGACCGACCACTGGCCGTCCAAGGAGGGCGACGAGCGACGCATCCCGCCGCCGCGCTCGTCCTACGGTTTCCAGAAGCTGGCCGTGGAATATTACGCGCGGGCGGCCTGGGATCAGCATCGGCTGCCCTACACGATCGTGCGGCCGTTCAACTGTGTCGGGGTGGGCGAGGGACGGGCACTGGGCGACGTCGAGGTGCTCTCCGGCAACGTCAAGCTCGCGATGTCCCACGTGGTCCCCGACCTGGTGCAGAAGGTCCTGAAAGGCCAGTCGCCGCTGCACGTTCTCGGCGACGGGTCGCAGGTGCGGCATTACACCTATGGCGGTGATCTGGCGCGCGGCATCGTGACGGCGATGTCGTCCGACGCCGCGGTGAACGAGGACTTCAACCTGTCCACCGCCGCGTCCACCACCGTGCTCGAACTGGCCGCGCTGATCTGGCAGAAGATCAAGGGCCCGGACGTGCCGTTCCGGTGGGTGAGCGACGAGCCCTTCGCGCACGACGTGGCGATGCGGGTGCCGGACGTGACCAAGGCGCGCGAGGTGCTCGGCTTCACCGCGGAGACCACATTGGACACGATGCTCGACGAGGTGATCCCGTGGATCACGCGAGCGGTCGACCAGGGCCGGCTGTAACCCGGCGTCGCATCGGCCTCGCGGGGGCGGCCGTCGCCGTTGCCGGGGCGGTCACCAACGCGCTCGGATATCTGGTGCCGGTGCTCGGCGCCCGCCGGCTCAGCGCCGCCGACCTCGGAGCGCTCGCGGTGGTGCTGGCGATCGCCGCGATCGCGGGCGTGCCCGGAACCGGTCTGCAGATCGCGGTCGCGGTGCACCGCGCCCGGCATCCGGGCGCGACCGCCGTCCAGCTCGGCCGGCTCACCGCCCTGGTGTGCGCGGGCGTGGTGGTTCTGCTGGTGCCGGTCGCCGGCCCGGTGCTCGGCCTGCCGCCGGCGGTCATGCTGCTGCTCGCGGTCTACACCGCGGCGGCCGTCGTAGCCGGTCGACGGCTGGGGGAGTTGCAGGGTGACTCGCGGTTCCTGCGCCTGGCCGTGGGCATGGCCGTGCTGGCGGCCGGGCGCTACCTCGGATTCATCGCCGGGCTGCTCCTCGGTCTCGGCCTGACCGGGACGGTGTTCCTCGGGACGGCGACGGCTCTGCTGATCCCGGTGGTGCTGGCTCCGCTGAGCCGGGCGGCTTCCCGGGGGCCGGCGGTTTCCGCGAAGCAGGTCCTCACCGCCTGCTCGGCGACGCTGGCGATGCTGGTCGTGTCATCCGCGGACCTGCTGCTGGCCCGGCATCTGTTGCCGGCCTCGACCTCCGGGGCATATGCCGTGGGGACGGTGCTGACCAAGGGCGCGCTGTGGGCGCCGCAGGTGATCACCGTGCTGGCGTTGCCTCGGCTGGCGCAAGGGAGCCGCCGGGCTCTGCTGATCGCGCTCGCCCTGGTGGGCGGGTGCGGGGCGGTGCTGATCGCTGCGTCCGCGGTGGCCGGGGGCCTGGCGTTCCGCCTGGCCGGCGGCCCGGACTATGTCGAGCTGGGCCGCTACGCCCCGGTCTTCGCGACGACGGGCGCGCTCTATGCGTTGCTGTTCGTGCTGGTGAACGCCCGGGTGGCGGCCGGCGCGCCGTGGCCGTCGGCCCCGTTGTGGGCGGCGACCGCGGTGCTGGTGGTGACGACCGAGTGGCTCGTGCCGCACACCCTGACGGCGATTCTGTGGTGCGCGGCCGCCACCGCTGCCGCGGCGCTGGCGGCAACCGCGTTCGCGACCATCCGGGTTCGGTAAGAATAGTTCGTCATTTTACGTATGCGTGTCGTCGCTAAGAGCGACGCAATCACGCTCGTCAAAGCCTTGACTCTTCGCGGTAGGATCCGAACCGGTTCAAGCAAATCGCTTACTGTGCGGTTTCCTTTCCATTCCCGATGCATCGGAATTCCGCGCGGCGGCATTCAAGAAAGGTACGTTCATGCGCAAATTGACGACGATCGCGGTGGGTGGCGCCGTGGCGGCGCCGCTGGCACTCGCCGTGGTGCTGCCGTCCGAAGCGGGCGAGGTCCCGTTCCCGGCGCTGCCGGAAAGCCAGGCCAGATGAACGACTACGACGGTGGTCTCGAAGAACAAGTCGGCCGACCAGAACATCGAACCGAGTCCCCGGGGACTCGAGGAAAGGTATTTTTAAATGTCACGTAAGGCAATTGCAGTCCTGCTGGTCGCGGCCCTGCTGCCGTTGAGTTCCTGCGGTGGCGTCGGCAAACTCGGCGACAAGAAGAAGTCGAGTTCCAGCAATTCCGGCACCGGCGACGCCGAGAGCGGTTCGAACAGCGGCACCGGCGACGCCGTCGACGGCCCGCAGACCGTCGACGTGAACAAGACCGCCATCGCGTACGGGATGAAGTTGAGCCTCGGCACGCTCACCTACGACCCCGCCAAGGAGTCGCCGGACTCGCCGCTGTTCCTGGACGCCAAGGTGGAGAACATCACGACGTCGAGTGTCAGCGGCAGCGCCAACTTCCTTCTCAAGGTCGACGACGGGTTCTACCAGGGCGGCTTCGAGAAGGACCTCACCAGCCTGCCGGGCGGTGAGACCCAGAACGTCACGATCACCTTCGACCTCCGTCCGGACGACAAGGTCACCGACCTGAAGCAGGCGACGCTGCTGGTCGGCAGCGCTCAGGAGGCGCAGTCCGAGTTCCCGCTCGGCGGCGGCCAGGACATCAACCTGGAGCCGAAGCCGATCGTCGACAAGCCGATCGTCAAGACCAACAAGCGGGGCCGGGTCTGGTACAACAAGTGCGAGCTCCGGGCCGACTACCCGACCGAGCACCACCAGGTGAAGAAGGGCTATCGCGCCATCGTCTGCTATCTGGACATGCAGGTGCAGGGTGACGAGTTCTTCTCCGACAACGTGCAGCAGGACGACTTCCGCCTGCGGTTGCCGGACCAGACCACGCAGGCGGCCGACCAGGGCCCGAACGAGATCGCGAAGCAGCTGAAGCGCATCCAGGACCTCGAGGTCATCTTCACCATCAAGTGGCCCGAGGGCGGAGCCGGCGGCGACTACACGATCGAAACCAAGTTCGGCGACGGGACGACCAAGCTCCCGATCACCGTCCCCACCGCCTGATCGGCCGACGCGGGCGAGACGCGCCCGCCCCCGGCTCCGGGGGCGGGCCCTCCGCCCACGAAACCAGGTGCTTCAGCGGGTGTCTTACTCGCGCGTCCACGGGTACCCGAGTGGGAGATGTCCGAGCGACACGAAGGGAACGGCTCATGAGCAGCACGAGAAACACCGGCACCGGTGAGGACGCGGACGACGGCCGGGGCGTGGCCGGCGGCGTCTCCGGGAGCAGCACCGATCAGCACATCACCGGCGCTCCGGAGACGGGCACCTTCCGCACCGACGAGGCGCCCACCGGCGACACGCCGGCCGACGGCAGCAGCAACGCGGGCATCAACAGCCGCGCCGGCAACCGGGAGGCTTAGGGCTCAGGGTCTCAGATGGTCGCGATGGCGGCGGCCACCTCGTCGACGAGCTCGCGGGCCAGGAAGCCGGTCCGGCCGTAGCGCGGGATGAGCCGCCGCCCACTGAGCGCGTGCACGTGCGAGCCCCAGCACGCCGCCTGGGCGGGATCGGCGCCCCGGGCCAGGAAACCGGACATGATGCCGGCCAGCACGTCCCCGCTGCCGGAGGTGCCGAGTCCGACGTCGCCGGTCTCCTCGCGCCAGCAATCGCCGCCGGGCTCTGCGATGTGCCCGTGCAGCGAGATCACCGCGTGATAGCGCTCGGCCAGTCTCCGGGCCGCGGCGGCCAGGTCGTCGCCGGGCTCCGCGCCCAGCAGGCGGGCCGCCTCGGTGACGTTGGGGGTGAGCACGACCGGCTGCGGACGGCCGGCAATCAGGCTGTCGTCGTTGCTCAGGGCGCCCAGGGCGTACGCGTCCAGCACCACCGAGGCGTCCTTGGCCGCGGCGTCGAGCACCTTGCGCATCAGCTCGGCGGTCTCGTCGATGTCGTCGAGACCGGGTCCGATCGCGATCACGTCGGCGGCGCCGGCCAGCTCGAGCACCGCGTCCGGCACGTTCCCGTGGTGTTCGGGCAGGCCGACCACCTTCGCCTCTGGGACGGCGATGCTGAGCGCCGACGCGGTGGATTCCTCCACCGCGAGCTGCAGGCGGCCGGCGCCGGCCCGCAGCGCCGCCACCCCGGCCAGCAGGACCGCGCCCGGCGTGTCGCGGGACCCGCCCACGATCAGGACGGTGCCGCGCGACTTCTTGTCACCGCCCGGGTCCGGCAGTGGCCAGTCGCGCAGCAACCGGGGCGTGATGACGGTCTCGTCAGACCGGTTCGGCATCGACATCCTCCTGACGTGTCGGCTCCGCACCGTGGCGGTGCAGGTGATCGACGGAATTGAACAGTTCCGGCCGGAACAGGCCGTCCACCCGGCGCCAGCTGCTGATCGAGCAGTTCGCGACGGACGTCTGCCGGGCCACGGTCATCAGTTGCTCCTCGTCCAGCATCTCGGCCAGGTAGCGGACGAGCAGGACGGTGGCTTCGTGCGCGAACAGCAGCACCCGGCCGCCGGGCAGGTCCGCGGACTGCTCGCGCAGGAGCGCACGCAGCCGCAGCAGCACGTCGGCCCAGGATTCACCGCCCGGCGGCCGGTAGTAGAACTTGCCGAGCCGGCGCCGGCGGACCGCCTCGGCGGGCAGCCGGACTTCGACGCCGTGGGCGGTCAGCAGGTCGAGGACGCCGAGCTCACGGTCACGCAGACGCTCGTCGACCAGCGCGGGGATGCCGGAGCCGGACAGGGCCAGTTCGGCGGTCTGCCGCGCCCGCCGATACGGCGAGACCAGGGCCACCTGAGGCCGGTCGTGATCGGCGCGCCCGGCAATCCAGCGTGCCACCGCCTCGGCCTGCTCCCGGCCGGTCGGCGAAAGGTTCACGTCGGCGTCGCGTTCCGGGATGTCGATCTGCTCCAGACCGCTGTTCTCCGCGTCCTGCGCGAGCACATTGCCCGTGCTCTGCCCATGCCGCACCACGCCGAGCCACTGAATTCCGTTCACGGCCGGACTCTTACCCGCTGTGCCGCCGTCGTACCGTCAGTCGCCCAGCACGCGCAGCGCGGCTTCCACCTCGGCCGGCAACGGACGGCGGTGTCGCAGCGCCCAGGGCAGGTCGCTCAGCAGGCCGGTCACCGCTCTCGGATCGGTGCGCAGCGCGGCGCGGACCTCGCGGGCCACCACGGCCGGCGGGCGGCGCAGCAGCGCGGTCAGCACCCGGTTGCGGGCCTCCCGCCGGCGCCGCGCCCGCTGATCCCGGCCGGCCGGCTCCGGCAGGTGGTGCACCACCAGACTCGGGGCGTAGCTCAGCTGCCAGCCGGCCGCGGCGAGGTCCATCGCGAGCAGGCCCTCCTCGCCGTACACCACCAGCTTCGGCTGGAATCCGCCGGCGGCGATGAACGCGTCCCGGCGGACCACCGTGGCGCACGAGAGGAAGCCGAGCACCGAGGGTCCGGCGCCGCCGGGCGGGACGCCCAGTGGCGCGGTGGCCATGCCGGCGGAGACCGGGTCGAGCCGCTCGTCGGCTCCGATCAGGACCTGAGCGGTGAGCAGCGCCGTCCGCGGGTGGGCGCGCAGCAGGGCCGCTGCCGCGGCGAGCATGCCCGGCGCCCAGTACGAGTCGTCGTCGGCGAAGGCGACGGACGGGGTGCGGGCGCGCTCGACGCCGACGTTGCGGGCGGCCGCTCCCAGGTTGTCGTCGAGGCGGATCATCTCCACTCCGTCGACGGCGAGCGGGCGTTCCGAGCCGTTGTCGACCACGATCACCGGCGCCCGGTGCCGGGGGACGGTCTCCCGCAGCCGGTCGGGCCGGTTTCGGGTGGCGACCACCACCGTCACCTCGTCGGTCTCGTGCATCGTGCCGGTGCGGGGGAAGGTCGTCACGGTCGGATCACGGTCTCCTTCTCGGTCCTGAGCGCGTGCCCGGGTACCCGAGCCGGAAAGTGCCAAACGGGCCGCCGACCGGCAAAACGAGAGAGTCCGCCCCCGAATCGGGTGGCGGACTCTCCGGACCGGGCGTCAAGGCGGTGATCGCTGGTCGGTGACGGGGTTGTCGGACTGCCGGGCTGACGAGCTCTGCCCGTCGCCGGGTGGCGGTCGTGGTTCTGGCCGGCTGGTGGGCGGAGCGGGCGGCGCCGGAGGTTCGGGCGGCTCGCTCCAGGTGGCGCCGATGAGGGCGTCGAACTCCTCCCGGACCAGGTCGCGGTCGCCGGTGACGAGTTCGACGAACGCCTCGTCGAAACCACGATCCCACTCCGGGGACAACGCCGTGCCGGCCCGGGCGATGGGAATGCTGATCATGTCGGTCACCTCTGGCGAGAACCGTCGGTTCAGCTGGTGATCACCTTCTGGTCGTCGTGCGATCGGCCGACTACGTTGATCTTGCGGGGCTTGGCTTTCTCGGCGATCGGGATGCGCAGGACCAGTACGCC
>NZ_JBVJIP010000010.1:352981-358774 GCF_055586225.1 Actinoplanes sp. NPDC051388 | reverse complement strand
CCTCTGGGTGATGAGCCCACGAAACCACCGATCTTCCCCCCCCTATGTTGTTGGGCAAACGGCCGCCCACCCCTCCAGGCTGCGCCAAACCCCCCCCCGTTGCCCCCCCCCACAAGGCGGCCCACCAGGGAAAACGTCATCCGCTAGGGGTTGGGGCAGGGTTCGACGGCGCACTCGCGGACGGGTTCGCCGACGGGTTGGGTGTGACCGTCTGGCCCGCCGCCCGCTGGGCGTCCTGCCACTTGGTCATCGCCGTGTCCAGGTTCTGCAGCGCGCGGCCATATCTGGCGAAGTCACCGCTCTGCTGGGCCGCCTTCACCTCGGTGATGGCGTTGTCCACCTCCTGCGCCGCCGTGGCCAGCTGGCCGGTCAGCGCCGGTGGGTTGGTGCCGGTGTTGGGCGGTGGATTCTCCGCGCCGGTGTTCGGTGGATTGGTGCCCGTGCCGGACGCCTGGCCCTGGGCGATCAGCGCCTGCAGGCCCTGCTGGAGGTTGTCCGCCAGCACCACGTACGTGCTGCCGTCGCCATAGGCCATCAGCACCTTCTGCAGCAGTGGCACCGCGTTCTGCTGACTGCCCTTCACATAGACCGGTTCGACGTAGAGCATGCCCTCACCCACCGGCAACGAGATCAGGTTGCCGTAGAGCACCTGGGACTGGTTGCTGTTGGACAGCAGGGTGAGGGCGGACCGGACCGTGGCGTTGTTGGCCATGCGCTGATGGACCTGCACCGGCCCGGGGATCGCCGTCTGATCGGGCAGTTCGAGCACTTCCAGGCGCGGTTGTCCCTGCACGTAGGAGGCGGAGATCAGCGCCGCCAGGTTGTCCCGGTTGCGCGGGGTGACCGCCGAGGTGAGCTGGAATCTGGTCGCGTCCTGGCCGGGCAGTTGCACGTTCAGATAGAACGGCGGCTGCTTGATCCCGGCCTGTGGCGCGTCCGGCGTGTTGGGCACCTGCCAGAAGTCCTGACCGGAGAAGTACTCGCCGGCGTTGGTCACGTGGAACTGGGCCAGCAGGTTGCGCTGCACCTTGAACATGTCGGCCGGGTAGCGGAAGTGCGCGACCAGCGAGGCCGGCGTCTGCGCCTTGGGCACGATCAGGTCCCCGCCGAACGCCTTGTTCCAGGCCTTCAGGATCGGGTCCTTGTCGTCGAACTCGTACAGCTTGACCGTGCCGTCATAGGCGTCGACGGTCGCCTTGACCGAGTTGCGCATGTAGTTGACGTCGTCCCGGGCCAGCGCGAAGGTGCCCTGGTTCGTGGTCTCGTCCCGGGTCTCCTGCTGCAGGTTGATCTTCTGCGAGTACGGGTAGCTCGACGACGTCGTGTAGCCGTCCAGGATCCACTGGATGCGCCCGTCCACGACCGCCGGGTACGGGTCACCGTCGATGGTCAGGAACGGCGCCACCTTCTCGACTCGCGAGCGCGGGTCCCGCACGTACATCAGTCGGGAATTGTCGTTGACCGCGTCGGAGAGCAGGAAGTTGCTCTCGGTGTTCTTGATCGCGAAGACCAGGCGGCGGAAGAAGGAGCCGATCGGCACCCCGCCCTCGCCGTCGTAGGTGAAGCGCTCCTCGGAGTTGCTGTCGTTCGGCTGCGGCCGGTCGAACTCGACGTTGCGCTTCTCATCGGTCTGGCCGACGATCGCGTACTCCGTGGACTGCTCGCCGAAGTAGACCCGCGGCTGCTGCACCGGGATCTGCTCGCTGGTGGCGGAGCAGTTGGTCTGCTGGTCGCCGAGGAAGCCGGAGACGAAGAACGGCAGACCGCTGCACACCTGGTTGGCGGGCGCGGCGACCAGGCCGTACCCGTGGGTGAAGACCGTGTGGCGGTTGAGCCAGTTCTTCTGCTGCGGCGTGAGCGCCTCGTCGTTTATCTCGCGGACACCGACCACGTAGTCGCGGGTGGTGTCCCCGACGGTGTAGCGGTCCACGTCCAGCTTCTCGCCGAAGTTGTAGAAGCCGCGCACCTGCTGCGATTGCGTGAACGCCTCGGAGGTGAGCAGCGGGTCGAGCAGCCGCACGTTCTGCGCGCTGGCGTTGGTGTTCAGGTTCGCCGGCGCCTTCGTGTTCGAGGCCGGGTAATCGCGTACCGCCGTGCTGTCGAGGCCGAAGGCCGCCCTGGTCGCGTCGATCGAGCGCTGAATGTATGGCGCTTCCTTGTCGGCCAGGCTCGGCTGCACGGTGAAGTTCTGCACGGCGAGCGGGTAGATGCCGCCGATCGCCACCGCCGAGATGGCCAGCAGGGCGAGCGAGACGCCCGGCCAGACCAGGTTGCGCATCACCACGTTGGAGAACACCACGATCGCGATCGCCACCACGATCGAGATGTACGCGAGGATCTCCTTGGCCGGCAGCAGCGCGTTGACGTCGGTGTAACCGGCGCCGTAGAGCCCGGGCGACACGTGCTGCTCGAGCAGCAGCGCCCGCCGGTCCAGGATGTACGCGATCGCCTTGAGCAGCACGAAGAGCGCCACCAGCGAGGTCAGGTGCGCCCGGGCGGCGGAGGTCATCCGGTCGCCGACGCCCTGCAGCCGCACCCCGCCGAAGATGTAGTGCACGGCGAGCGCGCCGATCACCGACAGCACCACCGCGGTGAAGCCGACGCCGAGCAGGTATTTCCACAGCGGGTAGTCGAAGACGTAGAAGCCGATGTCCACGTTGAACTGCGGGTCGCGGACGCCGAAGGGCTGCGCGTTCTGGAAGAGCAGCCAGGCCTTCCACTGGTTCTGCGCGCTGAGCCCGGCGAAGAAGCCGATGATCAGCCCGATCACGGTGATCCAGGTGCCGAGCCGCGGCGCGATCACCATCCGGTAGCGCTCGAGCGTGGCCTGCTCGGCGGAGTGTGGGCGCAGCAGCGGTCGCAGCCGGTACGCCAGATAGAGGTTGCCGCCGACCAGCAGCGCCATCGCCAGCCCGACCGCCAGGAACAGCAGCAGACGGGTGATCAGCTTGCCGGTGAACACACCGGCGTAGTCGACCTCGCGGAACCAGAGCAGATCGGTGTACGCGTCGATGCCCCAGCCCAGCAGTGTGAAAAGAAGGAAGACCCCGACCAGGACGCCGACGGTGACGCGACCGCGCCGGCTCATCCTCGGCAGAGGACTGTTACGCATGACCAACGTAGGCTCCCGTAGGGATTATCAAGAGGCGGAGCACGGTTTGGGCGTGCTCCCGGAGGTGAAAGCGGTCAGGGCGGCCAGGGCGTCGTCCACCGTGGCCACTTCGGCCATCGGCAGCCCGGGCACGGCGTTGCGGAGCGCCTCGGCGCAGTTGTCCTTGGGCACCAGGAAGATCTGGGCGCCGGCGTCGTGCGCGCCCACCAACTTTTGCGGGATGCCACCGATCGGGCCGACGTTACCCTCGTCGTCGATGGTGCCGGTGCCCGCGATGATCTTGCCGCCGGTCAGGTCCTCCGGCTTGAGCTTGTCGATGATGCCCAGGGTGAACATCAGCCCGGCACTCGGCCCGCCGATCTCGCCCAGGTCGATGTTCACCGTGAAGGGGATCGGCTGCTTCTTGTCGACCTGCACGCCGACCCGCGGCGTGCCCTTGTCGTCCGCGGTGGTGACGGCCGCGGTGGCCGCCTTGCCGGCCCGGGTGTAGCCGATCGTGAGCTTGGTGCCGGCCGGCTTGGCCTGGATCAGCTCGGTGAGCTTCTGCGGGCTGGTCACCGGCGTGCCGTCGACGGTGGTGATCACGTCGTCCTTGGCCAGCTTGCCCTCGGAGGGGCCACCGGCGGTGACCCCCGCCACAAAGGTCGTGATGGGATATCCGAGCTTGCGCAGCGCGATCGTCTCGGCGCTGCTCTGCGAGTCCTGGAACTCCTGCTCGTTCTGCTCCTCGACCTGCTTCTGGGTCTGGTCCGGCGGATAGATCACGTCACGCGGCACCACGGCCTGCTCGGAGCTGAACCAGCCGCGCACCGCCCAGACCAGCTCGACGTCGTTCTGCACGCCCACCGTGGTCAGCCGGAGCTGGCCTTTCGACTCGGTGGTGGTCGCCTTCGTCACCTGGATCACTTCTTTGCCGTTGTCCGAACCGAGCGTGTTCACCGTCGGCCCGGGCTTCAACACCACATAAGGCATCGGGACGGCCATGACCCCGATGGCGAGCAGTGCGGTGATCAGGGCGCCGAGGATTACCGTGACACCGCGACGTCTCATGCGCGTGAGACTACCCACCCACCCTGAGTTCTCTCTGAGCTGACACCTGCATCGGTACCGGGAGTCGTTTTCGCGCGTACCGTTGACCACGTGCCTGATATCCCGTTCGGCTTCTCCCTGCCGGGCGCACAGCCGCCCGACCCCTCCGACCCGCAGCAGATGCAGCAGTTCATGGCTCAGCTGCAGCAGATGTTCGCCAGCTCGAGCAGTGGCCCGGTCAACTGGGACCTCGCCCGCCAGGTGGCGGCGAGCCAGCTCACCGGCGCCGGCGACCCGGCGGTGACCATCGTCGAGCGCAACCAGGTCGAGGAGTCGCTGCGGCTCGCCGATCTCTGGCTCGACCCTGCCTCCACGCTGCCGAGCGGCATCCGCTCGGCCGTCGCGTGGAACCGCAACGAGTGGATCTACAACACCCTCGAGGTGTGGAAAAAGCTGTGCGACCCGATCGCGGGCCGCATGGTCGGCGCGATGAGTGACCTGGTGCCCGAGGAGGCTCGAGCCCAGCTCGGCCCGATGCAGTCGATGGTCGCCACCCTCGGCGGCGCGCTCTTCGGCGGTCAGCTCGGCCAGGCGCTCGGCCAGCTGGCGGCGGAGGTCCTCTCGGCCGGCGACATCGGCCTCCCGCTGGGCCCCGGCGGCACCGCTGCGCTGGTCCCGGCCAACATCAAGGCCTACGGCGAGGGCTTGGAGCTCCCGGAAGACGAGGTCAGGCTCTATGTGGCGCTTCGCGAGGCAGCCCACCAGCGCCTGTTCCAGCACGTCCCGTGGCTGCGCGCCCACGTCCTCAACGCGGTCGAGACCTATGCGAACGGCATCACGGTCAACCGCGAGGCGATCGAGGAGGCGATGAGCCGAGTCGACCCGTCCGACCCCGAGTCGATGCAGGCGATGGCGCTCGAGGGCATCTTCACGCCGGAGGACACGCCGCAGCAGAAGGCCAGCCTGGCTCGTCTGGAGACGGCGCTGGCGCTGATCGAGGGCTGGGTGGTGCAGGTGGTCGACTCGGCCGCCGGTGACCGGTTGCCGTCGGTCGTCAAGCTGGGCGAGGCCTTCCGCCGCCGCCGGGCCGCGGGTGGTCCGGCCGAGCAGACCTTCGCCGCGCTGGTCGGCCTCGAGCTGCGCCCACGCCGCCTCCGCGAGGCGGTCGCCCTGTGGGCCGCGGTGGCCGAACACCGAGGCATCGCCGGCCGCGACGCCCTGTGGGGCCACCCCGACCTGCTCCCGACCGACGAGGACTTCGCCAACCCCGAGGTCTTCGCCCAGACGTCCCTGGATTGGGACATCTCCGAGCTAGACAATCTGGATAAAAAGGACGACAAGCCCGAAGACTGATCGCGCTGATCCCGGCGGAGGCGGCCCACCAAGGGTGGCCTCCGCCGAGCCAACTTCAAGATCAAAATCTGGATGTCGCACCTGAGTGGTGGGCTGAGGCCCGCAGCTCCCGCCGACACCGGCTCGCTCCGCTTCGCCTGCCGGCTGGCTGCCCACTCACCCTTCCCCATCGTCCAGTCCCGCCCAGCCCACCGGAGCAAATCGGGCCACCACCCGAACCAGTTGTCGCGACCCACAGCCGAGCCCGACCCGCGGCCCCGCCGAGCCTGACCCAATCCCGCCAGCCCATTCCAGGACGA
>NZ_JBVJIP010000010.1:342176-352883 GCF_055586225.1 Actinoplanes sp. NPDC051388 | reverse complement strand
GACCAACAGGCCCGGCCCGCGCTCACCCAGCCCCGCCAGCCCATTCCAGAACGACCAACAGGCCCGGCCCGCGCTCACCCAGCCCCGCCAGCCCATTCCAGAACGACCAACAGGCCCGGCCCGCGCTCACCCAGCCCCGCCAGCCCAGCCATTCCTGGACGCCTGGCAAGTCCAGCCGGGGCACGCCCAAATCCCGCCCAGCCCAGCCCAGCCCGGCCAGCTCCACTCGTCGACCGTTCACCGCGGCTCAGACGTCGAGCAGTGCCCTGGTGTTCTCCCAGCCCTCCAGGGCGGGATCCAGGGCGGCCACGTCGGCCGGGCCGCGCAGGCGGTGCCACTCAGGGGTGGATTCGACGTCGCCGGGCTTGGGCGCGGTCCGGCGCAGCGACATCGGGGTGGCTGAGTCCAGGTCGTGGTCCACCAGCCAGTCGGGCGGGGGCAGCCGAGTCGCGACCCCGAAGAGGCCCGTCCCGGTCCCGGTCGGCGCGACGCCGACCGGCTTGCGATCGAGTGGCCGCAGCAGCTTGCCCAGAATCATCCCCGGCACGTCGGCCGCGTCCCCGGCAATCACCGCGGCCTGGTCGAAGCCGTCCTTGGCGGCCGCCTCGAGAGCCGGCCGAACGGTCGCCGTGGCCACCTCATAGATCCGCGTCCCCGGCCAGGCGATCTCCCCGGCCAACCCAAGATCGTCAGCAGTGGCAGCAATGGCCGGCTCGGCCGTGGCAAGCCGCGCCAGCAGATCAACCACGTCCTCGGCAAGAGCCGCCCGCCACGCCACAAGCTCAACCCCAGGCGGCGCCCACAACACCGGAACCAGCAACACCACCACTACTCGCCGCACCACAACCCGAGGCTATCCCCACCCGTTCGCCCACAACGCGCGCCGTACCACCGGCCCAGCCGCCTAAAGCGCCCGGCCGGGACGACGATCAACTCAATCCCGCTGGGACCATAGGCGGACACGGCGCCAGTCAACCCCTGACTGGGCGCTGTGGACGGACGGTCCCCAGCTGGGGACCGTGAGCGGACGGCCCCCCGTCGATCCCCTGACCACGACACCCCTCCACGGCAGGCCGACCGCCGCACCACGCGCCGGCCGGACGACCGTCACGACATCCCCGCGCCGAGACGACGGACCGACGATCCAAACGGTCCCCACAGAGGCACGCTCGCGCGTGGGCACCAACCGCGCGGAACACCCCCGGCCGGACATCCATCACCACATCCCCGCGCCAGAACGACGCAGAAGACCCGAATCGCTATCCAAAGCGAGGCGCGTCCCACGCGTCGGCTCCGACTGCCCGAACAACCCGGGGCCAGATGGCCATCACTTCATCCCCGCGCCGGGACGACGGGGACGAACCGAATCGCTCGCCCACCAAGGCACGCTCAGGCGTCGGCCCTGACCGCCCGAAACACAAGGGACTGCCATCCTGTGGTCCACCGGCCGGGGCCAGGGGTGGGGCTGGGACGATGGGCGGATGGCCCGGGTCGTCTTTCTCAACGGCGCGTCGTCGGCCGGCAAGACCAGCATCGGCAGAGCGCTTCAGGATCTGGCGAAGGAGCCGTTCATGCTGCTGGGGCTGGACACCTGCTTCGCGATGGTGCCGCCGCGCTGGGCCGGCGGGCCGGAAGGGCCGATGCGGCACCTGGGTTTCGCCTATCACCCGCTGCCGGACGACGACGGCCGGCCGATGCTCGAGATCACCTATGGCGAGGTGGGCTGGCAGATGATGACCGGCTTCCACCGTGCCGCGATGGAGCTCGTCCGGGCCGGCAACTCCGTCATCGTCGACGAGATGCTGCTCGGTCCCCGGGTCCGCGACGACTGGCTCGAAGTCCTCGAGCCCTGGCATCCGCTCCTGGTCGGCGTCTTCTGCACCGACGAGGAACTCACCGGACGAGAGGAGGCACGCGGCAACCGTCCGGGCCTGGCGCGCTGGTCGGCCCGCCAATCCCACCAGGGCATGCACTACGACCTGACCCTGGACACCACCGCAACAGCGCCGGCCATCGCCGCGGCAAAGATCGCCAGTGCCCTCCAACTCAGCGCCGACCAGAGATAGCCCGGCCGATCCCCAGAGGCCCGCCGATCCCCAGAGCCGCCCATCCCCAGTCCGCGTCCTGTCGATCAAGTGAGGCTGCGGCGTGGGCCTGACGCAGCCTGCCGACGTCCGCAGTGCGGCCCTGCAGCCCGACGCCATCCGACTCTTGGACTTCGCCTCGCCCACGCTTGATCGACTGGCGGCGGGCGAACTCCGAACCGACCACCTCCAGGCACCAGCTCGCCCAGCTTCTCCTGCACGCCCAGTCGGTCATGTTGACCTTCGTCACCTTGCGAGCCAATCCGAGCAAGGACACGGCTCGGCTGCCCCCGGCGCCGAGGCCGAAAGTTCCGCACCGCCCTCACCGGCGACGGCCTTCCCTTGCTGCGCGGAGCCGGCCGTCGGCCATGATCAGGCCGGCGGCCGCCGAGATGCCTCCGAGGTAGCGGGCTCGGCGTGCCGAAAGGCGGGCGCAGGCGAGGCGGGCGCAGGCGAGGCAGGCGCAGGCGAGGCGGGCGCAGGCGAGGCGGGACTGGGCGTCGGGGAAGGGCGAGTGGGCAGCCAGCCGGCAGGCGAAGCGCAGCGAGCCGGTCTCGGCGGGAGCTGCGGCGCGCAACCACCGCCCACCTACGACATCTTGAAGTTGATCTTAGTCGTCCGCCATGACCAAGCCGGTGGCCGCGCTGATCCCCTCGAGATAGCCCCTGGCCCGCTCGGCCTTCGGGTAGCGGTTGACCAGGTCCCAGAAGCGCGCGCTGTGGCTCGGCACGACGAGATGGGCGAGTTCGTGCAGCAGCACGTAGTCGATCACCCAGTCGGGCATCTCCTGGATGCGATGCGAGATGCGGATCGTGCCGTCGTCGGGGGTGCAGCTCCCCCAGCGGCCGTTCTGGTTGGTCACCCAGCGCACGCTGGCCGGGTTGACCTTGCGGACGTGGTCGGGCAGGTAGCGCGCGGTCAGACGCCGGGCGCGGGCGGTCAACTCGTCGTCGCTACGCTGAACGCGCTCTTCCCGCGCCGCCAGCCGGGCGAGCATCCGCTCGACCCACTCCATCTCCTCCGCGCGGGAGAAGCGGTCGGGAATGAGCACGACGACCCGCTCGCCGTCACGGTAGGCGGAAACCGTCCGGCGCCTGCGCTGGCTACGCCGCACTTCGACGACAGGCTTGCGCGTCCGGGCCACTACCGGCTCGCAAGGCCCAGATTCGGGTTCACGTAGAGACGCTAATCCGTGAGACCCGTGTCACCGCAAGGGTATGCCAAACGACACGCGCCGGAAAAATGAGCTTTGCCCCCGGCTGACCGAAAAAATTTTCCGGAACCGCAACACGGGTGCCCGTACCCCACCACAAAAGGGGCTCCGAAACCACGTCATCGTCCTGTTTGGTAGCTTCTGAGCGTATTCGTCGGCGTGTCCCGGCATATCTGCTTAAAAAGGACCGACCGTGGTCGCACACTCACGTCGTCGGCAACATGGCCGACGCTGCGCTGACATGGAAACGGCCCGACCTGGGTAGTGACCGCCCCGAACGGGCGGCCGCATCCACGTGGTCGCGGACGGTCCAGCGCCGAACACACTCGCGGCCCGACGCCGCGAACGGCACCGGGCCGGCCGGGCCGACGAACATGACGAGGAGGAACCGTGGCCGACAACACGTACAACGGCTACTGCGTGAAGTGCAAGGAGAAGCGTGACTTCCAGGGCACCGTGGAAGTCTCGAAGACCGGAATGAACATGGCCAAGGGCAAGTGCCCGGTCTGTGGCACGACGGTCAACCGCATCCTGGGCAAGGCCAAGGCCTGACCAGCGGTTCTCTGACGAGGGGCGGCTTCGGCCGCCCCTCACCCATTCGAGGCGTAACCGTGTCGATCCAGACACGTTGAGTAATTGTGGATTGCCGTCCCCATCCCTGTGGATAACTTGTCCAGGCCTGTGGATAACCGAGCGTGGCTCGGTGGGCAGCCTGTGGATAACCTGCCGTCAGCGCGATCGGGCAGTGACACCCTGTGACCCATGGCTCTCCAGCGTCCCCTCCTGCTCCCCGGCCTCCCGCACCTCTGGCGCGACCCACACACCCTCCAGCTGGGCGGCGATCCGGCCCGCGCGGTGCTGCTCGACCTCCCCGATCGCAGTGCGGCCCTGCTGCTCGACCTGATCGACGGCACCCGCCCCGAGCGACTCCTGTTCAGCCAGGCGGCCCGGCGCGGCATCCCGGAACGCGAAGCCCGCGCCCTGCTCGACACGCTGCACGAGGCCGGCCTGGTGATCTCCGCCCCGGCGCTGTTGCCCCCGTCCGCCGACCCCCACCGCCTGTTGAGCGAGGCCAGCGCGCTCGCGCACCGGTCACGCCCCGGCCACTGGCATCCCCAAACCAGGTCCGACACCCCCGCCGGCGTCCTGCGCCGCCGGGAGGCCTCGGTTGTCCGCATCGCCGGCGAGGGCCGTCTCGGCCCCGGCATCGCGCTCGCCCTGGCCGAGTCCGGCGTCGGCCACCTGGACCTGGATCTCCCCGGCGAGGTCACCGAGACCGACCTTCCCGGCAGCCCGCTCCGCGAGACAGACCTCGGCGAGCCGAGGGTCAAGGCGGTCACTTCGGTCCTGCTCCGCGCGACCCCGAAGATCAACCTCCGACCGGTACGCCGCACCGCCGCCACCCTGCAGATCCAACTCCGCCACCGGCAGCCCGTGCCGCTGCTGGCCGCCGCCATGCAACGACGTGGCCAGCCGCACCTGATGGTGATGATCCGCGAGGGCCTGGCAGTGATCGGCCCGTTCGTGCCGGCCACCGGCAGACCGTGCGTGCAATGCATCGACCTGCACCGCCGAGACCGGGATCCGGGCTGGTCCGACCCGATGCCGCCGTTCGAGCCGTGCACCGCGGCAACCGTGCTGGCCGCCACCGCCTACGCCACTTCCGAGGCCCTGGCTCACATCGACGGCGACACCCCGGAGACCACCGCCGCCACCGCCGAGATCAGCGCCCCCGGCCGCCAGCGCCGCCGCACCTGGCCCGCACACCCGTCGTGCCCCTGCCGCCGGCGGCGGGAGTGAGTGTGATCTCGATTTCGAGCAGGAAGATGCGGACTTTTGGGGAGCCTTCGTGACGGATGGCGCGACCTGGGCGGTTGAAGCCCGTCGCTTCGGTCACAATGATCTGGTGAGCGACATACCGCGTCGTGCGGTGTCCCGGACTGCCAAGCTTGCCGCACTGCCCCTCGGCTTTGCCGGGCGCACGGCACTTGGACTGGGCAAACGGGCCGTGGGTGCGGCTGCGGACGTGATCTCTGCCGACATTCAGCAGCGCACCGCAGAGCAGCTCTTCAGCGTGCTGGGGCAGCTCAAGGGCGGGGCGATGAAGTTCGGCCAGGCCCTGTCGGTGCTCGAGGCGGCGATGCCCGACGAGATGGCCGGGCCCTACCGCCTGGCGCTCACCAAGCTGCAGGAGGCCGCGCCGCCGATGCCGGCGGCGAACGTGCACAAGGCGCTGGACGAGCAACTCGGCGCGGACTGGCGGGACAGGTTCGCCGAGTTCGACGACAGCCCGGCGGCCGCGGCCAGCATCGGGCAGGTGCACAAGGCGCTGTGGAAGCTGCCGCCGAGCCGCAAGGGTGCCAAGCCGAAGGCCGTTCCGGTGGCCGTGAAGATCCAATACCCGGGCGCCGGCGACGCGCTCGTGTCGGATCTCAAGCAGCTGTCCCGGCTGGCCGGCATGTTCAAGATCATCCAGCCGGGGATGGACATCAAGCCCCTGGTGGCCGAGCTGCGCGACCGCATCGTCGAGGAACTCGACTATGCGATGGAGGCAAAGACGCAGACCGCGTTCGCCGACGCCTTCGCCGGCGACGCCGAGATCCACGTGCCACGGGTGCTCGCGCACGCGCCGCAGGTGCTGGTCACCGAGTGGGTGGACGGCACGCCGCTGGCCAAGGTGATCAGCGACGGCACCGAGGACGAGCGCGACGAGGCCGGCCGGCTGATGGCGACGCTGCACTTCTCGGCGCCGACCCGAGCCGGGCTGCTGCACGCCGACCCGCACCCGGGAAACTTCCGCATCCTGCCGGACGGCCGGCTCGGCGTGATCGACTTCGGGGCGGTGGCCCGGCTGCCCGGCGGGCACCCCGAGCCGATCGGGCGGCTGGTGCGGCTGGCCCTGGCCGGAGACGCGCAGGGCGTCGCCGACGGGCTGCGCGACGAGGGCTTCCTCAAGCCGGACGACCACATCGACGCCGAAGCGGTGCTGAAGTTCCTGCGTCCGATGATCGAGCCGGTGGCGGTGGACGAGTTCCGCTTCACCCGGGCGTGGATGCGCGGCGAGGCGCAGCGGCTGTCCAGCCCGAAGTCGCCGGCCTTCCAACTCAGCCGCAAGATCAACCTGCCGCCGTCATATCTGCTGATCCACCGGGTGACGATCGGCTCGATCGGGGTGCTGTGCCAGCTCGAGGCCAAGGCGCCCTACCGGGCGATCCTGGAGAAGTGGCTGCCGGGATTCGCCCCGACAAAGGCGTGACGAAAGCCCGTCCGCGGTTGCGGACGGGCTTTCATCGGTTATTCCTAGAGTGGACGACCACCCAGTTCACGTACAGCGCGTTGGCGCGATTCCGCGGCTACGCGGCGGGCGAGTCGGCGAGCCTCAGTTGACTGAGGCTCACGCGTTCGGGCTCGACTCAGGGCGTATTGGAAAAGTTTCACCTTCGGGGCTCCGTTCAGCGTCATGTCGGTCATCGTCTTCCGGATCGGGTGGGCAACGGTGGTCATGTCAGGCCGCCAGTCGGACGGCGTTGCGCTCGAGGCCGTTCGCCGCGAGCCGTTCCTCAACTTCGACCTTCAGCTCGGCGTCGCGAGCGACGTCGGACTTGCGGGGACGACCGCGGGGCCGCTTACGCGGGACCACAGCGCCACGCTCGAAGATCTCGCCGCCCCAGACACCCCAGGGCTCGCTCCGCTCGACCGCACCGGCCAGGCACTCGACGCGCAGCGGGCAGTCCCCGCAGAGCGACTTCGCCAGTTCCAGCTGGGCCGGGGAGTCCGAGAACCAAAGGTCCGGGTCGAACTTCCGACAGGGCAGGTTTGCCTCGAGCTCGACGCTCACGTCGAGTGGGGCCAGCGCCAGACTCATAAAGCCCGGTCACCTCTCTCTTCTCTCGATCTTCTGGATCGCCGTACAGGTCGTGCACCGGCGGTAAGCCGGCAAAGAAATAGGCCGCGGATCCCGGTTACGGGTTCCGCGGCCTCGAGGTGAGCCGGCTGGTCTGTTTATCAGACCGGCCTTCCTCGAGGCGGGACGCCGCTGGCACCATCCGTCACGGACACGCCATTGCCGCCACCGAACCCAGTGCTGCCATCAACCACTGCGCTGCCCTTCAGGGCCGCCATGCCGCTGTCGCCGAGAACCAAGATCCGAGCCAGCTCGGCCTGGGTCTGGACCTGGTGCACCTGCGAAAGCGGGGCCCGCTCTGCCACCAGGATCGGCAGTTGAGCGGACGGAGCGCACGCAGAAGTCAGCAGCGTCGACGGTCGCTGAATCGTGTAGTAGATCTCCATCGGTGCCACCTCCTCCATCACGTTCACTCGATCTTGGCTAGAACCCCTTGGAGCAGACGCGCTCCTCAAGGTGTGCGTTGAGACTATGACCCGCGTAGCAGCGAGGGCAAACGAATTAACGGACTAGTTTTCAAAGTTTTCTCCAGCAAGATCATCAGGGCTCCGGCCAGCCACCAGAGCGAACACCTGGGGGCCGTACTGGCCGAGCTTTCGGGGGCCTATTCCGGCAATTGCGAGGAGCTCCGGCGGGGTCGCCGGCTTGCGCTCGGCCAGGGCCACCAGGGTCGCGTCGGTGAACACCACGTAGGCCGGAACGTCCAGCTCCGACGCTGTCCGGCGGCGCCACTCCTGCAGTCGCTCATAGAGAGCCTCGTCGATGTCCGACGGGCACGTCGGGCACCGGCCGAGCTTGCGGTCGGCCCCCGCCAGCAGGGTGGCGCCGCAGATCCGGCAGGACGAGACCTGCGAACGACGCCGGTCGGGTTTCCGACTGATGGGTGACGCGCCGGCCCTTTCCGTGCCCCCGCCACGCCGCTCGAGCTGCGGCAGGAACCGGCACGGACGCCGGGCACGGCCGCCGCCGGAACGGGACTGGCCATAGGAAAGCCAGAGCCATTGCCGGGCCCGGGTGACCCCGACATAGAGCAGCCGCCGCTCCTCCTCGATCTGCTCGTTCGTCTTCGCATAGGTCGTCGGCAGCGTGCCGTCGGAGAGCCCGACCAGGAACACCGCGTCCCACTCCAGGCCCTTGGCGGAGTGCAGGGAGGCGAGCGTGACGCCCTCGACGGTCGGGGCGTGCTGCTGCTCGGCGCGGTGTGCCAGCTCCTGCACGAAGTCGGTGAGCGTGACGTCGCGCTGGACGGCGCCGGCCTGCCCGATCGGCACCACGCCGGGCGTTTTCGCGTACTCCTCAGCCAGGGTGACCAGCGCGGAGAGCGCCTCCCACTGCTCGCGCGCCGCGCCACCCGGCGGGGGCCGATCGCGGGCCCAGCCCAGCGCGGAGAGCGCGTCGACGACGGCCTGGACCAGCGGGGTCTCGCCCGGCGTGGACCGCACCGCCGAACGCAGCGCGATCATCGCCTGCCGCACCTCGGCCCGCTCGAAGAACCGCTCGGCGCCGCGCACCACATAGGGCACCTCGAGCTCGGCGAGCGCCTTTTCATAGGACTCGGACTGCGCGTTCGTGCGGAACAGCACCGCGATCTCGCTGGCCGGCGTGCCCGTGGTGATCAGCTCGCGGCACCGCCGGGCCACCGCGGTCGCCTCGCCGGACTCGTCCGGGAAGATCTTGAGCTCGGGCTCGGCGCCCGGCGGACGCTGCCCCTGCAACTCCAGCCGCAGCTTGGCCTCGCTGCCCCGGGCCTGCTTGATCACCGCGTTGGCCAGGCCCACCACCTGCGGGGTCGAGCGGTAGTCGCGGACCAGCCGCACCACCACCGCGTCGCGCCGCAGCCGCGGGAAATCGATCAGATAGGCCGAGGTCGCGCCGGTGAACGAATAGATCGTCTGGCTGGCGTCGCCGACCACGGTCAGGTCGTCGCGGCCGCCCAGCCAGGCGTCGAGCAGGCGCTGCTGCAGCGGGTTGACGTCCTGGTATTCGTCGACCACGAAGTGCCGGTATTGCGCCCGGATCTGCTCGGCGACGTCGGGGTGCTCCTCGATGCCCCAGACCGCGGCGCGCAACATGTCCTCGAAGTCGATCACGCCCTGCCTGCGCTTGAGCTCCTCATATGCCGCGAAGACCTCGGCGACCTTGGCCGGATCGAATGGTGGCTCGCGCAGCGCCTTGGCCGCGGCGACCGGGTATTCGCCCGGCTCGACCAGGGATGATTTCGCCCACTCGATCTCGCCGGCCAGGTCGCGCGCGCCGGTGCGGTCGGCCCGCACGTTGACCCGCGCCGCGGCCAGGCCGACCAGTCGCGCTTTGCTCTCCAGCAACTCGGGCATCGCGCGCCCCTCGAGCAGCCGCGGCGCGAAATAACGCACCTGGCGCAGCGCGGCCGCGTGGAACGTGCGCGCCTGCACCCCGCCGGCGCCGAGCGCGGTGAGCCGGGCCCGCATCTCGGCGGCGGCCCGCGCGGTGAACGTGACGGCCAGGACGTGCCGGGCGCTGATCTCGCCGGTCAGCGTGCGATAAGCGATCCGGTGCGTGATCGCCCGCGTCTTGCCGGTGCCCGCGCCGGCCAGGATGCAGACCGGGCCGGCCGGGGCGGTCACCGCCTTACGCTGATCGGGGTCAAGCCCGGCGAGCACACGTTCCGCTGTCACAGTCGGGAATCATGGCACCCGGGTACGACGTTTCCCCGGAAGGCACCGACGAGAGTGACCCAGGCCGAAGGAGTCCCGACCGATGTTGACCATGTACTCGACCACCTGGTGCGGCTACTGCCACCGGCTGAAGTCGCAACTCGACCGGGAGGGCATCGCCTACGAAGTCGTCGACATCGAGCAGGATTCGGCCGCCGCGGAGTTCGTGATGAGTGTCAACGGCGGCAACCAGACGGTCCCGACGCTCAAGTTCGACGACGGCTCGGCCCTCACCAACCCGAGCATCGTCGACGTCAAGAAGCACCTGGCCGCGACGTCGGCCTGACTTTCACGATCAAGATCGGGTCGTAGCGGGGTGGTGGGTTCGGTTCGCTGCTCCCGCCGAGGGTCGGGGCCGGTCATCCAGTCGCCTGGCGGCTCCTGAACGGATGCCCACCCCCTCCACCTGCGTGAGTGGTCACCCTCCCCGCTGACGCGGACCCCCTCGCCCCGCCCCGCCCCGCTCCGTTTCGTTTCGTTTCGTTTCGTTTCGCGAAGCCTCGGACCCCACCGGTCCGGGGCTTCGCCACATCAGGACCCACATCCTCGCGGTAGACGCTCGTGTGGACGCTTGGTCATGCCGCGATCGGCTGGTCGGCCTCGCAGCTGCGTGCAGGTCGTGGATACCTGCCCGCGACGCTACGCAGCAGCCCGTGCTTCCCCACCGCTCTCGGCCGATGGCCCCACTAATCCGGTCTCGGCCGTCCGAAGTCGCCGAACCCACTCGATGGCGTCCAGCCCGCCAGCCGCGGCGTGGCCACCTTCTCGATTGCGCAGTGTGGCCGGGCGCAGTGTGGCCGGGCGCAGTGTGGC
>NZ_JBVJIP010000010.1:264573-342079 GCF_055586225.1 Actinoplanes sp. NPDC051388 | reverse complement strand
GGCCGGGCGCACTCTGGCCGGGCGCACTCTGGCCGGGCGCACTCTGGCCGGGCGCACTCTGGCCGGGCGCACTCTGGCCGGGCGCACTCTGGCCGGGCGCACTCTGGCCGGGCGCACTCTGGCCGGGCGCACTCTGGCCGGCCGCACTCTGGCCGGCCGAACTCTGGCCGACAAGTGCCCAGCTCGACCTTGCCGGACAGGACTTTGTGACGCGGCATGCCGGGTCGGCCGCGCGGGCGGGCGGGCGGGCGGTTGAGCGTCAGCGATGGGAGCTTGGAGCACGGACGTCGCGGGGAGGACGGGTGCAGAGCGGAGCGTGCACCCGCCCGGACCCGCCCCGGCGGGAGCGATGGTCAGTTACCACCCACCCCGCTGCGATCCGGGGATCTTGATCTTGGTTAAGCGGATGCCTGGGTGATCAGTTCGTCCAGTTCGAGGTCGGTCAGGGCCAGCTCCTCGACCAGCGCGGCGAAGATCAGGACGTGGATCTTGATCGTGTCGGCGGTGGGGATGTCCGCGGTGGGGACCTGTTCGCCGAGGGCCTCGCGGATCAGCATCTCCGCCTCCCGGACCGGGACGGTCAGCTCGGGATGACGGCGGGCCGCCTCCCGCACGGTGCCGGAGATCGCCGCCAGCGGCGCGTCCGGCCGGAAGCGCAACCCCACCGCCAGCCGGAACGCCGCCGCGAAGACCGGACGACTCTCGTCGCCGGGCACGTCGGGCGCCGGACAGTTGGTCGCGGTCGCCCGGAGAAAGGCGCCGGCCGGTGAGAAGACGGCGGTCATCGGGGGCTCCGCCGACGCCACGGGCGGCCGTCCGGCGGCGGATCGAACCGGGAAACCCGGGTCTCCGCCTGGGCGACCAGGGCCTCGAGCAACTCGGCGTCCGAGCCCGCGCCCTCCGCCGCCGCACCGCGCGCCAGGTCGCCGACGACCAGGATCATCATCCCCAGCCGGCGTTGGTCGGGGATGCCGGCGGCCAGTTCCGGCTCGCCGAGCGCGGTGCGGATCACCGCCTCCATCTCGCGGGCCGCCTGCCCGTCCGCGGGCACCTCGCGACGCTCGAGCAGGGAGCGGACATAGGGCGTGATGTCGCGAGGGTCGCGGCCGGCGAAGCACCTTCGAACCGCGACCGCGAACACCTCGCGCATCAGCCGGGCCGGGGCCGGGCGCTCCCCGACGGGGGCGCGGTCCTCGGCCCGCAGTGAGGTCAGCACCTGCTGACCAGTGGAAGTGGCAATCACATAGCGGACTTTACGGACTTCAGGGGATCAGGGCCGGGATACTGGAGTCCAGGGCCCCGTGCCGCTCGAGTTCGCCGTAAAGCGGTGTGGTCGCCGGGTCGTGGCCCCACGCGTGGTCGCCGCTGCCGTCGCCGGCGTGGCCGAGCAGCTGGCGCTGCACCTCGGTGAAGCCCGCCCAGCCGGGCGTGCCGGGCAGATCCGCGGTGTCGTCGCGGCCGGCCACCCACCGGTACGTGTACCCGAAGAACGCGCCCACCCGGGTGATCGACGAGTAGTTGTCCGACCTCGCGTGCCACAGCCGCCGGTCGAACACCACCAGGTCGCCGGGGTTCGCGGTGATCTGCGTGGCACCCACCGGCGCCGGCCACGGCACGCCCCGGCTCGGCGGGCCGGGCAGCCAGTTGGTCAGGTGGCTGCCGGGCAGCACGGTGAAGTTGCCGCGCCCGGTCTCGCTGACGTCGGACAGCCAATAGGCCAGCTTCACCGACATCCGCGGCCGGGGATCCGTCTCCAGCTCGCGGTTCTGCCGGCCGCCGTCCTGATGCCAGTGCCACCAGTCCGGTTTCCGCTCGTGGATCTGCGGGTGCACGTCGATGTGCGAGTGGTAGACGTGGATGTTCCAGCCCAGCAGCGACCAGATATAGCGGAACGCGCGTGGGTGGTCGAGCAGAAAGGCCAGCTCGGGGCAGGCCGTAACTGCGGAAAGCTGGTGCAGCGCACCGAGCTCACCGGATTTCTCGCGGAATCGGAGAATGGCGGTGCGGGCCCGCGCGATCTCCTCCTCGTTCAGCACCGACCTGACGACCAGGTAGCCGTCGCGGTCGAACTGTTCGCGCTCCTCGGCCGTCATGGGGGTCCACTCCGGAGCGATGACCTGCGTCATGGGCTTACCACCTTCCATCTCCTCGGAAGGTGACGCACGCGGTAACAGGTGGGTTGCATCAGAATTTGAGGAACTCTATTGCTTCGACAAATCTGATTCCCTTACCGGGCGAAATCGCCCAGCCAGCGCTCGATCAAAAAGAGCGCGATCGAAGCACTCATCGGCAGTCGCACCGGCACTCCGGTAATCGGATCCTGGTAGTCGTCGGCGCGCATCGACGCGATTTCGCCGCGGGTGAACCACCGTGCCTCGGCGATCTCCTCCGGCTCCACCACGATCTCATCGCTCCGGTCGGCCCGGGCGGAGAAACCCAACATCAGACTTCCCGGGTACGGCCACGCCTGGCTGCCCTCGTATCGCAGGCTGCGAACGGTGACCCCGACCTCCTCGCGCACCTCACGCAGCACGGCGGCCTCGGCCGACTCGCCCGGCTCCACGAAGCCCGCCAGAGTGGAGAACCGCAGGCTCCCGTCCGGCATCTGCCAGGCCGCGTTGCGCCCGAGCAGGCAGCGGCCCTCGGGTCCGGGCACGCCGTCGTGGACCAGCACGATCATCGCCGGGTCGGTGCGCGGCCACATCTGCCCGCCGTCGGGGTCGGTGCGCGACCAGCCGGCCTCGGTGACCGTGGTCGGAGCACCGGTGCGCGGCGAGAACAGGTGCGACACGTGCCAGTTCACCAGGGCCGCCGCCGCGCTGAAGAGTCCGGCGTCCCGGTCGTCCAGCAGGTGACCGACGTCGCGCAGGGTGCGACCCCGCGCGCCGTCGATCTCCGGCAGTTCCGCGTTCACCGTGAACAGCGGCGTGCCGTCCGGATCCACGCCCAGGAAGAGCCGCTCGCCGTCCGGTGCGTTCGCCGAGTCCAGCAGGACCAGTTCGGCGGAGTCGCCGTCCGGACGGTCGCGGACCAGGGCCCGGCCGGTGTCGGCGGCGTTCACCACCAGCACCAGGCCGGACTTCCAGGCCTGCTCGAGCCACTCCGGGTCACGCCGGCGATGCGCGGCCCGGTCCAGCGTGGTGCGCGCCAGCGGCGGCATCCCCGGGTCGCCGGGCTGCTCGCCGATGTCCGGTTGCTCCGCGAAGCCGTCCGCCATCAGGCGTCGCGCTCCACCGTCGTGAGGGCGGACAGCGGTCCTTCCACGATGTCCGCGTCGCCCAGCACCACGGTGACCGCCTGGGCCGGCGCCAGGTAGCGCGCGGCGACCTCGGCCACCTGCTCGCGGGTCGCCGCGGACAGCGACGCCGAATGCTCGGTCAGGAAGTCCAGGCCGAGGCCGAAGCTCGCGTACATGCTGGCCAGCCCGGCCAGGCCGGCCTGTGTCGACATGCCGAGCCGGAGCGTGCCGAGAGCGTATCGCCGGGCCTGCTCGAGCTCCTCCTCCTTGGGCGGGAGGCTGGCGATGCGGCCCAGCTCGTAGAGCGTCTCGAGCAACGACGGGCCGGTCACCTCGGTGGCCACCTCGGCGGCCGCGACCAGGGCGGAGCCGGCGATGAAGTGCTCGATCGAGGTGTGCGGGCCATAGGTGTAGCCCTTGTCCTCGCGCAGGTTCTCCACCCAGCGCGACGAGAAGTAGCCGCCGAAGACCAGGTTGGCCAGTTGCAGCGGCGCGTAGTCCGGGTGCGTGCGGGCCACCGCGGGCATCGCCATCCGCAGCGACGACTGCACCGCGCCCGGCCGGTCCACCAGCAGCAGCGGGCCGGGTTCGAGGTCGGGCACCGCGGGCACGTTGCCGTCCTTGCCCGGCCCGGTCCAGCTGCCCAGCGCCTTGTCGGCGGCGTCGATCGCCTTCTCCGGGCTCAGATCGCCGACCAGCACCAGCACGGCGCCGTCCGGGCGGACCCGGTCGGCGTGCAGGGCGCGCAGTTGTGCCGGGCGTACCCCGCGAACCTGGTCCGGCTCGGGGGTCTGGATCGCGTACGGGTGGCGGCCGTACATCCGCTTGAGCAGCGCGGTGCGTGCCAGGTGCGCGGGCTGGCTCTGGGCCACCTGGATATGGTCCACCAGGCGGTCGCGCTCGACGGCGACCTCGTCCGCCGGATAGGCCGGATCGGTCAGCACCGCGGCCAGCAGCTCCAGCATCCGCTCCAGCCCGGAGGACAGCGCGTTGCCGGTGACCAGCAGGCGGTCCGGGTCGAGCCCGGCGGACAGCCCGCCCCCGACGGTCTGCAGCGCGGCGGCGATCTCGATGCTGGACATCTCGCTGGTGCCGGTGAACAGCGCCTGCGACAGCAGGGTGGCGCGGGGCAGCGGCGCCCGGCCGAACGGCACCCGCAGCCGGAGCTCGACCAGCGGCACGGCCGGGCGCCGGATCGCGATCACGGTGAGCCCGCTGGAGAGCGTGCGCTCGGCCTGCTTGGGCAACTTAATCTTGCTGTCCGGCAACAGGTCCGGAAGTTTGTGCTCTGCCTTCAGGCCGGTCTTGGGCGGCGGTGGGGCTGTGGACGGCGTCATGCAGCGGCTCCCGGTACGACCTCGACGGTGGCGCGGCGCTCCGGCCGCAAAGTCGCGGCGGCCGCGACGATCTGCGCCTCGGTCACCTCCCCGATCAGCTTGGGCAGTTCGTTGAGCATCTCCGGACGTCCGCGCTGCTCCTCGAGGACGGCCATCGGCAGTGCCCGGCCGAGCACCGCGTCGGTGTCGCGCAGCAGATGCGTCGCCATCCGGGCCTGGGTGCGCTCCAGCTCGCCGGGCCGCAGCCCGCCGGTGGCCAGCCCGTCCAGCTCCTCGTCGATGGTGCGCAGCACCTTGTCCACGTCACCGCCCGGCGGCATGTGCGCCTGCAGCAGGATCGCCGTGGGGTCGCGCACCTGCCACTCGTCGCCCATGAAGCCGATGTAGCCGCCGATGCTGGTCGCCGTGCGGTCGCGCTGCACCAGCCGCTCGACCAGGCGGGACGCGTCGCCGTCGGTGAGCACCTCGGCGAGCACCACGAACGGCAGGTAGTCGTCGAAGGCGCCGATCGGATCGGGCACCCGCCAGCCGGAGGCGACCGCGGGCAGCGGCGCCAGCCGGTCGGTGAACGACTCGCGCTTCTCCGCGGTCAGGTCGGGCTCGGAGAAGTCCGGGCGGATCGGCGCCGGCCGGGCCTCGACGTCGCCGAAGTGGCGCTCGATCAGCGCGGTGGTCTTGGCCACGTCGAAGTCGCCGGCCACCGACAGCACCGCGTTGCCGCAGGCGTAGTAGCGCTGGAAGAACTCCTCGGCGTCGGCCACCGTGGCGCTCTCCAGATCCTCGAAGGATCCGTAGCCGTCGTGCTCGTTGGGGAAGGTCGAGAACATCACCGGCGGCAGCTTGAGCCAGGGAAAGCCGCCGTAGGGCCGGTTCAGCACGTTGACCCGGATCTCCTCCTTGACCACGTCGACCTGGTTGCGGAGATTTTCCTCGGTGAGCAGCGGCCCGCGCATGCGGTCCGCCTCCAGGAAGAGCGCTCGCTCGAGGCCGCCGGAGGGCAGCACCTCGAAATAGTCCGTGTAATCCAGGTGGGTGGAGCCGTTGAAGCTGCCGCCGGCCCCGGCCACGTGCCGGAAGTGCGCCAGTTTCTCGAGATTGCCCGACCCCTGGAACATCAGATGCTCGAAGAGGTGCGCGAATCCGGTGCGCCCCTCCGGCTCGGAGCGGATGCCGACGTCATAGACCACGGCCACACCGACCACGGGTGCACTGCGGTCGGGTGTGAGAACCACCCGCAGGCCGTTGTCTAGGGTGAGCCGTTCCACCGGATACTTGGTCGCGGGAATCCTCATTTTGCGCGCCACCCCATGAATCTAGCCCGACGACGGGGCACAAACGCCAGGCCCTGGAAGCGCGGTGATAACTTTCCAGGTCCGGGCAATTCAGCAGTTAAATACCTCGATGCGGCGAAGATGGGGAGGCAATGCCAGTTCAGGTGCGGTTGACGTGTGCGTCGGCCGAGGACGGCGAGTCGCTGTTCCGGTGGTTGCGGGATGAGCCCGGTGCCCGTTCGGACGGGCGGCTTGCCCATGCGGACAACCCGGATCCCGAGGAACTGGGCACCCTGATCGACGTTCTCACGCTGATCATCGGCAGCGGGTTCTCCGCCGCGCAGCTGGTGCTCGCGATCACCCAGTGGCGGCAGTCCCGGCCCCGGCCCCCGGAGCTGGTGATCACCCATGTGGACCCGGACGGCGGCACCACCCGGATCGAGGCGTCCACCCCGGAGGCCCTGGAAACGGCGCTGCGTGAGCTGGAGCAGCGGTAGGCCATGAGCGAGGTCGCCACACCGGCGCTGTCCCAGGTGGTCCTGATCGGCGTCTCCGGCTATCAGCACCTGCCGAACCTGACCCCGGTGCGCAACAACGTCACCAGCTTCGCCGAGTTGCTCGCCGACGCCGGTTACTGGGGCGTGCCATCGGAAAACCTGCACGTGCTGCTCGATCCGGCCAGCCCCGGTGAGGTGAGCCGGGTGGTGCGCGAGGCGGCCGCCGCGACCGAGCGGGACGGCCTGCTGCTGGTCTATTTCTCCGGGCACGGGCTGGTCGACCCGGCGGACGACGAGAAGCTGATCCTGGCGCTGCCGGCCTGCGATCCGGACGCGCCGCACGAGGAGGGTCTGCCCTACGACTGGATCCGGTGGGCGGTGGCCGGCACCCGCGCCCGGCGCCGGCTGGTGATCCTGGACTGTTGCTACTCCGGGCGGGCCGATTCCGAGCTGGGCAGCGGATTCACCGGCACCGACGCGGTGGCCGACAAGGCCGCCACCGACGGCACCTGCCTGCTGGTCTCGGCGCCGGCCAACCGCCGGGCCCGGGCGCCGCACGGCGAGATCCACACCGCGTTCACCGGCGAGCTGCTGCGGTTCCTGCGGGAGGGCTACCAGCCCGCTCCGCGCGAGCCGACGCCGCCGGCTCTGACCGTGGAGACCATCTGGCGTTCGGTACGCGACGCGATGCTCCGCCGCGGCTTCGAACGCCCGGAGATGCGCGCCCGCGACTTCGGCGCCGCCATCGCGCTGGTGCACAACGCCCGCCTCCCGCGCCGCGACCTGGCCGGCACGGTGCTCTACGCGGCGCCCTGGTTCATCGACGACGAGCTCGGCCAGCGCGCGATCCTGGTGCTGCGGCACAACGCGACCGGCGCCCTGGGCGTCTGCCTGACTCGCCCGGACCGCGAGGTCCCGCGCGAGTTCCCGGATCGCTGGCGCCCGCTGATCAGCACCCCGACGATGCTTTTCCACGGCGGCCCGGTGGCCCGCGACGGCTACATCGTGCTGACCATGCTGCGCTCGGGCGCCGCGCCGCCGCTGCGGTTCACCCCGCTGCGGCAGGACGACGACGAGCGGCTCGGCACCATCGCGCTCTCCCATCTGCCGGAGAACCTCGAGGACACGGTGGACACGATGCGGGTCTTCGTGGGCTATCTGGGCTGGCGGCCCGGCGAGCTGGAGGAGTACATCGAGCGCGGCGAGCTGATCGCGAGCCGGCGGCCGACCCGGCAGGTGTTCACCGAGCGACCCGGCGAGCTGTGGCAGTCCCTGCAGGCGGCCCGATGACCGACACCCCGGAGGAGGAGCTCAGCACCGGCGAGGCGCTGCTGCTGGCCCGGCTCTCCGCCAGTCTCTCCGGCTCCGAGCAGATCACCCTGATGCTCGGCTCCGGACTGACCGCGAGCGTGGTGCCGCGGGCGCCCGGCCTGCTGGAGATCGCGGATCAATACGCGGCCGGCCGCAACGACGAGGGCTCGCTGCAACGGGCGCTGGCGCAGGCCCGGGCGCGGGTGGGTGGCGCCGCCGAGCCGGTGGACGTCTATCGCGCATACCGGCGGGTGTTCACCGACTGGGTGTCGGCCGGGGCGTTCGACGTGATCGCGCAGCAGGCGGTGCTGAAGGCGTACACGCCGGACGATCCGATGGAGTCGCCGCTGGCCACCCGTGGTCTGGGGCAGCGGATCGAGCGCGGCGTCGGCGAGGCGCTGGAGAACGAGCGCTACGGCTGGCAGCTCCCGCGCGGCGTGCAGGCGCTCGGCCACCTGCTGTCCCAGGCCGCCGTGGCCTTCGACAACCGCGTGCTGACCACCAACTTCGACCCCTTGATCGAGCTCGCCGTACGCGCCGCGAACGGTCTCGCCATCAGCCTGCCGCTGGATCTGGGCGGCGGCTACGGCACGTCGGCCGGCACCGACGGCGCGATCCGGGTCTTCCACCTGCACGGCTTCTGGCGGCCCACGCTGCACGTCCGCGGTCCCCGGCTGCTGCACGACCCGGCCCGGCTGGCCTCGGCCACCGAGCTGGCCGAGGGCATCGCCGGGCTGATCCGCGGCGACACCATCTGCGTGCTCGGCAGCAGCGACTGGGCGGGCACGCTGGCCTCGTCGATCGCGGTGGTGGCCCGGCGCCGGCGGGTGCGTGTGCTGTGGGGGCTGAACGACGCCGATCCCGAGGAGGCGTTGCGGATCGGCGCCCGGCTCAAGGTGCAGACCGGCACGGACGTGGAGTGCTTCCCGGGGGTGGACACCGACCGGCTGTTCCCGGCGCTGGCCGACCGGGCCGGCGTGATCGTGCCGCCGCGGGCGCCCGGCCGCCGGCACATGACCCGGCACCACAAGTGGGAGCGGCAGCTAGTCACCCAGCCCGACTCCGAACCGCCGGCCGACGTGAACGGCCTGCTGCTGCAGCTGGAACGACGCTTCGGCTGGGTGAACCAGGCGCAGGGCGCGCGCCGCCCGTCCCGGGTGCTGTGGCCGGTGCGGCTGCGTCCCCGCGCCTCCGTGATCCACATGGTGCAGGCGTTCACCGCCGGCGCGCTGGCCCGGCTCGGCGTCGAGGTCCGGATGGTGCTGGACGACGTCGGCACCCGCACCGCGGAGTCGGCGGACAGCTTCCGGGCCGACCTGGTGCGCTGGATCGGCCGCACCGCGCAGGGCGCGCCGGTGCGGTTCGTCAGCCTGGGCGAGTTCGTGGACCAGAGCCAGCGGCTGCCGCGCACCCCGTCGCCGGAGTCGCTGCTGCGCCCGACCGACCCGTGGGGCGTGGCCCGGCGGATCTTCTACAGCGACCGGAACCCGTCGCTCTACAGCATGCTGGCCGCGGTGAAGGCGGTGCCGCACCTGGCCGACTGGGACGCGCTGGAGGCGAACGCGTGGCCGATCGTGCAGTCCATGCTGCGCACCGACGCCAGCCGGCTGCTGATCCCGCTGACCCTGTGGCCCTACCTGAACAGCATGCTGCTGGAGAGCCCGACCGGGGACGTGCTGACGCTGGGCGGCCGGGACGAGGCGCTGCTCTGGGCACAGTGGCGGCAGACCTTCGGATTCGGGCCGGGGCATCTCTACAACCCGTACATCAAGAACCTGAAGCACGACGCGCACATGCTGAGCTGGACCACCCGTGACGAGTTGCGCGAGCACCTCTATCGCACCCGCGAGCTGCACGGCTGGGACGCGGAGGGCAGCTACGTGCCCTGGCTGTTCCACAACGCGATGCTGCTGCCGGCCTATCTGACCGCGGAACCGGTGCCCGAGGTGGACGAGTTCCCGCTGGACTCGTGGGCCGCGTTCATCGCCGCGATCGAGATGGGCCGGCCCGCGCTGGACGTGCTGGCGGATCGGGTCAACGACCTGTACCTGGCTCCGATCGCGCCCGAGAGCTAGCCTGACGTCATGACTTCAGTCTCCGTGCGCGGGCGGGCCACGGTCCACGGTCCCGCGCGGACCGTGAGTCACGGGCCGGTGCGTGCGGCCGTCGAGATCTGCGTCGAGGTGCTGGGCGACGAGCTCACGGCCTATCTGTCCGGCGCGAATTCGGTGGGTGAATTCCGCGGCTGGTGCGCCGGGCCGGTGCTGAGCACCGACTCCGCGGCGCGCCGGGTGGCCGCGGCGGCCGAGGTGGTGAGCATCTTCGAGATGGTCAACCGCACCGCGCTGGCCGGTCCGTGGCTGAGCGAGGTCGGCCCGTCGGGCATCATCCCGGCCCGGGCGTTACGCGAGTCGAGCGGCGACCCGGCCACGGTGAAGGTGCTGCACGAGGCCGCGGAGATGTGGATTCTAAAGGGGTAACCGCGAAACCTCAGCCTCTGAGCTGCACGGTCGCCTTCGGGTTGAGCTTCACCAATTGCTCCACCGCGTCGGTGCGCGCGGCCGGGAAACGCAGCTCGCCGCGGCTCACATAGGGCGCGCCGGTCATCCGGGACACCTGGTCGGGCACCAGGCCGGTGAGGACCAGCAGCACGCCGATCAGGCCCAGGATCAGGAAGACGTTTCCGGAGGGCCGCAGGTCGCCGAAGCGGCCCCAGAGCAGCAGCACGTCGGCCACCACGAAGAGAAGGATCACGACCGGCGCCACCCCGTACCCGAAGATCTTGCGCAGTCGGCCGACCCGCTCGACGGCGCGCGCCGCGCCGGCCCCGAGCGGCACCTCGATCGCGGCCTTGGACCAGGGCAGGCGCGGCAGCGGCACGGCGACCGTCTCGACCGGTCCGTCGCCGGCCAGCGGCTGCTTGGGCCAGCGCAGGCCGGCCACCTCGTGCAGTCCGACGCGGATCGCGGTCGTGCCCTCGTTGCTCACGGTCGGTGAGATTACCGGTCGGCCAGTTGCCGGGATGGGACGTGCCCCTTGACGGCTATTCCCATCGCGTCCATTATTCCTATCCATATGGTATGGATATGCGGGACGAGAGGAACCTTCCGTGTACGTCTCGGCACGCACCGACTACGCCGTCCGGGCCATGCTTTCCGTGGCCGCCGATGACCCGCACCTGGTCAAGGCGGCGACCCTGGCCGCCGCACAGAACATTCCCCTGAGCTTCCTGCAAGGCATCCTGCTCGACCTGCGGCGGGCCGGCCTGCTGCACAGCCACCGCGGGGTGGACGGCGGCTACCAGCTCGCACGGTCCGCCGAGGAGATCACTGTCGGCGACGTCGTCCGCGCGGTCGGTGGCGCGCTCGCCACCGTCCGCGGCCTGCCCACCGCGACCGCGATCTATCACGGCGCGGCGGTCGGCCTGCGCGACGTGTGGGTGGCCGTGGAGGAGGCGATCGAGGGCGTGGTCGACCACAAGACGCTGGCCGAGCTGGGCCGGCAGAACGTGGGCCGGCAGAACGTGGGCCGGCAGAACGCGGGCCGGCAGAACGCGGGGCGTCAGAGGGGTCTGACCGAGGAGAGCACGTCCTCGATGACGTAGTCGAACTGCTTGTGCGTGCCCGGGATGGACACGTAGAGCACCGCCGCGGTGGTCTTGCCGACGTCGATCACGGCCACCGCGGACAGTTCGTCCTTCGCCTGCAGGCCGGGCGCCGAGAAGTGCAGCCGGAACTCGGCCACATAGGCCGGCCGCCCGCCCAGCCGGGTCACCTCGTCACGCAGCGGCTCCATCGTGTTGGGCTGCGGGTAGTACTCCGCGCGCACGTCCGCGGCCACCTGCCGGCCGACGCACTCCAGGTCGAGCGTCACCGCGTCGTTGTCCGCCGCCGGGACCGCCGCGGACAGGATCGACGCGTGGTATTGCCCGCCGCTGTAGGTCTCGGTGACGAAGTGTTGGCCGACCCGGTAAGGCACCTCGAGCGTGCCGGCGCGCCAGACATCGAGCCAGGTCTCCCATGGCGGGCCGTAAGCGTTGTAGGAGATGCCCGACTCCTCATCGACCGTGCGGGCGCCGGTGGGCGGCGGCGCGGCGCTCGGCCCGGCCGACGGCCCGGCGCTGGGCGGCACGGTCGGCGCGGGACACATCTGGGCCAGCGGCGGCCGGACGTCGGTCGGCGCGTCCGCCTTGCCACCGCCGAACGGGTTGCCGCTGCCGGAGAAGGCGACGATCAGGATGATGGTCAGGCCGGCCGCGAGGATCACGCCGGCGATGCCACCGAAGATCAACATCTGGCGCCGGCGACGCTGTGGTCCGTCCGGGCCGGGCCGCTCCGGCGGAGCGGGTGGCGACGGCGGTGACGGCGGGGGTACGCCCGGCGCGGTGACCGTGCCGGAGCCCCACGAACCGCCCGGCCGTTGCCAGGTGCTGATGGGCTGAGTTCCGTCCGACACGCCTACCAGTGAACACCACGCGCGGAGTCAGCCGAGCATCACCGGCTCGTACCAGGGGGCGAACGCCACGAGAACGACGAGGGTGAGGCCGGCGACCGCGACGCCGAGAACGAAGGTCAACTCACGCCGAGTGGTGCGGGTATGCCGGGTCTGCATGCCGGACGGCCCTCCCGAGGCTGCTGTGTCAAAAAGGTCCACTCCTAAGACGCACGCCGAGCGAAGAAGGTTGCCATCAGCACAGGACAGGTTCAGGTTGGCCCAGTACGGTCGGTCGATGGAACTCGTGTATCCCCCGGTGGTCGGCTTCGCCAAGACCATGTTCCGCGTGCTCGATCTGCGGATCACGGTGGAGGGTGCCGAGCACATCCCATCCGCGGGCGGAGCCGTCCTGGCGAGCAACCACGTCAGCTACCTCGACTTCATCTTCTGCGGGCTGGCCGCCCAGCCGGCCAGACGCCTGGTCCGGTTCATGGCCAAGGAGTCGGTCTTCAAGCACCGGGTGAGCGGGCCGCTGATGCGCGGCATGAAGCACATCCCGGTGGACCGGCGGGCCGGCACGGCGGCGTTCGCCGAGGCCGAAGCGGCGCTCACCCGCGGCGAGGTGGTCGGTGTCTTCCCGGAGGCGACGATCAGCGAGTCGTTCACCGTCAAGGCGCTCAAGACCGGCGCGGCCCGGCTCGCCCAGTCGGCTCGGGTGCCGCTGGTGCCGATGGTGGTCTGGGGTCCGCACCGGCTGTGGACCAAGGGGCGCAAGAAGGAGCTCACCAAGCGCCACGTGCCGGTGCTGATCAAGGTGGGTGCGCCGATCCCGGTGGCGGCGTCGGCCACGGTCGACGAGATCACCCGCACGCTGCGGGAACGGCTGAGTGGGCTGCTGGACGCGGCGCAGCGGGCGTACCCGGACAAGCCCGCGCACGACGGTGACCGATGGTGGCTGCCGGTGCACCTCGGCGGGACCGCACCGCGGCCCGACGTGGCCGCCGCAGGGGCCTGAGACGCGAAATCGGCGCCGCCCCGAGGGGCGACGCCGATTTCTCAGTTACTTCAGAGCGGCCGGATGTTGGCGGCCTGCGGGCCCTTCTGGCCCTGCGTGACCTCGAACTCGACCCGCTGGTTCTCGTCCAGGCTGCGGTAGCCCGAAGACTGGATAGCGGAGAAGTGGGCGAAGACGTCGGCGCCGCCGTCGTCCGGGGTGATGAACCCAAAGCCCTTGTCCGCGTTGAACCACTTCACAACGCCGGTAACCATGATCGTCTCCTCGACGGTCGATCGCCCCCACCGCTGACGGCGGGAACGAAGGTAATAAGAGCCGCACTGCGCGACTCTCGTGCTGTCGTACTGATCGCCCGTACCGGAAAGACCCGGGTTACGACAAAGAGCGCCTGGGCAGAATCCCCACAGGCGCTCCTGAGTACTTGGGAACCAAACATGACAACATGCGGAGCCTAGCACGAGGAAGGAGGCCATCTCGTGATCGGTGTGCAGCTGGCACAAGAACTCAGAGAGGCCGGTCTGGTCTGGAAACCGGAGTCCGGTGACCGGTTCGCCATCCCGGACCGCGACCTGGACGAGGAGGTCTTCGTCCTGAGCAACATGACGATCGAGGTCTACCAGGTGCCGGAGGGCCGGGTGATCGGCTTCAACGGCACCACGGAGTGGGCGCTGGACGACGTCGAGCTGGACGAGGCGCTCTGGCTGCCGCGCGAGGAACAGCTGCGGGAGCTGCTCGGAGGCACGTTCCGGGCGCTGCGTTTTTCGGGCTCCGATTACGACGTGGAGACCGTGCTGCTGGGCGAGAAGCGGACCTTCTCAGCGGGCAGCGCCGAGGAGGCCTACGCGGCGGCGCTGCTGCACCTGCTGGCCGCGGCGGTCTGACCTATTCCGCCTCGGGCACGTCCTCGAGCAGGGCGGCCAGCCGGTCGGCGTCCATCAGGTCGGCCGGCCGCACGGTCGAGCCGTCCCGCACGTAGTGGAAACCCGCCCGGACGTGCGTCAGCGGCACGCCGGCCAGGGCCGCCCAGGCGATCCGATAGGCGCTGAGCTGCACCGCCGCCGCGGCCGCCTCGGCCGGACCCGGCGACCGGCCGGTCTTCCAGTCGATCACGTCGAACCGGCCGCCCGGGTCGGCGAACACGGCGTCCATCCGGCCCCGCACCACCACCCCGGCGATGGTCGCCGCGAACGGCACCTCCACCTCGACCGGCACCCGGTCGGCCCACTCGCCGGCCAGGAACGCGGTCTGCAGGGCGGCCAGCTCCTCGTCGTTCGCCGCGTCGTCGTCGGCCGCGCCGGGCAGCTCGTCCACGTCCAGCAGGCGCACCGAGCCGAAGCGCTGCTCGAGCCACGCGTGGAAGGCGGTGCCGCGGCGGGCATAGGGCGTCGGGCGCTGCGGCAGCGGGCGGCGCAACGACCGGGCCAGCGCCTGCGGGTCGCGGCGCAGCACCACCAGCTGGGAAACGGACAGGTGGGGTGGGATCGCCACCTCCAGCGGGCCGTCCCGGTGGGCCCGCTCCTCGCGCTCGGCGAGCAGCATCCGCGCCTCCCGCCGCCAGCCGTCCTGCGCGAGCCCGGTCAGCTCGGCGGCGAGGCCGGCCCGGGCGCCCACCTCCTCGTCCTGGTCGGCCAGCTCGGCGAAGGCGGCCGCGGCGTCGGCGTCCGGGTCGGCGATCAACCGGCGGATCAGGTCGGCGGCCGCCTGCATGGCCGGGCGGCGCACGCCCAGCGGGTCGGACGGCCACTCCGCCGACGGGATCAGCTCGGCGCTCGGGTTGGTGGCGTCCGGCGGCGGCTCGGGCGTCCACACGTCCACCACGCCGGCGCCGGCCAGGCAGCTCGCGCGGATCTCGTCCAGGAACACCGACGGGCCACGCGGCCGCTTCACGCCGTCGCCCCACCAGTACGCCGAGCACAACAGCAGGCGGCGGGGACGGGTCACCGCCACGTACGCCAGCCGGCGCTCCTCGCGCTCGTCGTGCTCACGCCACCGGGTGCCGAACTCGCTCAGGGCGCCGGCCACGTCCTTCTGGTCCTCGGCCCCGGACAGGTCCAGCGCTGGAAGCCCGTCCGAGTCGCCCCGCAGCGGGAAGGGCAGCACGCCCATCCCCATCAGGTAGTGGTCCGACGCGCGCACCATGCCCGGCCACACCCCCTTGGCCAGGCCGGCGACCGCGACCACGTCCCACTCCAGCCCCTTGGCCGCGTGCGCGGTGAGGATCTGCACGGCGCCCTCGACCACGTCCACCTGGCCCGGCTCGAGGCCGCGCTCCTCCTCCTCGGCGGCGGTCAGGAAGGCCAGGAAACCGGCCAGCGTGCCGCCGTCGGTATCGCCCGAATATCGCGCCGCCACGTCGCCGAGGGCGTCCAGGTGACCGCGGGCCAGTCCGGCGTCGCCCGCCTGCCAGCCGCGGACGGCCACCTCGACGTCGAGGCCGATGGTGCGCTCGATGTCCGCGATCAGGTCGGGCAGCGGCTGGTCCAGCCGGTGTCGCAACTCGGCCATCTCGCGCGCATAGGAGTGCAGACGCCGGTAGCCCTCGGTCGAGTACAGCTGCGGCGCGCCCAGATCGGCCATCGCCTCGACCAGCGTGGCGTCGTCCAGCCGGTCGCCGACCACCTCGTCCGGCTCGTTCTTGACCACCGCCGCCCGGGCCGCGGCCAGCGAGCGGGCCCGGCGGTGCAACGCCACCAGGTCACGCGGGCCGATCCGCCAGCGGGCGCCGGTGAGCAGCCGCAGCAGCGAGGCGCCGTCGGTCGGATCGGCCAGCACCCGCAGCGTGCACACCACGTCGCGCACCTCGGGGGTGTCCAGCAGCCCGCCCAGCCCGACCACCTCGACCGGCAGGCCACGCGACCGCAGCGCCTCCTCGAGCACGGCGATCTGGCTGCGCACCCGCACCAGCACGGCGCTGGTCGGCCGCAGATCGACCGGGATCTCGGCGGGTGGCGCGTCCGTCATCCCGGCGGCGATCCGCCAGGCGGTCAGCATCGACTCGGCGATCCACTCGGCCTCGTCGGCATAGGTCGGCAGCAGCGCGCACGCGACCGTGCGCCCGCCGACGTGCTCGGCCACCCGCGACGCCGGTTTCAGCTCGGCCACCCGGGCGCCGGCCTCCCGCAACGGGCGGGACAGGGCGTTCGCCACGTCCAGGATCTCCGGCCGGTTGCGCCAGCTCTTGCTGAGGTTGAGCACCCAGGCGTCGCGTCCGCCCGGCCCGGTGAACTCGCTCGGGAACCGGTCCAGCGTGCCCGCCGACGCACCCCGCCAGCCATAGATCGACTGGCACGGGTCGCCGACCGCGGTCACCGGATGGCCGCCGCCGAACAGCGCGTTGAGCATCACCACCTGGGCGTGGCTGGTGTCCTGGTATTCGTCCAGCAGCACCACCTTGAACCGGCCGCGCTCGATCTCGCCGACCTCCGGATGGTCCCGGGCGACGCGCGCGGCCCGGGCCATCTGGTCGCCGAAGTCCATCGCCTCCAGGTCGAGTTTGCGCTGCTCGTAGAGCCGCACCAGGGGCAGCAGGGTGAGCCGGTGCTGCTGCCGGCGGAGCATGTCGGTGACGTCCTTGTAGACCCGGCCGGGCCGCGACTGCACGTCGGCGAAGAAGCGGCCGGTCCAGGCGGCCAGCTGGTCCGGCGTGATCAGATGCTCGGACAGCTCGCCGGAGAGCGCGAGCACGTCGTCGGTCACGGTGCCCGGGGCGCGGTTCAGGCCGGTCATCTCCCCCGTGTACGAGCGCACCAGCGAATCCACGATCTGCCAGCGGGCCGCCTCGGTGAGCAGCCGCGCGGACGGTTCGTAGCCCGCTCGGAGGCCGTGCTCGGTGACCACCCGGGCGGCGTACGAGTGGTAGGTGGCGACGGTGGCCTCGCCGGCGAACTGGTCGTCCCGGCCCAGGCGGCGGACCAGCTGGCCGAGGCGGGCGCGGACCCGGTGGGCGAGTTCGCCGGCCGCCTTGCGGGTGAAGGTGAGGCCGAGGATCTCGTCCGGGTGCGCGTACCCGTTGGCGACGAGCCAGACCACCCTCGAAGCCATCGTCTCCGTCTTGCCGGAACCCGCGCCCGCGACCACCAGGACCGGTTCCACCGGGGCCGCGATGATCGCGGTCTGCTCCGACGTGGGCTGGTGCAGGCGCAGCAGGCGGGCCAGCTCGGCCGGGGTGTAGCGGGGTCCGGCGTCAGCGCGGGGACGTTGCCGGGGCTGGGCGTCGGTGAACAGGGACGGCTGGGTCACGGTTCCACGACCTGCCGCCCCCGCCCGGAGATCGGGCAGCTGGTCTGCACCGGGCACACCCGGCAGCGCGAGTTGGCGACGGCCGAGAAGGTGGACGCGGCCATGGTGTCGGCGGTGCGGCGGACCATCGCATAGGCCCATTCCGGGTCGTCCGCCTCGGAGAGCGGCAGTTGCATCTGCTCGCGGGCGTCCTTGGTCGGGCCGAGTTGCACCAGCGCGGCGCCGCCGCTCTCCCGGTTGTCGTGCACCCCGTCGAAGGCGCCCGCGTCGACGGCCGCCTGATAGCCCGCGAGCTGCGCGTGCTCGGCCACATCGGAGGCGGTGACGGTGGTGGACTTGCCGGTTTTGAGGTCGATCACCACGAGCCGCCCCTGCTCGTCGATCTCCAGCCGGTCGACCCGCCCGGTGAGCTGAATCGGCCTCTTGTCGTCGGCGAGCCGCACGGTGAACTCGTGCTCGATGGCGAGCAGCCGGCGCGGGTTCTTGGCCAGCCAGCGCAGCAGCTTGTCGACCATGCCCTGGGCGCGCTCCTGCTCGGGCCCGGCGAGCCAGCGAGCGGCCAGCTCGATCGCATCGAACCGCGCGGCCACATATTCGACCAGCCGCTCCCGATCGGCGTTGGCGTCCTCGGCGAGCATCGCGGCCGCGTGCACCAGGTTGCCGACGCCCTGCGCGGGCCCGGCCGGCGCGGCGCCACCGTGCCGTTCGAGCAGCCAGCGGAGGCTGCAGCGCAGGGCGGACTCCATCGAGGAGGGGGTGACCTTGACGGGTTCGCCCTCGTCCACGAGAGGGCGGTCGTCGGAGAGCGAGCGGAGGCCCCACCAGTCGTCCGGGTGCGCGCCGGGGACGCCGGCGGCGGCAAGCTTGGCGAGTTCGGCGGCCGCGGCGCGCCGCCGGCCAGGCGTCTCTCGTTCCGAGACCACCACGGTACGCAGCTCAGCCACCAACGCCGACAGGGTGAGCGCGCGCGGCGGGTGCCCCGGCTCACTCAGGGGTTGACCCGTCGCGGCGGCCTCGGAGCGGCGCGGTTCCGGCAGGGCGGCCGTCACCTCACCGTCTCGCCGCCGACCGGCCGGAACAGCATTTCGCACCCCGGCGCGGCCCTCGCCCTTCCCCGTGCCAGGACGCGATCCGGCCGCATCCGAGCCGCCAGGATCGACGTCACCTGTGCCGGAGTGGGCAGAGCCGTCCGGTCCGGCGGATTCCGAGTCGGCGTCGTCTGTGACGGCGTTCTTCGGCCCGGCGTTCTCCGGCCCGGCGTTCTTCGGCCCGGCGTTCTCCGGCCCGGCGTTCTTCGGCCCGGCGTTCTCCGGCCCGGCGTTGTCCCCGTCGGCGTTGGCCGGATCGATGTGGTCTGGGTCGGCATCGTCCCGGCCGGCGTTGCCCCGGCCGTCCGGATCCGGATCGTCCGGGTCGTCGGGGCCCAGTTCGTCTGGGTCCAAGGGCTCGGGCGGGCCGGGATCGTCGGGGTCCGGGAGGGGTGGGTCGTCCGGGCCGTCGTCGACGCCCGCCAGTTCGGTCAGGAAGCGGGACGGTTGTTCTTCGCCGTCGGAGCCGCCGACGCCCGCCGAGGCCACCGCGGTGACGACGAGTTTGCGGCGGGCGCGGGTGGCGGCCACGTAGAAGAGCCGGCGTTCCTCGTCGAGCAGCGCCGACGTCTGGCCGACCACCGCGGCGGCGCCCGAGGCGGCCCGGCCGGCGATCAGGTCGACGAGTCGTTCGGAGCCGAGCAGGCTGCCGCGCAGCCGCAGGTCGGGCCAGATGCCCTCCTGCACGCCGGCGAGCACCACCACGTCCCACTCCAGGCCTTTGGCCGCGTGCGCGGTCAGCAGCCGCACCGCTTCCCCACGATCGGCACTGGGTGCGATCGAGTCGGCCGGCAGGTCCTGCCCGATCACGTGATCGAGAAAAACCTCGGTCCGGGCCCCCGGCAGCCGATCCACAAACCGCGCCGCCGCGTCGAAGAGCACGACCATCGCATCCAGATCCCGATCGGCCGCCTCGGCCCGCCACTGCCGGGCGCGCCCACCCTCACCACTGGGCCCGATCGGCGCCCCCCGGGTGCTCAGGCCATACCACCGATCGTTGAGCCCGCTGGCCCGCCAGACCGTCCACAACACCTGCTCAGCGGTGGCCCCCGGAGCGGCCGCGGCCTCCCGGGCGACAGTGATCAGCTTCGCGACGTTCTGCGCGGGCAACGCCCACCGCCGCTCCACCATGTCCAGCCCGGAAGGATCCCGCACAGCGTCGACCAGCAGCTCCCCCGAGGGCCGCCGATCCCCCGCCGCCAGCGCGAGCGCCCGAAGCCCCTGCCGCAGCCGCCGCTCGGCCAACGGATCCGCCCCACCGAGCGAGGAATGCAACAACGCGACGGCGGCCTCTTCATTGAGCAGCTCAGGCTCGAGCGCACACCGCAGAAGCAGCAGGAACGGCGCCACCGCGGGTTGCAGATGAAGCGGCAGATCCTCGGCATGGGTGACGGTCGGAACCCCGGACGCCGTCAAGCCCCGCTGCAACGAAGGCAGCTGCAGGGTCGTGGACCGCAACACCACCGCCATCCGGGACCAGGGCACCCCATGGATCAGGTGCGCTTCCCGCAGGACGTGAGCGACATACGCACTCTCCCCGGTCGGCGACCGAAACGTCCGCACCACGGCCCCACCAGCGAGCCCACCCCCACTCGAAGGCCCCGAGGCGGGAAGGGATGGCGTGGAGGCCACGCCCGAGGACCCGGAGGGCGAGGAGGCAGCGCCAGGACCGGAGGGCGGGGAGGATCCGGCGTCCGCGAGGCCCGGAGGAAGGGATGAGTGGGCGGCCGCGGGGTCGGACGGAGGAGCGGAAGACCGGTCGGCGGGCACGGCGGGCACGGCGGGAGCGGCGGATGTTCCGCCCGCCGCTGCCGTGGGCTCGCGGGGCGGGGCGGATGCGCCGGGAGGCGACGAGTCGGAGCCAGAAGCACTTGGCGATGAAGACGCCGCCGACTCTTCAGACCCCGTCTCCGCCGCACCGCCAGGTTGCGCCGGCGGACCCGAGGTCGGGGCTGATCCCGGGGATCCAGGATCTCCTTCCGCGCCGGAAACGGGCGTGGCGGACTGACCGGCCGAAGGGTCCTGCGAAGGCAAATGCGCGGAGGCCTCGCCACCCGACGGGTCTGGGGAGAGCGCGGGGGACGAACCGGCAGATGGGTCCGGTCGAGCGGAAGGACCGGCCGTCGGCACCGAAGAGTGCAGCGGGCGAGGGCCCGACCTGGCGGCCGGCAACGTCGACCGGGAGGTGGGTGACTCCGGCCCGGGCGTAGGTAGGGCCGGCTCGGACGACAAGGCCTGATCCGTGGAGGCCGGGCCGGTGGAAGCCGGATCTGTGGAAGCCGGGGCGGGGGTAGGGGGATGTAGGTGGCGGTGGCGGAAGGCGCCGCGCATGCGGGCGGCCACGCGCGCCGTCGCGTCCAGCAGCGTCGGCTCGGCCCGGTAGCTCGTGTGCAGCGTCAGCGTCTCGGCCAGCGCGCCCGACGCCGTGCGGAAGCGGACCGGGAACGCCGCGATCGCGCCCGGATCGGCGCCGCGGAAACCGTAGATCGACGAGTCCGGGTCGCCGAACGCGACCAGCGGCACCCCGCCGGACGCGACCAGGGACAGCAGCTCGATCTGTGCCGGGTCGGTGTCGGCCAGCTCGTCGACGTAGACGAAGTCCACGCGGCGGCGCTCGGCCTCGAGCAGCGCCGGGTCGTCGGCCAGCAGGCCCGAGGCGGCGCGGACCAGCTCGGCCGGGTCGTAGGCCGTCGAACCCCTGGTCGTCGCGTCGCGCAGGGACAGGACCGCCACGTATTCCCGGATGAAGCGGGCCGCCGCCGGCCAGTCGTCGCGGCCCAGGCGCTCGCCCAGCCGGGCCAGCTCGATCGGGCTCACGCCGCGCTCCGCGGCTCGCTGCATCAGGTCGCGCAGCTGCTGGGCGAAGGCCCGGGTGGGCAGGGCCGGCCGCAGCGCGTCGGGCCACCCATATGGATCGTCGGGCTCCTCCTCGTCACCGATCACGGCCAGCAACTCGCGGATGATCAGATCCTGCTCGGGCCCGGTCAGCAACCGTGGCGACGGCTCGCCGCGCTCAGCCGCGGCACGGCGGAGCAGGCCGAAGGCGTACGCATGGAAGGTCCGCACCAACGGCTCGTGCACGATCCGCTGCCGATCCCCGGCGATCCGCGCCTCGATCCGGTCCCGCAGGGACGCCGCACCGCGGCGGCCGAAGGTCAGCACCAGCACCCGCTCGGGGTCGACCCCGGAGGCGATCCGCGCCGCGACCGCCTCGACCAGAGTCGTCGTCTTGCCCGAGCCGGGCCCGCCGACCACCAGCAGCGGCCCGTCGGTGTGGTCGATCACGTGCTGTTGCAACGGGTCGGCCAAGCGTGGCGGCGACGCCGTCGGACGCCGCCGCACCAGGCGAAACGCCGGGCGGCGAGCCGCCGGAGAGGTCGCCTGGGTGCTCACGACGTCAATCAGACCACGCGGGTATGACGATCTTTCCGACAGGGCGTGCGGCTCTCACCGGTCTGCCGGCTCGGGCTCCTCGTCGGGCGGCGGCAGCGGCGGCCGGTACTCCTCGTCCCAGGTCGGCGGCGGTGCGATCGACGGCACGTCGGGCGAGAGGTTCTCGATGAGCCGCGGCGGTTGGAAGGTGGTCGGTGAGGTTCCGGGGTTCGGATGGCGGGACGGGCCGCCGTGCGGAGGGGGCACCACCGGGATGTTCTCCACGGCGCCGGGTGGCACGTGTGCCACGTCCGGCGGCGGCGACGTCGGCACGGTGGCATCGACCGGCACGGACGGAGCCGGGCCGCCCTCCGAAAAAACAGGCGCGGGCGGGGCGGGCGCGGCCGGCGCGGCGGGCGGCAGCTCGGCCGACCAGCGGGGCGCCATTATCGCGGTGGTGGGCGCGCCGATGCCCGCCGCCACCAGGACGGCGCCGATGAAGAGCACTCTTCGCTGAGACACGCGACCTCCGGTCCGACCGGCGAACATTGTGGACCGTAGCGAGCGAGCTGAGGGGTGTCCCTCCCCCGTTAGGCCCAGTTTCACATTCGTTCGAGTGGCCGATGCCCCGGAAGTGAATGTGAAACCAGGCCTAGCGCAACGCGGATGGCTTTCCGACCGAGGCTCGGTTGCGCACCGGCATCGGCACCCGCACCACGCTGGGTGTGGCCTCGGGGTTGAGCAGCAGTTCGACGGCCTGCCAGCCGAGTTGATAGTGCGGCAGCCCGATGCTGGTCAGCTGCGGCCGGAGCCACGCGGCGAGCTCCGAGTCATCGAACGAGAGCACCGACGTGTCGTCCGGGATGGCGACCCCGGCCTCGCGCAGCGCCTGATAGGCCCCCAGCGCGATCCGGTCGTTGAGGCAGATCAGCGCCTGCGGCCGCAACCCCTTGGCGAGCGCGCGCCGCACCGCGTCGTACGCCGAATCGGGCCACCAGTCGCAGTCGATGATCCCGGCGAGCTTCACCTTCGCCGCGCCCAGCCCCTCGCGGAGGCCGGCCACTCGCTCGCGTCCGGCGAACACCCGCTCGGCCGGGTTGCCGACCAGGTGCACACCTTCGCGGTGGCCCGCCTCGATCACCACCTGCGCCGCGCTCCACCCGGCCGCCAGCTCGTCCGGGATGACCGCGTGCTGGGCCGGCTTGACCGCCCGGGTGAGGCAGTTGAGCAGCGCCACCTTGCGCCCGCGCAGCGGCTTGGGCACCCGCACGTAGCGGGTGAACATGCTCGCGTAGATGAACGCGTCGACCTGGCGGTCCAGGAAGTCGGAGATCAGCTTCTCCTCGACCACCGTGTCGCCCTCGGTCTCGCCGATGAAGAGCAGATGCCCGTGCGCGACGGCGGCGGCCAGTGCGCCCTGGATCGCGCGCCCGGCGTACGGATCCGAGGCCAGCGTGTCGGAGACCAGCGCGATCGTCTTGGTCACCTTGGTGCGCAGGCTCCGGGCCATCAGGTTGGGCCGGTAGTCCAGTTCCTGGGCGGCGCGCAGCACTCGCTGGCGGGCGTCCTCCGAGATGCGCATGTCGACATGGCGCCCGGCCAGCACGAACGAGGCCGTGCTGCGGGAGACGCCGGCCCGTTGTGCGACCTGGAGCAAGGTCGCCCGTTGCGGCGGCATGCGTCGAAGTGTTCCACGTCAAGTCCAGCAAGCCGGGGAGGTCCGCGCCAATCGCAAAACGTCATCCTTGACCCCTTCCATCAATGAGAGCAAGGTCACAGCTAAATCCTTCTAGCAGGGAGAGCGGCGATGACGTTGCGCAGGCACTTCGCGTTCTTCGCGCCGCGCTCCCAGGTGCTGCTGGGCGACAGCGTCGAGGCGGTCGCGGGCACCGGCGTCGCGATCCGCGATTGATGACGTGCCCCGGGTCCGGCGGCCGTGTCGCCAGGCGGGCCGGCCGGGGTCCCTGGTCACGCCGGGCGGGTGTGGTGACACCCGCCCGGCGTGACACCTCTCTTGACTCTAGGAATCTAGAATCCTAGAGTTCTAGACATGAACCCGGCCGCTGACGAGAAGAAGCAGTTCAACGTGCTGCTGCCCGCGTCGCTCATCCGCGAGATCAAGCTGGCGTCCGTCGACCGCGGCGTGTCCCTGTCCGCGCTGGTCGAGCAGGCCGTGCGGAGTTATCTCGGAAAGGACCAGCGATGATCCGGCTCGCCCCCGTCTACTTCACCGGCGACCTGTCCCGCACCGGCGACTTCCTGACCGCCCTGGGCTTCGGCGTCGAGGCCGAGCACCGCAAGGGCGGCTGGGCCGAGCTCGCCGCGCCCGGCGCCCTGCTCTGCCTGCACACCGCGCCGGGCGACACCGGCCGGGCGGGCGGCGAGACCGAGCTGTCCTTCGAGAGCGACGAGGACCCCGACGCGGTGGCCGAGCGGCTGTCCGACGCCGGCTTCCCCGACGCGGTGGTGCTGGACGAGAACTTCGGCAGGATCCTGCGGGTGACCGGCCCGGACGGCACCGCCGTGCAGATCAACTTCTCCGACCGCACGCTCTATGCGGCCTGACCAGCGGTTCAGTCGAAGGCGACGGCCAGCTCGGTGATCAGGTGGTCGCGGCGGCGGATGGTGAGGGTGCCGGCGCCGCCGTGGGTCCAGGCGAACCGGATCACGTCGGCGCCGCCGTCCTCGCGTACCGAAAGAATGTCCATGGTGTCGGTCGGCGGGGCGGTCGCGTAGCCCTCGGCGATGGCCTCGATCCCCCGATAGGGACCGACCGGCGGGCCGGTGAAGGTCATCACCGCGTCCGGCGCGAAGTGCGACAGGAAGGCCGACCAGTCGCCGGTGGTCACCGCCGTGTTGAAGCGCTCGATGTGTGCCCGCGACTCGGCCGCGGTCATCCCAGGGCCGCGTCGATCGTGTCGAGGGCGGCCGGCACCGAGCCGGCCACACTGATCATCTCGAGGGCCTGGCGGCGCACGAACTCCGTCTCGGCCAGGCCGCCCAGCCAGGCCGTCAGGCCCGCATAGAAGCCGTCCGGGTCGACCAGCACGATCGGCTTGCGGTGCAGGTCGAGCGTCGCCGTGGTCCACACCTCGAACAGCTCGTCCAGGGTGCCGAGGCCACCGGGCAGCGTGATGAAGGCGTCCGAGCGGTCGATCATCAGGTTCTTCCGCTCGCCCATGTCGCCGGTGACGATCAGCTCGTCCGACTCGGTGTCGGCGACCTCCCAGTCGACCAGCGTCTGCGGGATCACGCCCAGCGTGTGCGCGCCGCCGGCCCGGGCGCCGGCCGCCACCGCGCCCATCATGCCGACCCGGCCGCCACCGGAGACCAGGCTGTGCCCGCGGGCGGCCAGTTCCTTGCCGGTGTCCGTGGCCAGGTCGAGCCAGCGCTGCTCGAGACGGGTGGACGAGGCGCAGAAAACGCAGATCGCCGCCACGTCAGGAGGCTTCCTCGCCGCCGCCGTGCAGGGCCCGATCCGCCGTCACGATGATCTCCACGGCCTCGGCCACGTCGTCCGTGACCTGGATCAGGTCGAGGTCGGCGGGCCCGATCTTGCCGTCGTCGAGCAGCGTGCGCTTGATCCAGTCGAGCAGTCCGGCCCAGTACGCCGAGCCCATCAGGATCACCGGGAACCGGGTCACCTTCTTGGTCTGCACCAGCGTGATCGCCTCGAACAGCTCGTCCAGCGTGCCGAAGCCGCCGGGCAGCACGACGAACGCCTGCGCGTACTTCACGAACATGGTCTTGCGGACGAAGAAGTAGCGGAAGTCGATGCCGACGTCGACCGCGTCGTTCAGGCCCTGCTCGAACGGCAGCTCGATGCCCAGCCCGACCGACACGCCGCCGGCCTCGGTGGCGCCACGGTTGGCCGCCTCCATCACCCCCGGACCGCCGCCGGTGATCACCGCGTAGCCCGCCTCGGCCAGCGCGGCGCCCAGCTCGGCGGCCAGCGCGCACTCCGGGCTGTCCGGCTTGCTGCGCGCCGACCCGAACACGCTGACCGCGCGCGGCAGGTCGGCGAGGGTGTCGAAGCCCTCCACGAACTCGGACAGGATGCGCAACGCCCGCCAGGCGTCCTTGGTCTTCCACTCGCCACGGTGGTGCGAGTCGAGCAGTTTCTCGTCGGCCGTGCTCGGCGGAATGGAGTCGCGTCGCAGGGTGACCGCACCCCGATGACGCTCCGGAACCGAACGGGGTCGGCCGTTGGGGCCATCACTCATGGCACCAACGGTAGTGCGGCTCGGCACTGAGCCGGTGAATAAGGGGGTCGGTTTCGGCAAGAGGATTGCGTGGTCGGAACCTTTTTGCCAGATTGAGGAAACGGACGGTAGCTCTCCAGCGTCTGTATAGTCACCGGATTTCCCCACGGCAGGCAGAGGAGCCACCGTGACGACGCGATACGAACGCATCAAGATGCAGCGCCGCATGCAGCGGCGCATCCAGTTGGTGGTGGAGGAACGCCGCATGGCGGCGGCTCGTCCGCGCGTGCCTCGGGGTCGCGCGCTCGACGAGGACAAGACCATCGAGCTGACCCCCCGGGCGATCGGCCGGGTGGCGGTTCCGCGCTGACTTTCTCAGCCCTCTCGGGCGGCCAGCCAGCGGTGCAGGGTGGCCGCGCCGTCACGAATCTTGCCGATCTCCACGTGCTCGTCCGGCGCGTGCGCCAGCAGCGGGTCACCCGGGCCGTAGTTCAGCGCCGGGATGCCCAGCGCGGCGAACCGCGCCACGTCCGTCCAGCCCAGCTTCGCGGCCGGGGCCTCGCCGATCGCCGCCAGGAACTCGCGGGCCGGTTCGGCGGCCAGCCCGGGTAACGCGCCGGGCGCGGAGTCGGTCAGCTCCAGGTCGAATCCGTCGAAGACCTCCTGCACGTGCTCCAGCGCCTGCTTCTCCGACCGGTCCGGCGCGAACCGCAGGTTGACCTCGATCTCGCACTCGTCCGGCACCACGTTGCCGGCCACCCCGCCGGTGATGCGCACCGCATTCAAACCCTCACGGTACGTGCACCCATCGATGGTTACCGTTCGCGGACGGTAGTCGTCGAGCCGCCGCAGCACCTCGCCCATCGCGTGGATCGCGTTCACCCCGCGCCACGCCCGCGCGGTGTGCGCCCGCCGGCCCCGGGTGCGGACCACCACCCGCAACGTGCCCTGGCAGCCCGCCTCGACCACGCCGTAGGTCGGCTCGAGCAGCACCGCGAAGTCGCTGAGCAGCCACTCCGGATGCGCGTCGGAGACCAGCTTGAGCCCGTTGTACTGCGAGTCGATCTCCTCCGCCTCATAGAACAGGAAGGTGAGGTCGTAGCAGGGGTCGGGCAGGGTGGCGGCCAGGTGCAGGGCCAGCGCCACCCCGGACTTCATGTCCGCGGTGCCGCAGCCGAAGATCAGGTCGTCCCGCAGGGTCGACGGGAAGTTGTCGTTGATCGGCACGGTGTCCAGGTGACCCGCAAGCACCACCCGCTGGTCACGTCCCAGATCGGTGCGCGCCATCACCGTGTTGCCCAGCCGGTCCACGCTGAGGTGCGGCGCCTGGCGCAGGACCTCCTCGACACAGTCCGCGATCTCCTTCTCCTCGCGGGACACGGACCGGAGATCGACCAGGGCGCGGGTCAACACGACCGGGTCGACCAGGACGTCCTGGGTAAGCGGGTTGACCATAGGCCGCACCATACCGCTGGTGAGTGAACCGACCTCACGCTTAGGTAGGGTCGGGGACGTGATTCCCGAGATCTCCAATTCGCCCGCCTGGGGTGTCGGCGTGGCCACCGTGACCGCCGACGGTCAGGTGCTGGACACCTGGTACCCGACCGGACTGCTGGGCCTGGGCGCGCTGCCCGGCACGGCCGCGTTGCCCGCCGGCGTGACCGGGCCGAAAGCACTGCCCGGGCTGGAGACGGTCGAGGTCCGCACGGTCGTCGGGTCCCTCGCCGACCCGATCAAGGACGCGCCGGACGCGTACCTGAGGTTGCATCTGCTCTCGCACCGGATGGTGCGGCCGAACGAGCTCAACGTGGACGGCATCTTCGCGCACCTGGCGAACGTGGCCTGGACGTCGGCCGGCCCGTGCCCGCCGGCCCGGGTCGACGAGCTGCGCCTGCTGGAGCGCGCGGCCGGGCGGCACCTGACGGTCTTCGGCGTGGACAAGTTCCCGCGGATGACCGATTACGTGGTGCCCACCGGCGTGCGGATCGCGGACGCCGACCGGGTGCGGCTCGGCGCCCACCTGGCCGCCGGCACCACCGTGATGCAGGAGGGCTTCGTCAACTACAACGCGGGCACGCTGGGCACCTCGATGGTGGAGGGCCGCATCGTGCAGGGCGTGGTGGTCGGCGACGGCTCGGACATCGGCGGCGGCAGCTCGATCATGGGCACGCTGTCCGGCGGCGGCAAGGACAAGGTGTCGATCGGTGAGCGCAGCCTGCTCGGCGCGAACGCCGGCGTGGGCATCTCGCTGGGCGACGACTGCGTGGTCGAGGCGGGGACCTATGTGACCGCCGGCTCCAAGGTGACGCTGCCGGACGGCCGCGTGGTCAAGGCGCGCGAACTGGCCGGTGTGGACGGTCTGCTCTTCTGGCGCAACTCGGTGACCGGCGCTCTGGAGGCGCGCCCCCGCAAGGGCACCGGCATCGAGCTGAACGCCGCCCTGCACTCCAACGACTGAGTGATACGCCCTTCGAACGGTTGATTCCGGCCGCGGGCATCGCCATGCTCCGATTGCTGTGATCGGTCCGGCGACGCCTGGGAGGCGGAAATTGATCACCAGGCGCGTGTGGACCATCCAGCGTCTCCTGGTCGGCCTGACGATCGCCGCCACGCTCGGCGGCATGACGTGGATCGCGACCGACGCGGAGAAGGGCGCGATCGTCGCCGGGGCGATCACCTTTCTCTTCACCGGCGGCACGACGGTGCTCGCCCTGCTGGAGCACTTCCGGTCGGCCCGCCCGGCGCTGAAGATCGAGGAGATCGCCGACCAGCTCGCCGGCGCGGTCGAGGAACAGTGGCGCGCGGAGGCGACGGCCCGCGGGCTGCGCGACTCGGGCGTGCTGCCGCTGCGGTGGAAGGCCACCACCCGCAAGGTGGGCGACGCGATCGAGGCGGTGGTGCCGGCCACGGTCGGCAAGCCGATCCGGGCCCGGATGGACGGCGGCATCAGCGACGAGTTCGAGAACGCGATCACCGATCTGGCCGGTGAATACAGCAAGATCCGGAGTGGACGGCTGGTCCTGCTCGGCGAGCCCGGCGCCGGCAAGACGGTGCTCGCGCTGCTGCTGACGCTCGGGCTGATCAAGGACCGGGCTCCCGGCGGCAAGGTGCCGGTGCTGCTCAGCGTGACCGACTGGGATCCGGTGATGCGCGAGCCGGACGACTGGATCGTGGACACGCTGGCCGCCGCCTATTACAACGGCCAGCGCGACCGGCCGCTCGAACTGCTCCGGACGAACTCGCTGCTCCCGGTGCTGGACGGGCTCGACGAGATCCCGGAGACCTCCCGCCGGGTCGCGGTCGAGAAGATCAACCGGATGGTACGCAAGGACCGTCCCGTGGTCGTCACGTGCCGCACGAACGAATACGAGGACTCCATCGCGGACGGTTCGCCGGCCCTGAGCCGCGCGCCGGTGATCGAGGTGCGGCCGGTCAGCGCCGACGACCTGACCACCTATGTGACCGCCCAGTCCTGGCCGGCCGGCACGTCCTGGTCGCAGGTGCTGGCCCGGATCCGCCACGACCCGCAGGGCCCGGTGGCGCTGGCGTTCTCGACGCCGTTGACCATCTCGCTGGCGCGGCTGGTCTACTCGCGGTTGCCGGACACGCCGGCCGAGTTGCTGGACGACGAGCGCTTCGACAGCCGGCACGCGATCGAGGACTCGCTGGCCGCCCGCACGGTCCGGGCCGCCTATGCGGAAGAGGGCGAGGACCGGCCGTCCCGCAAGGCGGTGCAGGCCGAGCGCTACCTGACCTACCTGGCGAAATATCTGCACGAGCACCGGGAGCGCGACTTCCGGTGGTGGCGGCTGTCCGATCGGCGGCTCTCGGTGTGGGCGGGCCCGACCATCGGCATCGTCGCCGGCCTGTTGCTGATGATCGCGGTGGCGTTGTGGGTCTCCTGGTTCGGGCCGGCTCGCGAGCCCATCCCCGCCGCGCAGACGCTCGGTCTGGGGGCATCGGTCGGCGGCCTCTTCGCCGTGCTGGTCACCGTGGCCTGGCTCACCGGCGCCGGCCGCGCGCCGGGCCGCCCGGGTCTGCGACCGGCCGGGTCCGTCAAGCGCCTGCGCGAAGGCTTCCGGGCCGGCGTCGTCGCGGTGGCCATTCCGACCATCTCCATCCTGCTGGGCCTGGCGCTGATCATCAGCATCGCGTCCGACTGGTCGCTCGGCAGCATCGAGGACGCGGCCCAGGCGATCGCGATCGCGGCCTCACTGGCGTTGCTGATCGGCGTCGCCGTGGCCGCGCAGCGGTGGCTCGACGCCGGCGATGGTCCGGCCACTCCGATCGACCCGGCGGTCACCCTGCGGCTCGACCGGCGGCTGTCCCTGCTCGCCGCGCTGGTGGCCGGCGCGTTGGTCGGGTGCCTGCTGATTCCCGCTGTCACCGGTGGGATCTGGCTGGGCAGCGTCGTCGAGAACACTCTGACCGGGTCGTCCGGCTGGCCGGGACAGATGGATCTCGGGCAGCTCTGGCTGGCGCGGGACTTCGACGTGCGGTTCCGTTTCACCCCGACGCTGGCGATGACCTATGCGTCCTTCGCTCTGCTGCCGGGCGTGATCGTCCTGGTGCTGACGCTCCTGACCCGGCCGTGGCCGCGCTATGTCGTGGTCACCGTGGTCCTCAGAGCACGCGGTCAACTTCCGCTGTTCCTCGCGCGGTTTCTGACCGAGGCGCACCAGAGGGGCATCCTGCGCCGGTCCGCCGGCGCCTACCAGTTCCGCCACGTGCGGCTGCAGGAGCAACTGGTCACGCGCCGGCCGCCGGACCAGCAGAGCCGCCGCCTGCCACAGCTGCAGAACAGGCTGGCCGAGCGTCGCGTCCCCGTGCGGCTCGCCGCACTCGGGGCGACGGCCGTCATCGGCACCTCCCTGTTGACGTCCTCGCTGCCCGAGAACAGCGCACCGCACACGCTTCGCGGACCCTACGGATACGCCATCGACGCCTACCCCCTCGATCCGGTGTCCCGCGATCTCGCCTATCGCGTCGAGCTCAGCCCGGAGCGCCATCGGATCGCCCTCTGGCGGAACGCGGATCCGGCGATTCGCCTCTTCACCGACGAGGGCGACCGCGGCCCGGTCCTCCGCTTCCGGACCGGTGGACTGGTCCTGCGTGACGTCTCGTTCAGCCCGGACGGCGAAAAGGTCTTCGCCGTCGCCGTGTCGGGCGGGAAGACCTACGGCGCGCTCTGGCGGATCCCCGGCAGTGCGCTTCTCACGGAGTTCGATCTCGGACCGGCCGTGGCCACGCCGGATCACTGGTTCAGCGACGGCAGTGACATGGTCGTCATGGCTGTCGCTCCGCCCGAAGCCCGCAGCGCCGGCAAGGTCCGGGTGTGGGATATCGAGAAGAACAGGCTGGTGTTCGAACGAGACGCGGCCGGCATCGACAACGGGACCGCTGACAAGTTCCTCGTCTACGGCGACGGCGGCACCCAGCTGACCAGATACGACGGCACCGTCGCCTACGAGTTCACCGACTCTGACAAGGCGAACATCTTCAATGCGGTCGTCACCTTCGTGCGGGGCAGCCCGTTCGTGCTGTCCTATTCGGACGAGCTCGGATTGTCTCTGTGGGATTCCCGGCCGGACGTCGCCAGGCAGATGATCAGCTTTGGAAAGGGCGCCGACGGCACCGATGACGCGGTCGTCGATCCGAGCGGCACCACGGCGGTCGTGCGGGCCGGGCGTGACCGGCTCGAGGTCTGGGACATCGCGCGGAAGAAGGTCACCGCGACGACACCCGCGCTGGACATCGGCTCCGGCCGGCCGGTGGTCGACTTCTCCCGGGGAATCGTCGCGTCGACCGGCAGCGACGGGCGAACCTGGGCGTGGACGTTCCGCGGCGAAGTCATGGGTCCGTCCGAACATCAGAGCACGCCCGGCGTCTCCGCCCAGTTGTTCGGCGACGGCGAGCACCTCTTCACCATGGAGAACGATGAAGCTCTGCGTTTCTACAATCTGGACCGCGGGCTCACGAGCTTCACTCTCGACGCCCTGATCTACAGCAACCCGGCGAACATCTTCCAATACGACGACATCTTCGCTCTGAATTCGAGCACGGGCATCAAGGTCTACCGGATGACGACCGGCTCCGCGGTCCTGTTGAAGGCGTTCGACTATTCGCGGTGGGGGTCCGAGATCACCGGCATCGGCGACAGCTTCGCGATTCCGACGAGGTCCGGGACCATCGAGATCAGGTCGACGGACACCGCACGCTGCGAGCACGAGTTGGTCGGCCACTCGGGACCGATCGCCTCCCTGGTCACCAATCCGGACGGAGACCTCCTGGTGTCCAGCTCGACGGACGGAACCGTGCGGCTGTGGCCGGTGCCGGCGCCCGGCGAGGCCCCCTGTGATTAGTCCTCAACGCAAGGCCGCCGCGGCGGCCCGGCCGACCGCCGCGGTCAGGTCGGACAGGACCGTCGACTCCATGCGCCAGCACTGCCAATGGAGCGGCACGTCCAGATGCCGCCCGGGGGTCAGCTCGACCACCCGTCCGGCCGCGATGTCCTCCCGGGCGATCTGCTCCGGCACCAGCGCCCACCCCAGCCCGAGCCGGATCGCCTCGACGAAGGCCGCCGCGGCCGGCACATAGTGCACCGGCGGATCGAGGTGCCGCCGGGTCAGCGACGCCAGGAACTGGTGCTGCAACCGGTCCTTGCGATTCAGCAGGATCACCGGGGCGTCCGCGAAGTCCGTGAAACCCAGGGCCGGAGCAGCCACCGCCAGATAGCGCATCTTGCCCAGCGGCGACACCCGGCAGCCCTGCACCGCCACGTTCTGCGACGTCACCGCGGCCATCACCGCGCCGGCCCGGAGCAGGTCCGCGGTGTATTCCTGGTCGTCCTGGTGCAGGTCGAAGGCCAGGCCGGGCAGCGACGTCAGGGCCGGCAGAAACCAGGTGTGCAGCGAGTCCGCGTTCACCACCACCGACACCCGAACCCGCGAGCCGGACAGCCCGCCGCGCGCCGCCGCCAGCGCTTCGCGTTCCAGCAGCGCGACCTGTCCGGCATAGCGCACCAGCGCCGTGCCGGCCTCGGTCGGCGTGCACGGTCTGGCCCGCCGCACCAGCACCTGGCCGACGTCCTGCTCGAGCGCCTTGATCCGCTGGCTCACCGCGGACGGCGTCACGTGCAGCCGGCGGGCCGCGGCGTCGAAGCTGCCCTCCTCGATGACCGCCTGGAAGGTCACCAGCTGAAGCGCATCCACCTAAGCAATGCTAATGGAAGTTAAGGAACATTAGCTAGCCTGAAGCCACACACAAGCTCAGGATGGAGCACGTGCTCACCTCAGCCCTGGCCGGATTCGCCGCCTCGATCGTGCTCATCGTCGCCATCGGGGCGCAGAACGCGTTCGTGCTGCGCCAGGGAATCCGTCGTGAGCACGTACTCCCGGTGGTCTTGACCTGCGCTCTCTCGGACCTGGCGCTGATCCTGGCCGGCATCGCCGGCCTCGGCGCGGTGATCACCGCACAACCCACCGCGGTGCAGATCGTCCGGTGGGTCGGCGCGGCCTTCCTTCTCGGGTACGCGATCCTCGCCGCCCGCCGAGCCCTCCGCCCGAGCACCCTCACCCCGGCCGGCCGCACCCCCGCGACGCTGCGCGCGACGCTGCTGACCTGCCTCGCCCTCACCTACCTGAACCCGCACGTCTACCTCGACACCGTGCTGCTGCTCGGCTCGGTGGCGCAGCAGCATCCGCATCGCTGGATCTTCGGGCTGGGCGCCGCCGCGGCGAGCCTGGCCTGGTTCACCGCGCTCGGCGCCGGCGCCCACCGCCTCGCCCCGATCCTGGCCCGGCCGGGCGCCTGGCGCGTGCTCGACGGCAGCATCGCGGTCGTGATGGCCGCCCTCGCGGTGACGCTGGCAGTTTGAGGCCGCGGGGTATCGACATCCGTCTCCGCCTGATAGGACGGAGGGCATGCGGAGGACATTGATGTCCGCGGCTCTGGCGGCGGCGATGGTGCTCGGTTTCACTGGCCCGACCCGAGCCGATCCGCCGAGGCCCGAGCCGTCCGCGGCCTGGCGGGTGTCCGGCGACAGTCTCATCTGGACAGCGCCGCGGCCGGTGCCGATCGCTGACGCGGCGGTCGAATTCTGGTCCGGTGACCGCCTGCTCGGCCGCGCCACCAGTCGCGACCTGCGCACCTTCACGCTCACCGGCGCGACAAACGTCAACCCCCAGGATCTTCAGGTACGCGCGGCCGGCCGCCGACTCGACGTAACCCCGCCACGCGCCACCCGCACCGCACCCGTCGCCGTGCCGGCTCACCTCCCGGCCCACCCGGTCGACCCCGGCGTCCCGGGCCCGTTCCGCACGATCGAGGGCGAGTACGACCTGCCCGGCATCCCGCTCCCCCGCTACCCGGCCCTGACCGAGATGCGCGCCCTGGTGATCGCCCCGACCGGCGCACCGGGCCGCCGCCCCCTCGCGCTGTTCCTGCACGGCCGGCACCAGAGCTGCTACACGAGCGCCGCGGCCACGATCGAATGGCCGTGTCCCGCCGGTGCACAGCCGGTGCCGAGCTACCGCGGCTACCGCCAGGCCCAGCAACTGCTGGCGTCGCAGGGTTACGTGACCGTGTCGATCTCCGCGAACGGCGTCAACGGCCAGGACGGCTGGGACGAGGACGGCGGCGCGCAGAACCGCTCGTCGCTGGTCCGGCAGCATCTGGCCCGGTGGGCGCAGTGGGCCGGCGCCGGTCGCGACGACGCGCCCGCGATCGTGCGGCAGGCGCCGGTCGCCGACCTGTCCGAGGTGTTTCTGGTCGGGCACTCGCGCGGCGGCGAGGGCGTGAACCGCGCGGCGATGGACAGCCTGCGGCCACCGCCCGCGGCGGACGACGGCTATCACGGCCGGGTGCGCTGGACGATCCGCGGCACGCTGCTGATCGGGCCGACCATCTTCGGCCACGACCCGGCGCCCGACACACCGTCGGCGACCATCCTGCCGGGCTGCGACGGAGACGTGTTCGACCTCCAGGGCCAGCAGTACATCGACGCCACCCGCGGGGTCAGCGAGGGCCGGGCGTTGCACAGCTCGCTCTACTTCGTCGGCGCGAACCACAACTTCTTCAACACCGAGTGGACGCCCGGGCAGGCGGCGTCGCCCACCTCCGACGACTGGCCCGCCGAGCTCGGCGATCCGGTGTGCACGCCCGGCACGCCGACCCGGCTCACCCCGGCGCAGCAGCAGACCGCCGGGGCGACGTACATCGCGGCGGCGGCACGGGTCTTCGTGGCAGACGACGATCGGGTGCTGCCGCTGATCGACGGCGGTGGGGTGTCGGCGCCGTCGGCCGGCCCGGCGCACGTGCTGAGTCACGCGCTGGGTGGCGCCCGCCGGCCGGTGCTGCTGCCCGATCCGGCGGTGCGGGTCGCCGGGGCGCGACTCTGCGAGCAGGTCAACAGCGAGCAGCCGGAGCGCGCCTGCCTGCCGCCGACCGAGCTGATGAGGCGGCAGCCGCACTTCGTGCCGTTCGGGGCGGTGCCGGTCGAGCCGGGGCGCTGGGCGATCGAGACGGCCGGCGGCCCGGCCACGCTCACGCCGCCGGCGCCCGTGCGGGTGGACGGTGGCCAGTTGGCGCTGCGCATCGTGGTGCCGCCGGACACGACCGGGCGGTTCGGGGTGGCGGTCACCGATCGGCAGGGGCGCCGGGTGGTGCTGGGTGACGTGACCGTGGCCGCGCCGCCCAGCTCCGAGACGTTTCCGAGCTACTGGGCGCCGGAGTCACGCGTACCGCTGAAGGGGGTGAAGTCGATCGCCCGGCTGCAACTGATCCCGCGCGGCCCGAGTGGCACCGCCTGGTTGATCGACGCGTGGGCGCGGCGAGGCGGCACGCCGGAGCCGCGGCAGATCGCCCTGCCGCGCATCGACGTGGGCAGCCTGACGGTCGACGAGCGGGACGACGGGACGCGGACCTTCCAGGTGCCGGTGACGGTGACCGGGCGCGGCGGCGGGCAGGTGCGGATCTTCGTGATCGACGGGCGCACCCAGGCGACGCGATCGTTCCTGGCCACGGTCCGGCCGGGCGACCAGCGGGTGCCGGTGCCGGTGGAGGTGACCGGCAACACGCAGTTCGGCGCGCAGATGTTCGCGGTCGGCGCGAAAGCGGTCCGCGGCCTCTTCGTGGGCGACTTCATCGGGCAGCTGGTGGCCACCGACGACGATCCGGCCCCGGAGATCACCATCGAGCCGGTGGAGGCGGCGGTGACCGAGGGCGCCACGCTGACCTGGCGGCTGCGGCTGTCCCGGCCGGCCGACTCGGAGATCTACCTGTTCGGGGAATTCGTGCCGCCCGGCGACGCGCCCGAGCTGTCCACCACGGACGTGCCGGCCGACTGGCTTCTGTGGAACTCGTTCACCGGCGAACTGCCGGAGCCGTCCCGGCCGCTGTCGGCGACGACCGCCTCGCCCTTCGCGATCGTCCCGGCCGGCGAGCTGACCGGCGATCTGGTGATCCCGACGCTGCCGGATGATCTCGTCGAGCCGGCCGAGCAGATCCGGATGGTGGCCCAGGTCTTCGGCAACGACCAGGAGCTGGCCACGATCACCGTGGAGGGCCGGGTGAGCGACTAGGCCCAGAGGGCCGCGCGGACGCGATCGCTCAGGCCGGCGATGTCGACCGGGCGGGTGGTGTCCACGCGCAGGACCGGACCGAGCGCCAGCGGCTCGGCCCGGGCCGCCCAGGTCGTCCACTCGGTGGCCAGACGCTCGCTGTCGCGATAGACGCTGGAGCGGTTGCGGGCCACGAAGCGGCCGCGGGCCACCTCGGCCGGCACGTCGCACCAGACTTCGGCCACGCCGGTCGCCTTCGAGGTGGCCAGGCCGGCGCGCGCGTGTTCGAGGTCGCGGGGCCGGAACCACCACGAGTCGATCACCACGAGGCCGTCGGCACCGGCCGCGAGCAGCCACACCGTGTCCATGGCGACCATGCCGAGCGCGGGGATCTCGGTGACGACCGCGTCCGCCAGCGCCTCCTTCACGCGGTCCTTGGACAGGAAGGTGGCGCCCAGGCCGGCCGCCAGCCGAGGCCCGAGGCTGCTCTTGCCCGAACCGGGCAGGCCGTTCACCAACACCACGTCCCGCGCCATGCCCTCAAAATAGGCGGTTGACTCTCCACCTGGTCGAGGCGGGAGCGTGAGCGGGGTGGAGAGCGACATGCGTGGCATCGGGGAGATGGCTCGGGTCAGTGGCCTGACGGTGAGCGCCCTGCGGTTCTACGACCGGGCCGGGGTGCTCGCGCCGGCCGAGGTCGACGCGGTCAGCGGATATCGCCGCTACCGGGACGACCAGGTGCGGGCCGCCCGGCTGATCGCCAGCCTGCGCCGGGTCGGGATGCCGCTCGCGGACATCGCCGCCGCGGTGCGCGAGCTGTCCGACCCGGACGCCGTGCGGCCGCTGCTGGACCGGCATCTGCGCCGGCTCGAGGACGGCCTGACGGACGCCCGCCGGGAGCTCTCCCACGCCCACACCCTGCTGGAGCTGGAGGCTTCCGTGACCCGTGTTTCCCTGCCCGCCGCCGCCCTCGCCGCCGCACTGGACGCCGTCCGGTTCGCGGCCGGCACGACGCCGAACCCCGAGATCCCGATGCTCGCCGGCATCCTGTTCGAGGCCGGCGCCGGCACACTCACCCTGGTCGCCACCGACCGGTTCCGGCTGGCCGCGGCGTCGGTCCCGGCCGACGTGGACGGGCCGCCGATCCGGGTCGTGGTCCCGCCCGAACTGACCGGCGATCCGCGATCCGGAGAACTGGTCCTGGAGGCGGGCCGGATCCGGATCGGCGAGCAGGAGGGCAAGCCGATCGAGGGCGACTACCCCGACTTCCGGCGCCTGGTCCGCGAACCGGAGGGCCCGAAGGTCACCGTCGACGTGGCCGCCGCCAAGGAGGCGATCGCGGCCGCGCCCGAGGAGTGGCGTGAGCACGAGGGGGTCACGTACCCGCTGGTGAAGTTGACCGTCGGCGGTGATGGGGAGCTGCAGGTCGTGGCGGAAGGGGGCCAGGTCGCGGTGAATCGGGACTTTCTGCTGGAGGCGCTCGACGCGGGCGGCGCCGGGCAGCTGGTGCTGGAGCTCGACGGGCCGATCCACCCGCTGGCCATTCGCACCGGGCAACGTGACCGGTTTTCACTTCTGATGCCGGTGCGGCACTGACAGACAGCGCCGGACTGACAGACTGGGCCGGTGGACGACGAGATACGGCGACGGCGGGCCCGATGCACCGACTCCTTTCACGCAAACGGCCTGACCCGGCCCGCCGAACTGCTGGCCACGATTCCACCGGACACCGCCGAGGACGTCTATGGCGACGGCGGGGTGGTCGCCGAGCTCGAGCGCTACACCGCCGGGCTGCTGGGCAAACCGGCCGCCGTCTTCCTGCCCAGCGGCACCATGGCGCAGGCGGCCACGCTGCGGGTGCACGCCGACCGCCGGACCAGCCGCACCGTGGTCTGGCACCCGCACTGTCACCTGGCCGAGCACGAAAATGCGGCCTACCAGCGCGTGCACCAGCTGGTGGGCCGGGCCGCCGGCGAGCCGGAGCGCCTGCTCACCGCCGCCGACCTGGGCACCGTGGGCGAGTCTCCGACCGCGCTGCTGGTCGAGCTGCCGCAGCGCGATCTGGGCGGACAGTTGCCGGGCTGGGACGACCTGGTGGCGCAGACCGAGTGGGCGCGCGAGCACGGCGCCGCGGTGCACCTCGACGGCGCCCGGCTGTGGGAGGCGACCGCGGGCTACGGCCGCACCCCGGCCGAGATCGCCACGCTCTTCGACACCGTCTACGTCTCCTTCTACAAGGGCGTCGGCGCGCTGGCCGGCTGCTGCGTGGCCGGGCCCGAGCAGGTCATCGCCGAGGTCCGCGAGTGGCGGCACCGGCTCGGCGGCACCCTGTTCGGGCTGTGGCCGGCCGCCGCGTCCGCGCTGCACCTGCTGCCGATCGCGCTCGCCGAGATGCCGGCCCGGCTGGACCACGCCCGGGCGATCGCGGCCGCGCTCGACGACGTGCCGACGGTGCGGGTGCTCCCGGACCCGCCGCAGACGCCGATGATGCACCTGCTGCTCGGCACCACCATGGAGGCCTACTCGGCGCGAGCCAAACAGCTCGCCGACGAGACGCAGTTCTGGGTGTGGCCGCGGGCGATGGCGACCGCCGATCCCGGCGTGGTCCGCTGCGAGCTGGCCGTCGGACAGGCCAGCATGCGGCACAAGCCGACCTTCATCGCGGAAACGCTCGAATGGTTAAGTAAGGGATGACCGCTGACAGTTTTCCGCTGGGTTCCCGCTCGGTCCGGCGCATCGGTTTCGGCGCCATGCAGCTCGCCGGCCCGGGCGTCTTCGGCCCGCCGCGTGACCGTGACCAGGCCGTCGCCGTGCTGCGGGAGGCCGTGGCGCTGGGCGTCGACCACATCGACACGGCGCAATATTACGGGCCCGACGTGGTCAACGAGCTGATTCGGGACGCTCTGCACCCGTACCCGGAGAATCTCGCTCTGGTCTCGAAGGTCGGGGCGGAACGTGACGCGACCGGGCACTGGCTGCCCGCGCTGGAGCCGGAGCAGTTGCGCCGGGGCGTGCTCGACAATCTGCGCACGCTGCGGGTGGAGCGGCTGGACGCGGTCAATCTGCGGCTGCCCGGCGACGGCGACCTGACCGCGATGCTGGACGCGATGATCGCCCTGCGCGACGAAGGGCTGATCGCCGGCATCGGGCTCAGCAACGTGACCCGGGAGCAGCTCGTCGCCGCGGTCCGGCGCACCGAGATCGTCTGCGTGCAGAACCCGCTCAACCTGGTGCACCGGGAGTCGCTGCCGCTGCTGCGCGAGTGCGCCGAGCTGGGCATCGCGTTCGTGCCGTTCTTCCCGCTCGGCTCGGCCTTCGGCGGCTCGGCCTTCGGCGGTGGGCAGAACCCGGTCCTGGGCAATCCCGACGTGGTCGCGATCGCCGAGCGGCTCGATGCCACGCCGGCCCGGGTCGCGCTCGCCTGGCTGCTCGCGCTGGCGCCGAACACCCTGCTCATCCCGGGCACCTCGACCCTGGACCACCTGCGGGACAACCTGGCCGCCGCGACCCTGCACCTGGACGACGACGCCCTCAAGGTGCTGGACTCGCTCGTATGACGCGGATCTTCGGGGAGGTGGCCGAGCTCTACGACGACGTCCGGCCGGGTTATCCGAGACAGGTGCTGGACGCGATGGTGGAGTTCCACGGCGGGCGTCCGGCTTCGGCCGCCGACCTCGGCGCCGGCACCGGAAAGGCGACCGAGCTTCTGGTACGCCTCGACGTGCCGGTCACCTGCGTCGAGCCGGACCCCCGGATGGCCGCCGTGCTGGCCTCGAAGTTTCCGCAGGTCGAGGTCGTGAACTCGACGTTCGAGGAGTGGACCCCGCCGACCGCCGGGCTCGACCTGGTGGTGTGCGCGCTGGCCTGGCACTGGCTGGACGAGGCGACCCGCAACCGGCGCACCCGCGACGCCCTGGCCCCGGGCGGCGTGCTGGCCGTCTTCGCGCACAAGTACGGCTATGCCGACCCGGCCGTCGACAAGACCATCGGCGAGGTGCTGCAAACGGTGGACCCGCAGGTCAGCGAGCGGGCCGAGCACTGGCTGCTGGAGGACGTCGAGCGCAGCGGCGTGTGGTCCGCGGTGGACGAGCGGATCTGGCACACCTATCCGGAGTTCAGCAAGGAGCGTTACCTGCAGCTGGTGCAGACGTTCTCGCCGTTTCGCCGGCACACGCCGGAGCAGCGGCGGGCGGCGCTCGACGGGCTGGACGCGACGCTCGACGACACGCTGATCCTCGACCTGACCACCACGCTGGTGCTGGCGCGTGTTTGAGGATCTCGTCGCCGCTCATCGCGCCGAACTGCTGGCGCACTGCTACCGGATGCTCGGGTCGCTGCACGACGCCGAGGACGCGCTGCAGGAGACGCTGGTGCGGGCCTGGAAGGGGCTGGACGGCTTCGAGGGGCAGGTGCGGCCGTGGCTCTTCCGGATCGCGACGAACCGCTGCCTGACCATGCTCGAGCGCCGGTCGCGGCGGGAACTGCCGGCGGATCTGAGCTCGGGTGCGCCGTTGTCGGAGGTGGCCTGGCTGGAGCCCTATCCGGATCGGCTCCTCGATCCTTCTTCTTCAGTCATCGCCCGCGAGAGCGTCGAGCTGGCCTTCGTGGCCGCCCTGCAGCATCTCTCGCCGGTGCAGCGTGGCGCGCTGTTGCTGCGCGAGGTGCTCGGGTTCTCCGCGGCCGAGGTGGCGACGCAGCTCGGCACGTCGGTGCCGGCGGTGAACAGCGGCCTGCAACGCGCCCGCAAGGTGCTCGCCGAGCAGGGCCCGGCGGTGAGCCAGCAGGCGACTCTGCGCACGCTGGGCGACGCCAAGGTCAAAGAGCTTGCCGACCGGTACGCCTCGGCGTGGGAAGCGGCCGACGTCGACGGCATCGTGGCCCTGCTCGCCGCGGAAGCCACCTATTCGATGCCGCCGCTGTCCGCCTGGTATCGCGGCAGCGACGCGATCCGCCGCTGGGTCCCCGAGCCGCTGGAGTTCGCGTGGAAGTTTCGGCCCGCCCGGGCCAACGGCCAGCTCGCCTTCGGCACCTATCTGTGGCGCGAGGGCGAGTGGCAGTTCGGCGCCCTCGATCTGCTGCGGCTGGACGGCGCTCAGGTCGTGGAGGTCGTGTCGTTCCTGTCGGCCGATCCTCTGCTCTTCGACCTGCCGGTCACGCTCGCTGGTGAGGGCGGGCCGCCTGGACCGGTCGCTCCTAGTGCGGGCGGACCGGTCGCTCCTAGTGCGGGCGGGCCGCCTGGACCATGAAGCGGTGCGCGGTCACGGTGAAGTGGCCGGTGGCGCGGATCTGGGCGTCGATGCGGCGCAGCTCACGGTCGTAACGCTCCGGGCTGAAGTCACGCACCTGCCACGGCACCGCGCGCAGGTGCAGCACCAGCGCGCCGACATCGTGGAAGGTCAGCGCCGGGCGCTCCTCGCGGACGTCGGTCACCTCGAGCCCGGACGCCTCCAGCGCGGCCACCGCCACCTCGGAGTTCCACTTCTTGGGATGCGGGACCGGCGCGCCGAGCGCGGCGTTGAGGTCGGCGCAGTCGTCGCTGCCCACCTGCTGGGTGAGCACCGTGCCGCCCGGGCGCAGCAGCCGGGCGATGTCCTCGGCGGGCAGCCGGCCGTGCCGGCTGAGCACCACGTCGAACTCGTCCTCACCGCTGGGCAGCTCGGTCAGCACCGAGACGCCGAACGGGGTGAGCCGGTCGCGGGCCACCGGCGTGTTCGCCGCCCAGGACTCCACGGCGACCGTGTGCGCGGGCAGCGGCGCGAGCTCCGCGAGCAGCTCACCGCCCCCGGTGTCGAGGTCGAGCAGGCTGCTCGCCCGGCGGATCAGCGGCCGGGCCAGCTCCGGGTAGGACCAGGACGGGTCGGAACCCACCGCTCGGCCGTCCATCCAGCCGAACTCCCAGCCGATCAGGGGCACGCCGACGGCATCACCGATCAGCGCGTCATATTCCGGAATCGTCTGCACCACACGACCGTAACCATCGGCCGGTCACAAACGGGACGCGGTTTGTGCGTGTTCCGCAGCACGTCCCGTTACCTAACAGCTGAACATCCCAAAGTTCAGGACGCGGCCACCCGCGCCGACCACCTTGGCGGTGTGCTTGCCCGGCGCGCAGTCGTAGGTGACGTCGAACCGGCCGCGCGGGCCAGTCAGCACGGCGCCCTCGAGCTTGCCGTCCAGGATGATCTCCACCTCGTCCTTGGCCGCGAAGCCCGCGCCCCGGATCGTCAGCTCGCCGTCCGAGGTGCTGCGGCAGCCGGACCAGCCGATGTAGATCGTGGAGGCGGCCACGTCGCCGTGCTCGCCGGCCAGCAGCACGGGGTATGCACCGGACGGCAGCGGCTTGATCGTGGCGGTCTCGGCGTACCGGCCGGTCGCGTCCGCGGTGAAACTGTCGTACTCGACGCCGCCGACGCTGAGCTCGATCTCCTCGTGCGGGCCGAAGCCCTTGCCGCTCACCGTGAACTCGCTCGGGCCGGAGCCGGCGCACGGCAGCACCTGCGCGTAGACCTTCGACGGGGTGATCTTCGGCTCCTTGGGACCGGCCAGCGCGGCCTGCGGAGCGAGCACGATCGGAAGGGCCAGAGCCAGGCCGAGCAGCAGCTTCTTCACAGCACAGGACGCTAACCACCTCGGGTACGCCGCTCGGCCGGTTTCACGTTATTTCCCCAGGCTGTGGCCCTTGACCACGATCGGCACCGTGAAGTCCGCGCCCAGGCAGGCCGCGTTCACGCCGGAGGCCATCATCAGCCCGTCCGGGATGGTGAACGCGCCGATCGTGTTCTTGTCGACGTCCCACTGCACGTCGAACGATCCCTGCGTGACCACCACCGCGGGATCCTTGCAACCCGCGTCCCGGTGCTGGTCGTCCGCCACCGCGCCGCCCTCGGCCGGCTTGACCGAGGTGATCCGGATCGGGAAGTGCTGGTCGTTCGTCAGGTTCACGGTCAGGTTGCCGGTGGCGCCCGGGCTGAGGCGCACGTTGAAGTCGGAACGGCCGCGCAGGGTGAGTTCGACGGCGGTGCCGGCCCGCGAGCCGGTGTCGGCCTCGGTGATCCGCCAGTAGGCCCACGCCACCCCCGCGTTGACGACGATCGCGACCACCGCGGCGACGGTGAGGACCGACCGTGTGCGACCGTCGAACCTGCGCATGCCCTTCCGTCCTGAACTCGGCCGGCGGACCTCCCAGGTGGGCTCGTCCGGCTCCGGCACCGCGGTGACGCCGGGTCGCTGAGGGCTGGTGTCCCGCTTCGTGAACCCGTCCAGCAGCGACTTCATGACGCACCCGCCGGGGTCGTGGGGGCAGGCCGTCTGCTCGGGTATCGCATGCGGCGTGTTCCTCCTGCTTACGGGTCGGGACCGGGGATGTTGCCGAGTGGTTAACCCGGCACGTTCAGATTTCCCGATCGGAGCGAATTTGTGATCGGGATTCCGTCCGCCGTTGGATGGGCATCGTGCGGAGGGTGCGAACTGTCCGGCTTAACCCGCAAGGAGGACGTGGCACTCCGGTTGATCGAGGCGGTTTGCGGGCGCGTTGATGCGCATCTGGCGCTTATGCAGCGCAAACTCGCGGACGTCGGTGTTGTCGCTTGTCAAACGCGGGTGTGTTTTCCGAATTTGGTTCGCGTGATGCGCACGTGCATCCGCACTTACCGGATGGCTGAATGATGCCGGGCCTGGGGCTGAGGGGAAATCGGGTAAGTGTCTGGGGAGATTGAGCTTTCAAGGGGTCAGGCGGGCGGAACGGCTTAACCCTTGCGTGTCGGATAGCAATTAATTTCGACGACGACAACGGCCCTCGGCGGGGTGCCGGGGCCGTTGTTTCACATTCTTGGTTTTACTTGTCCGCCACTTCGTCATCCCCCACCGCGATACTTGAAGAAGAACTCGAAGACGTCAAAGGACTCGGATCCGCCGGTGGTGGTTGCGGCGCAGCAGTCCCTTCGTCAGCGCCGGGAGGCGACTCAGAGTCCTTTGGCTGTTCGCTGGTCTCAGACACCTGGGGAGACGCCGGCTCCGACGCGGCCGCGGTCGTCGAAGGAGGTGTGGTGGGTGCCGTCTTGCTGGGCGCAGGAGAATTCGGCATGGCACCCGGAGCAGTGTTGGTCGTGGTCTCGGCCGCGACCAACCCGCCGGTGGGTGCATCTCGTGCCGGGAACGTGAGCTTGGCGCTCGGTTTGCTCTGCGCGCCGGTCCAGGCGTGGAACCTCGGCATGATCGTCCATACCCACGAGCCACCGGCGAGCTCCCGCGCAGCGAAAGCGACCTGGTGATCTCGAGACTTGGTCGCGGACACCTCGCGCCGGAGTGACGACCGAGGCGGCGTGTCTAGGCTGTGCGCGACAACCAGGTAGGCGGTCATCGCGGCGCCGTTGGCCGCCCGCTGCTGCTGCCAGCTGACAATCGCGGCTCCGTCTTTCTCGGAAGCCTTCGGCGTCTCACCTTGGGGTAGGACGCCTGTCTCGACTTGCCTTACTGCCGCGGACGCCTGGCTGGTCCAACTCGCTGTCGCATGAATCGCTCCGGCAACCAGAACGATCGTGGCGCCGCCTGCCACCATGAGCGTCTTCCAGGGCGAGTGCATTACTTCCTCAACTTCGTCGATCGGAGACTCGAAGCTTGGCGCCAGTCAGATCAACCGGCGGCTGCGGCGGCGTTCGCCAAGCGAACCATCAGACAGCGGCGGAAGGGGCGACGCTTGCTCTGTTTCCGAGGGCGTTCCGGCCGGCGCTTGTGTCGGGCGACGGCAGACACCGTCGGGCCGGTTCGCCCGCGGGTTCACAGAGCCGTCGGCCGGCCAACGTGCGACCGACCGACCATCAGCGGGTCGAGAATCAGGGAGCCAGGGAGGCGGGCTTGGCAACCGGGTTGCGGGTCGCCGCGAAGGTGACCTGGTAGTTCAGCGGGAAGGACATGTTGGAGCAGCGCAGATCAGTGTCCGGGTGGAGAGCCACGGCGTCGTGCAGGTCAAGGGTGTGCCCGTCACCGCCGGCACCGACGACAAAGTTCGAAGGTGCGTAGCTGCGGAGCGTGAGAAGACTGCGGCAGTAGTTGCGGTCGGCATTGGCCACGCCGGTAATGTCGGCTTCCTTCAGCGCCACCGCGTCGATCGAGGTGACTTTGCCGTTGACCGTGTTCTCGCCGGGGTTGGTGACCGCGACGCGGACGTCGGCGGTGTCGGCCGGCAGGAGCTTCGTGCTGATCGGGCCACCCGAGTGCGAGGGGCGAACGCCGATCCAGGTTGCAGTCACCGTGAGAGGAGCGAAGTTCTCCGCGCCCTGCGAGCCCGCGTTCGCGGCCTGAGTGCGCTGGAACGCGGCGTAGGCGACCGTGCCCGCAGCGACCACGCCAACCGCGACGGCGGCGGTGATGATTGCGGTCGAACGCTTCGAGAACTTGCGCATGACTGTTCCTCCAGGAACGGGGTTCGTGCTTCCCGCGAACGCGGGAAGCTGGCGTTTCGGTGCACTCGTTGATTTGTGTTCGCCGGATCCGTGGACCGTTCCGGCGCTGGGACAAAGATGACCGAATCCGGATTTGGCCGCGATAGGTCTTCCGTTTGCGCTATGGCAAGCATCTAGATGGGCGGATCGCTCCGGTTGGACTAGCCCGGGAGGATTACCTCGCCGCCTTCAGCGCGCGGGCTATCGATTTCTTCGGCGGGCTCGATCTCCGGGGACACCGTGCTCTTGCTGCGGGATTGTCCTGCTACCAGCCGGGAGCCGGGAACTCAAGCGGGGTTGGCTGGGAGGATCATGTGAAGACTCGGAAACGGCCCTGCGCGTGAGATCCACGTGAAGTGGATGGGCGTTTTTGGGCGCGTATTTCTCGGGGCCGACACGCCCTTTTTCTGATCCACTCCCTAACGGGGTAGGCCGGATCGTGGGCGGCATCCCCTGAAAGATGCTTCCAGGGAACGGTTCTGTTGGCATGTCGGGCGGTCGGGACTGACTCGGGGTGCTATGGGGCATATCGGACATGGAGCCGGCCGGTGTGCTGGACACCGGCCGGTTGGGCGTACCGAAGGGAGGTTTTAGTTCTTGGGGAGCCAGGCCATGGTCTCCGGGTTGCCGCCGGTGCGGCCCTTCTCGCCCTTGTTCAGGGACGTGATGGCCGTCATCGACTCCTCATCCAGCTCGAAGTCGAAGATCTCGCAGTTCTCGCGTACCCGGGACTCGGTGTTGCTCTTGGGGAAGACGATGTCGCCGCGCTGGATGTGCCAGCGCAGCACGACTTGGGCCGTCGTCTTTCCGGTCGCCTTGGCGACGGACTCGATCGTCGGGTCGCCGAGCACCTCGCCCTGAGCGATCGGCGAGTAGGACTCGTTGGCGATCCCATGCTCGCTGTCGAAGGCGCGCGCCGTGTCGTTCGTCAGGTAGGGGTGGATCTCGATCTGGTTGACGGCCGGCACGGTCTCCGTCTCGGCGAAGAGGCGCCGCAGGTGGTCGGGGGTGAAGTTCGAGACGCCGATCGAGCGGGCGCGCCCGTCCTTCTGGAACTCCTCGAGCGTGCGCCAGGTCTGCACGAAGTCGCCGTCATAGAGCGTGGGCAGCGGCCAGTGGATCAGGAACAGGTCGACGTAGTCCATGCCCAGCTCGGTGAGCGTGCCGTCGAAGGCGCGGCGGGCGTCGTCCGGCTTGTGCGCGGCGTTGCTGAGCTTGCTGGTGATGAAGAACTCGCCGCGGTCGATGCCGGAGGCGGCCACCGCCTCACCGACGCCGCGCTCGTTGCCGTACATCTCGGCGGTGTCGATGTGCCGGTAGCCGATGCCGATGGCCGTCTCGACCTTGGCCCGGGTCTCCGCCGGCTTGATCTGGAACACGCCGAAGCCGAGCTGCGGAATGGTACGGCCGTTGTTGAGCGGGATTGCCGGGATCGGCGAAGTCATGGTGCTCCTCACGCTGGATGCTTTTTCGTCAAGTCGAGGCTTACCCGTTTCGTCCGCGCCCGCACCTGTGATGGGCGAGACTCGGCTGCATGCCGAGGCGTCGTGACGTGCTGCTGCGGGTCGCCAACGTCAACCCGGGCAGCGTAACCACCCACTCCGACCGGGTGCTCTACAGCGCGATCGGCGTCTTCGTGCTGCTCTACTTCGTCTATGCGACGGTTGGTGGGGCGGCGTTCGTGGACGCCAGCGCGAACTACACGCACCCGTGGTGGCAGTGGCTGGTCGGGCCGCTGGTCGCGATCGGGGTGGTGGCCTATGACCGGGCGGTCGTCGGGCGGGTGGCGATCAACTATGCGCAGCTGGACTCGCCCGACCCGCGCCACCTGCTGAAACGGCCCACGCTCGGGCTCTATCTGGGCCGGATCGGGCTGGCGCTGCTGTTCGCGGTGATCATCACCGAGCCGCTGATGCTGGCGCGCTACCGAGGCGAGATCGACGCGCACCTCAACCAGGTGCACAACGAGCAGATCCTGACCATGTCGGCGGGCGGGGCGATCGGCGCGTACGACGCACGGCTGGCCTCCCTGCGGCAGCGGGCGGCCGAGGAGGACCGCGCGGTGGCCGCCCTGTCGTCGCAGGCGGTGGCCAAGCGCCGCGATGCCCGCACGGTCTACCGCCAGGCGATCGCCGACTCCGCCGGGGACGGTGTGACCCGCCGGGCCGGGTGCCCCAAGGGCGGCTACTGCGACACGCTGGTGCGGCGGTCCCGGGCGCTCGACGCGCAGGCCGCCGACCTGGACAGGCAGGCTTCCGCGCTGCGGCAGGCGCAGCGGCCCGGCCGGGACGCGCGCACCGCCGAGATGGCGTCATTGACCGGGTTGATCGCCGAGCAGCGTGAGGTGAACGCGACAGCGATCCGGGCGGACGCCGGCTTCGGCGCCCGCACCAAGGCGATGTGGCACCTGATGACCAGCGACTTCTGGGGCATCGGCGTCTTCTATCTCGGCATCGCGCTGCTGCTCGTCGCCCTGGACTGCGCCGCGGTCGGCCTGAAGTTCGTGTCCCGCGGCAACGCCTACGAGCGCACCGAGGCCCGCACCGCCCGGGAACGCGAACACGTGGCCCTGATCGCCTATGAACGCGGTGTCGCCGACGCGCGGGTCTACAGCGAAGCGACCATGCGCGTGGTGGCCGGCGGCGTGGACGCGGCGACCCGGGACGAGACGGTGACCGAGCTGGCGACCGAGCGGGCGAAGTCGGTGCTGCGTTCCGCGGTCGGCGAACGCCCCCGACGACCCGGGCGGCATTTATCCGGACATCGCGACCTGCACTCTACTCAAAACACCGTTCGGCGGTCCTGATCGGAGTCCAGGACTTAACGCAAGTTGCATGTAGGCGCTACTATGTGCTCCGACGCACCGCCTGCCCACGCTCTGTTGAACGGCGGCCTGGCCGCCCTGGCGAAGTGCGTCGGCGATAGCGGGCTCCTGATTCAGGAGCCCGTTTTCGCGTCTTCGCAGATCAATCGGCGTCAGGCGGAGTGCTGGCCGAGCTGCTCCGGTTCACTGATCGCCACCCGCACGATCACCGAGGCCTGCACTATCTGCAACGGCGGGTCGAGCTCGAGCTCCATCATGTCCGCCGCGCCGGCCATCTCCGCCTTGCCGAACGCCATCGACCGGGCCATCGGCTGCGGATGTCCCCCGCCGGTGCCTTCGTCGGCGATCTCGATCAGCCGGTCGATCTGGGCGCCGACGGCCTCGGCGTATTCGCGGGCCCGCTGCAGCGCGTCAGCCACCGCTTCCCTGCGCACGTCGGCGCCGGCCCGGCTGCCCGGCCGCAGCTGCCACCAGGGCCCGGACACCTGGGTCTGCTCCTGGTTGCCCAGCCGCAGCAGCAGCTCGCCGAGCGCCGTGAAATCGGTCACGGTCACCGTGGTCGCGACGCTGCCGTTATAGGCGATCACCCGCTCGCTGCCCCGCTTGACCTCGGGATAGATCTGCACGGCGCCGGACTCGCGCCGCTCGATCGCGGCGTCGAAGTCGTCGAGGTGGCTGCGCAGCTCGGCGGCCCGCTCGGCGAGCCGGGTCAGAGCCACCTGCCGATCCTTGTCGCGGGCGGACACCGTCACCGAGAAGACGGCGAACTCGGGCGGCACCTCGCGCAGCGCCTCACCCCGGACCACGACCGTCGGCAGCTCATGCATGGCCTGGACGCTACCCCCAGACCCGCGATCAGGCCCGGGAGCGCCGCAGCGCCATGACCACGGCCAGGATCGCGACGACGAGCAGCAACAGCCCGCCGATGACGAAGATCAGCGGCGGGATGCCGCCGTCGTCGTCCTCGGCCGAGGCGCCGGTGGTCGGCCCGCCGCCCGCCGGCACGTCGGCCGGCGCCGGTGCGCTCGAGGCCTCGGGCTGGGGTGCGGTGAGCGCCTTTACCAGGTCGAGCTCGCCGTGCCCGTAGTAGTCGTCCCGGCCCTTGTCGCCCCTGTCCTGCGCCGTCGACGTCAACCGGTCCACCACCTGCTCGGCGGTGAGCTGCGGAAATTTCGCCCGGATCAGCGCCGCCGCCCCGGAGACCACCGCGGCCGAGTTGCTGGTGCCGAAACCGTTGCGATAGGAGCCGGCCACGCCCGCCTGCTCCATGTCGATGCCCGGCGCGGCCAGGTCGACATAGTCCCCGTGGCCGGAGAAGTCCGCGACCTTGCCGTCGCGGCCGGTCGCGGCGACGCTGAGCACCTCCGGATAACCCGCCGGGTATCTCAGCTCGTTGCCCGTCTCGCCGCGGTTGCCCGACGAGGCGATCAGCACGACGTCGGCGGCGGCCGCCGCGCGGATCACCTCGTGCAGCTGCTCGCTGTCCGGCGCGCCGAAGGACATGTTGATCACCTTGGCGCCGTTTTCGGTCGCCCACTTGATGCCCCGCGTGGCGGTGAGCGCGTCGCCGGCCGGCCGGACCGGCAGGATGCGGGCCTCCGGCGCGATGCCGATCAACCCGCGACCGCCGCTGCGGCCGCGGGCGGCGATGATGCTCGCCATGCCAGTGCCGTGACCCTCGGCGTCCCGATTGCCCTTTTCGCCGGACCGGATCGTGTTGGTGCCGGCCAGCACCGCGCCCCGCAGGTCGGGATGTGTGGGGTCCACACCGGTGTCGAGCACCGCGACGACCACGCCGCCGCCCCTGGTGATCCGCTGCGCCTCGGCGACCTTCAGCGGCTTCAGATACCACTGCTTGTCACGGGTGTCATCCGCACGAGCCGGCAGCGGCGTGGCCACCACCAGCGCAACGGCCGCAGCCGCCGCCCCGAGCCGCCGCCCCCAACGGGCGGCCGCCGGGACGGCGGCGGGCCTGACTGTCGTCGATGAAGTGGTGCCGGGAATCACCCGCGGTAGCCGCCGATCACATTGGGGCCAGGGTCGTGCCGACCGCTGTCGGGCCGTGGGCGGATCACCGGCGCGACGCCCGTGTCCACCTCCCACGGGTTGTCCGGGTCGAACCGCTTGCCCTCGCCCTCGGACTCCTCGCCCGGGGAGCGCCGGCCGGCGCCCGCCATCGTCTGGGCGGACCCGGGACCACCGGGCCGATTGCGACCGACGCCGGGCTCGTCCGGCGGCAGCCACGAGGGACGGATCGGCTTGGCCGCACGCGCGCCCGCGCCACCGGCCCCACGACCGCCGGGACCACCGATGCCGCCGGCGGCTCCGGCGCCACGGCCACCCGCGCCACCACCGGCGCCGCCACGACCACCGGCGCCACCGGGGCCACCGATGCCGCCGACGCCGGGACGACCGGCCGCGCCGCGGCCCGCGACGGTCTCACCGATCACCGCGCCGGAAGGCAGCGGGCCGCCGCGAAGGCCACCCGGCCGGGTGCCCGGCTTGAGGCCGCCACCCCCGCCACCGCCACCACCGCCGACCAGGCCGGCCGGCATGGGCTTGACGCCGCCGCCACCTCCACCGCCGCCGCCGCCGATCAGACCGGGCACACCCGGGGGCAGGATCGGCGGGGGCGCGGGCATCGGACCGCCGCCGAGCACGGGCGGCACGCCGGGCAGAGGACTCGGCGCCACCGGCGGCGGCACTGGAGTCGGCACCACGCCGGCGAGCCCGAGTCCGGGATCGGTGACTCCCGCGCCACCACCGCCGGATCCCACGCCCGCGCCGACCCCGGAGCCGACTCCGCCGCCCGACTGGTCGTCGGGGAGGATCGGGTCCTGGCCGGGCAGCGGCGGCGGCGGGTTGTGCGGCACCTGGTAGTCGGCGCCACCGCCCGAGCCGGAGCCCGAGCCGCCACTGCCGCCGGACAGCGGACTGTTGCCGGCCTTGCGCTCCTCGGGCTTGTAACCGGACTCCGCGAGCGGCTCGAACTTGTATGGCTGCGAGACCCTGATCTGCGGCACGTGCTGCGCCACAACCGACTCGGCCGCGATCATGCGTGCCCGCGCCTTCTCGTCGATCTCGTCCTCGGCGTTGTCGATCCAGCCGGGCATCAGGTCGTCGTTCTTGTCCAGATATTCGTTGTAGAGCGGCTTGAGGTCGTCCTTCGTCTGCCGCAGCTCCTCGAGGATGTGGGCCAGCCCGCTGGCGGTGGTGTCCGCGTCGAGCTTGGCCTCCTCCATGCTGGTGAGCAGCTGGTCGAACTGGAGGAGGAACGCGTCGGACGACGCATTTTGCTCGGGCGGCCAGGCCGCGGCCAGCGCGTCGCGTGCGATCTTCATGCGGGCGTGGTGGTCCTTCATCGCCGAGGCGACGTCACCCCACGCGGCGACCTGGCGCCACGCCTCGGGATCGTCCTCCAAAGCCACCATGGCCCACAGGCGAGGCGTGTTGTATGCCTGCCAGTTGGTGCAGTAGCTGGAAGTCAGCACCGGCTCGGTCATATCGCGCTCGCCCCCGGTCCGCTCGGGCCGTATGCCGCCTCGAGCGCCTTGCGCTGCGCCTCGTCATAGGCCGTGCGCAACATCTGATTGATCCTCGTCACGGACTCCGCCGACCGCGCGTCGACCGCGTCGAACTCCTTGGCCGCCAGCTCCGCGGCGGCCGACATGATCTGACCCGCCTCGACATAGGCGTCCAGATTCTCCTTGGCCCGCTTGAGCGCCGCCGTGTAGCGCGCCTTTGCCGCGTGCACCGTGCCGCTCGCATTTCCCTGCCCGAAACTGACGCCGGACAGCGACACCGCCGTGCGGCTCACCATGGGCTGCAATGCCTCGTCAGCCTCGAACCGCACATCTGTCGCGAACCGGTTGAGCTCGCTGGTCTCCACATTGATAGACGGATCACTCACCGCCGCGCCTCCCCGTAGTCGCACATCAATGGCAACGCATCGAGGGTAGCCGCAGCCTGCGACACGTGGGTACCCGTGGGTCTCCCACTGTGGACGACTTGCTGGATCAGGCAGAGAGCCGGGCCGCCGCCGAGGCGACGCGCTGATCGGTCGCAGTCAGGGCGATCCGGACGTATTGCCCGCCCTGCGGACCATAGAAGGCGCCCGGAGCAGCGAGGATGCCGCGTTCGGCGAGCCATTGCACGGTGGCCCAGCAGTCCTCGCCGCGGGTCGCCCACAGATAGAGCCCCGCCGACGAGTGCTCGATCGTGAAGCCGGCCGCGGTCAGCGCCTCGCGCAGGATCACCCGCCGGGAGGAATAGACCGCCCGCTGCGCGGCCACGTGCTCCTCGTCGGTCAGCCCGGCGATCATCGCCGCCTGCACCGGCGCGGGCACCAGCATGCCGGCGTGCTTGCGCACCGCGAGCAGCTCGGCGACCAGCCCCGGGTCGCCGGCCACGAAGCCGGCCCGGTAACCGGCCAGATTGGACCGCTTGGACAGCGAGTGCACGGCGAGCAGGCCGGTGTAGTCACCGTCGCAGACCTCGTCGGCCAGCACCGACACCGGCGTCGACTCCCAGCCGAGCGTCAGATAACACTCGTCGCTGACCACGGTGACGCCGCGCTCGCGAGCCCAGGCGATTACCTTGCGCAGGTGCGCAACCGGCAGCACGCGGCCGTTCGGATTGCCCGGCGAGTTGATCCAGATCATCCGCACCCGCGGGTCCGGCCCGAGCGCGGTGAGCGAGTCGGCCCGGGCCACCGTGGCGCCGGCCAGCTGCACGCCGACCTCATAGGTCGGGTAGCAGACCTCCGGGATCGCCACCACGTCGCCGGGGCCGAGCCCGAGCAGCGTGGGCAGCCAGGCGACCAGCTCCTTGGAGCCGATCGTGGGCAGCACGCCGAAGCTGCCGGAGGCGGCACAGGCCGACGCGACCCAGGCCGTGATCGCCGCGCGCAGGGCGGGCGTGCCGGCGGTCAACGGGTAACCCGGCGCGTCGGACGCCTCGGCGAGCGCCGCGCGGATCACCGCCGGCACCGGGTCGACCGGGGTGCCGATGGAGAGGTCGACGATGCCGCCGGGGTGCCGGGAGGCGACGGCCTTGGCCGGCTCCAGCAGGTCCCAGGGGAAGTCCGGCAGCTTCGACGACAACGGCACCGGCGTCAGTGCCCGTTCATGCCGGGCGGCTGAGCGCCCACGAAGGTCGCGTCCTTGTCGATCTTGCCAACCTTCGAGGCGCCGCCCGGCGAACCCAGGTCTTCGAAGAACTCGTAGTTGGCGTTGGTGTAGTCCTTCCACTGCTCCGGCACGTCGTCTTCATAGAAGATGGCCTCCACCGGGCAGACCGGTTCGCAGGCCCCGCAGTCGACGCACTCATCGGGGTGGATGTAGAGCATCCGGTTGCCCTCATAGATGCAGTCGACCGGGCACTCCTCGATGCATGCCTTGTCGAGCACATCGACGCAGGGCTCAGCGATGATGTAGGTCACGGTCTTTCCCTTCCGGCAACCACTGCGGCAGCAAACGCAAAGCCTAGTATCTCGCCGGGAGGAGGTCGCAGGTGCTCCGACGGCAGGATGTGGGACACCGCGTGGTGGTGCGCCGAATTGTAGGTGTTTCGGCGGATCGCCCGCTTTTCTCGGACGCCCTCGGCGAGCTTGTCGACCTGACCGAGACCGATCTCACCATTGCGACCGCCAAGGGCACCCTCCGCGTGCCCCTGCGCGAGGTGCACCGGGCCAAGCGAGTGCCCGCCGCCCGCCGTCCCCCGGCCCGCGACGTGATCGGGCTCGAGCTCGCCGCGAACGACGCCTGGCCCGCGCCGATCCAGGCCCGGCTGGGCGGCTGGATCCTGCGCGCGGCGGACAACTGGACCGGCCGGGCCAACTCGGCGCTGGCCGTCGGCGACCCGGATCGCCCGCTCGAGGCGGCGATCGACGCGGTCGAGGTCTGGTATGCGGAACATGGCCAGCAGGCGCTGATCAACGCGCCGATGCCGCTCGCCGCCCCGGTCAACTCGGCGCTGGACGACCGCGGCTGGACCTCGCGGCCGCTCACCCTGGTGCAGACCGCGCCGCTCACCGCAGTGCTGGCCGCGCTGCCTCCGCGCGGCGACCTGCCGCGGGTCGCGCTGGCCGACACCCCCACCGACGACTGGTACGAGATGGTCGCCGAGCACAAGGGCGCCCTGCCCGGGTCGGCGGTGCGCGTGCTGACCGGCACTCCCGAATCGGTCTTCGCTCTGGTCCGGGACGCCGGCGGCGGATTGCTGGCGGTGGCGCGGGGCACGGTGACCGGCACGGAGAAATGGCACGGCATCTCGCTGGTGCAGACCGCACCCGCCGCCCGCCGCTCCGGACTGGCCGGCCAAGTCGTGCGCGCACTGGCGCAATGGGCCGCGCGACAGGGCGCGACCAAGGCATATCTGCAGGTCGAAGAGCGCAACGCGGCGGCGGTCGCGCTCTACGGCAAGCTCGGCTTCAGCACTCACCACACCTACCTGACCCGGGTGCAGCCGCAGGCTTAGCGGCGGACGACGCGGCGCGGCTTGGTGGCGCGCTGCTGGGCGAAGGCGCTCAGCGAGCGCGAGCGGTAGTCCCGGCCCAGCGCCGTCGCGACCCAGTAACCGAGCAGTGTGCCGACGATCGAGAAGCCGCCGTAGAGCCACACCTGCGAGAAGAAGTTGCCGGCGCCGCCGTCGAACAGCCCGTCGCCGCTCACGAACGGCCCGACCAGGATGGTCAGCAGCATGCCGGCCACCGCGGCGACGGCCAGCTCGGGCAGCCACTGGCCGGGCCGCTTCTGCTGGGACCGCACGAAGGCCGCGCCGGCGAGCACCAGACCGATCACCGCGAACATCCCGAGGGACACCCGGTTCTCCGCATCGTCATCGCCGTTGAAGCCGAGCCGGATGATCAGCCGTGCGATCACGTTGACCGCGAACAGCCCGACCGCCAACAACGCGATCGGCACCCACCTTTGCTTCACTGCTTCCTCCCGCATGCTGTGGTCAGGACGGTTCTTCGCCGCCGCAGACGAATCGTGGTTCGGGATCGTACTTCCAGGTGAACTTCTCGCGCTTCACCTCTTTGCCATCCTTGCGGATGACGCGCCAAGCGTCCTGCGTGAAACCGGGCAGACCGCTGGTCGGAATGCACTTCGGGCCCGGCTCGCGGTGGATCGTCGGCGGCGAGGTGCCGTTGCGGCGCGGACTGCGCTCGGTCTTGACGCTGTCGTAGTACTTGGTGCTCCACATCGACACCGTCACCGACTTCCCGGTGGTGGACGTGTCGATCAGCACCCCGTACGGCGTGGTGTTCTTGAACTTGAGATCGAGTGTCGGATAGAAGATCGTCGACTCGATGACGCTCGGGTAGCGGGAGAAGTAGAACGAGTGCGGCTTGTGCTCGACGTCCTCGAGGCCCGCGTAATAGGCCGCGTTGAAGAGCGTCGTGGTGAACTGCGAGGCGCCACCGCCGACCCCGGGCTCGAGCTTGCCGCCGACGATCACCGGCGCGTCCTTGTAGCCGTTGGAGTAGGTGCGCTCGCCGGTGTGCCCGTTCAGCGAGAAGGTCTTCCCCGGCTGCACGATCGCGCCGTCCACGGCCTTGGCGATGGTGATGATGTTCTGGCTGCGCGGTGAGCTGCGGCCGCCGGTGAAGTAGGTGGTGAAGGTGGACACCTGCTCCTTGACGCCGAGCTTGGCCACGTCCTCGTCGGTCGTCTCCGCGTCCTGCTCGACCAGCTCGCCGGTGATCTCCCGCGGCGCCGGATCGGGCAGCGCGGCGAGCAGCGCCGGGCCGAGCTTGGTCAGGTCGACCACCTTGCCGGCGGTGCTCGCGACGATCTTCGGTTTGCCGCCGGAGAGCGTGACGCTGGCCTGCTTGGGCTCGTCCTCCACCTTGGCGAACTCGGCGGCGGCCGCGGCGTGCAGCTTCTTGCCGTCCACGGCCGGGGTGAGCTTGCCCGCGTCGTCCGCGCGGAAGACCAGGCCGGCCGCGATGGCCGCCGGGCTCAGCGTGAACTTCCTGCCGTCGACGGTGACCGCCACCGGCGCCGCCACGGCCGGCTCGGCGAGGCTCTCGATCAGCTCGTCGACCTGCTCCTTGGTGGTGGCCGGCGGCTGCACCACGAGCGGCACCTCGGCGGTCCGGCCGGTCAGCCACGCGCCCTTGACGCTGTCGGCCGCCCGCTCGCGGTCGAGCGTGCGGCCCGGAGCCGGATAGGTCGGCTTCGGGGTGAGCTTCGCGAAGGAGATGCCGGGCTTCTGCAGCGTGATGCTCTTCGGGTCGAGCTCCGCGCGCAGCGCCTTGTCGAGCCGCGCCGGGTCGAGCGTGATCACCGGCGGCACGTCCCGCGCGCCGAACAGCTTGGGGGTGCCCTCGGTCGCGGCCTCGATGGTGGCCGCCACGTCGACGGTCATGCCGATCGAGGACGGCTTCAGCGACACCGCCTTGCCGTCCAGGCTGACCGGCACCGGCTCCTCGGCGCGCGGCTCGACCACGGCGTTGACCGCGCGCAGCGCGTCGGCCCGCGACTTCCCGCCCAGCTCGACGCCCAGCACCCGGGTGCCGCGCGGGACGTCGCCCCGCAACCCCCAGGTGACCACGGCGGCGCCCGCGACCACCAGCACCAGGGCGACCCCGGCGCTCGTGATCAGCAGGGCCCGCCGGCGGGGTTTCGGCGTGGAAATGACGACGGTCGGCTCCTGCTGCTGGACAGACGTCACGACACACCAATCAAGGTCACGGAAAGTTCCGCAATTTTGCAGGCACGAGCCACCGTCTGCCAAGAGCGTCCAGCAGGTTCACAGCCGGACGCGACCGATGATCGACCGGTACGCGAAGACCGCGAAGCTCAGACTGCCCACCAGGATCATCACCAGCGCGATCCAGTCGTTGCCGCTGAGCAGGTAATCCCCCTCGGTGGTCTTGGCCCCCGCGGCGAACAGCATGATGATCGTCCAGAGCGCCCACGGCACCCCGGCCGCCCACCTGCGCCCGGTGGCGGCCGCGGCGAACCAGGCCAGCGCCCAGTTGGCCACCGCGGCGAAGACCACGGCCACCCCGATCGGCACGCCGCCCAGGCGCAGCGGGGTCAGATAGAGCTCGGCGACCGCGGACACCACGGTCGCGGGCACCACCACGACGAAACCGGCGACGCGGATCAGCGCCGAGTCCCGCGGCGGCGGCGCGGGCTCGGGCGGTGAGATCACCTCGACCGGCGAGGTCATCGCGCCGCCAGACCGCTGAACAGGTCACTCTCCCAGCCGTGCGGCCCGGAGACCGACCCGCGGCTGCCCTTGGCGAGAGTGAAGTATTCGATCCCCATGAACTCGCCGCCGAAGTCGCCGGCGATGCCGTAGAGCCACGAGTTGTCCGGGATCTGGGTGGCGTGCGCCTTCATGGCGGCCACCTTCTGCTCGTAACGGTCGGTGCCGTCGATGCACGCCGCGATCTCGTCGTCCGGGTGGCCGAAGGGCAGGTCGTCGACGTTCTCCACGTCCGCGAACGGGTTGTCGTCCAGCCCCCGGAAGGCCTCCATGCCGCCCTCCAGCACGCTGCGCGGCATCGCGGTCCAATAGATCTTGGCGGGTGCGGAATCGCCGGCCAGTTCCGCCGCGCGCATCGCGACCCGGTGCGCCTGGATGTGGTCCGGGTGGCCGTAGAAGCCGTTCTCGTCGTAGGTGATCATCACCTGGGGGCGTACCTCACGCATGATCTCCACCAGGAGCCCCGCGGCCTCGTCGAGATCCGCCTGCCAGAAGGCCCGCGGGTGGTCGTTGGTCTTGAGACCCATCATCCCGGAGTCGCGGTAGCGACCCGCGCCGCCGAGAAACCGGTGGTCGGTGACGCCGAGCGCGGCGCAGGCGCGCTCCAGCTCGACGATCCGGTAACCGCCCAGCTGGTCGGCCCGGGACGCCTCGAGCTGGGCCAGCTCCGGGACGTGGATCTCGCCCTCCTCACCCAGCGTGCAGGTGACCAGCGTGACCTGTGCTCCCTCGGCGACATAGTGCGCCATCGTCGCGCCCGTGCCGGTGACCTCGTCGTCGGGATGCGCGTGCACCAGCAGCAGGCGCCGGGGGTCTTCCTGAATCACGCGGGCAACTCTACGGGCAACTCGTCGCGTTGCCGGGCGCGGAGGGGCCTTGATCAGCGATGCTGGTCGTCGTGGACTTTCCCGAGCTGGCCGAGCGGACCGGCGGCTTCCGCCGCGGGGCGCCGCACCGTGTCGTGGTCGGCGCCGACGGGTCCCGGGTGGTGTTCCTGCGCTCGGCCGGACGGTTCGACGCGGTGGAGTCGCTCTGGACACTCAGCGTGGCGACCGGTGTCGAGCGCGAGGTGACGCCCGGGCCGGTGGAGGCCTTCGGGATCGACCGGAACGCGACCGTCGCGACCCACGCCATCGGCGGCCGGCTGGTGCGGGCCGACCTGATCGCGGGCAGCTCGGAGCCGATCGGCACGCCCGAGCCGGTGCTGGACCCGCGGCCGGATCCGACCGGCGCCCACATCGGCTATCTGACGCCGTCCGACTGCCTGCGCGTGATCGGGCCGGACGGACGCGACGAACTGCTGGCCGGCGAGCCGGGCGGCAGCTCGTGGCGGGACCCGGGCGGGGTCCGGTGGGGCGTGCCGGACCCGGCCGGGCGCGAGTTCGGGCGCGATCGGGGCTGGTGGTGGTCGCCGGACGGCGGTCAGGTGCTGGCCACCCGCACCGCCGGGGCGGTCACCCTGCACCTGCTCGACCTCGACGGCGGCTGGGTGGACGTGCACTGGGACCGGGAGACCTATCCCTATCTGGTGGACGTGAACTGGTCGGACACCGGCAACCCGCTGATCACCGTGCTGCGCCGCATGCAGCAGCACGGCCTGGTGCTGTCGGTCGACCCGCGCACCGGCGAGACCCAGGTGCACGCCGAGCTGGCCGACGCGCGCTGGGTGGAGCCGATCCCGGGCACGCCGCGCCACCTGCCGGACGGCCGGGTGCTGGTCGGCGGCGAGCTGGCGCACGACGGCTTCGACGCGCGCTGCCTGTTCGCCGACGGCAGCCTGCTCACCCCGCCCGGCCTCTACATCCGCCGGGTGATCGGGGTGCTGCCCCGGGCCGGCGCGCCGGCCGCGGGACCCGACCTGGTGGTCGAGGCCAGCGAGGGCGAGCCGGCCACCAGCGACATCTTCCGGGTGCGCACCACGCTCGGCGGCGGCAGCGCAGAGGCGATCCGGCTGGCCACCGCGCGCCCGGCCGCGATCGGCGGGGATGTGCTGGTGCTGGGCGACGAGGTGTGGCGGGGCGGCGGGCTGGTGCATCGGCTGCGCTCGCACGCCGAACCCCTGCCGTACGCTCCGCATCCGCTCCTGGAGCGGGTGACCGACCGCCGCTTGCCGTCCGCGGTGCTCTATCCGGCCGAGCACGTCGGCGGGAGCCGGCTGCCGGTGCTGCTCACCTTCGGCGACGGTCCCGGCCATCAGCAGGTCACCGGCGACGCGGCCGGGTGGCAGGAGCGGCAGTGGTGGGCGGACGCCGGCTTCGCGGTGGTCAGCGTCGACCCCCGCGGTACGCCCGGAGTGGCGCCCAGCTTTGAGAAGGTGGTGCACCGCCGGCTGGCCGACGTCACGCTCACCGACTGCGTGAACGCCCTGCACGCCCTGCTCGGCAAGCACCCCGACCTGGACCTGACCCGGGTCGCCGCGCTCGGCCGCGGGCTGGGCGGCTGGCTGGCCGCCCTCGCCGTGACCCGGCGCTCGGACGTGGTCCGCTGCGGCGTCGCCCGGGACCCGGTGACCGACTGGTCGGTGCTGCCGGCGCCCTTCGCCGAGCGTTACCTGGGCCGCCTCGCCGACTCCTCGGACGTCTATGCCCACCACAGCGTCACGGCCGAGCTGCCGGACCCGAAACTGCTGGTCACCGGCCCGTCCACCAGCCTGGACGACCAGCTGGAGTTCATTCGGAAGGCGCTCTCGTGAACGAGCTGTGGGACGGCACCGTGCTGGTCCGGCCGGGTCCGAGCCCGCGGCACCAGCTGCTGATCGAGGCTCTGGCGGCGGCGCTGCGTGTCGGTCGCGGCGACCTGAACGTGCTGGTCGGCGTCACCGTGCGGCTCAGCGAGCACCGGCTGGTGATCCCGGACATCGTGGTCACCGGCCCGATCGACGTGGACGAGCCGATCGTGGACGTGTCGTCGGTGCGCCTGGTGGTCGAGGTGGTCTCGCCGGTCAGCGCCTCGGTCGATCACACCCTCAAGATGCACGGGTACGCCGAGGCCGGCATCCCGTGGTACCTGCTGGTCGAGCAGGACAGCCACGCCTTGCGCGGGCATTTCCTGGTCGGCGGCGCCTACGTCGAGCAATCAGTGATGCAGCTCGAAAATCTGCTCTAACTCCCGAAGATCAACATGTTGCGGCCGGCATGCTTCGCCTCGTAGAGCCGGCGGTCGGCGCGGTCGTAGAGCTCGCGCCCGATCAGTCCCTCGGCCGGTGACGCCAGGCCCATGCTGACCGTGACGCTCAGGCCGGGCGCGACCGCCGACCACTCGCGGCCCAGCACCACCTGCCGGATCCGCTCGGCCAGCCCGGCCGCGTCGAGCACGTCGCCGGGCAGGAACATCGCGAACTCGTCGCCGCCGAGCCGGATCGCCACGTCGCCGGGCCGGCTCTGGGTCCGCAGCACCGCGGCGATCTCGCTCAGCACGCGGTCGCCGACGACGTGCGAGTGCGCGTCGTTGATGACCTTGAAACGATCCACATCTATCAATAGAAGCGCGTCGCGCAGGCCGTCGATGCGCAGGTCGAAGAGCCGCCGGTTGCGCAGCCCGGTGAGCGCGTCCGAGGTGGCGACCAGGTCGGCGCGAGCCCGGGCGGCCTCCAGCTCGACCCGGCGGCGGGCCTGGCGCAGCATCGTGCGGCGGTCGAGCCGCAGCCGCCAGAGCAGCGCGAGCTGGGCCCGCACGGTGGCCAGCAGGGCCCGGGTGGCCACGCCCGGCGACTCGCGCTCGGCGAGCACGGCCAGCTCGTATTGATAGATCAGCCGCTGGTTGGGCACCACCGCCAGCTCATCGGCGGCGAGCAGCTCGCGCCGGGCCTCGGCCAGCTCGCCGACCTCGCGCAGCGCGACGCCGTGGGCCAGGTGCAGCAGCCGCGCCTCGTGCCACTGGCCGCCCTCGCGCATCGGCATCAGCAGCTTGCCGACCAGCGCGATCGCCTCCTGATGACGACCGGTCTTGGCCAGCCCGACGGCCAGCAGCGCCGAACAGATCGGCGCGTCCAGCTCGCGGTCGGCCCAGAAGCGCAGCAGCTCGACGGCCGTCGAATAGAGCGCCGCCGCCTCCTCCTCGCGGCCCACCTGCTCGAGCCGCAGCGCCCACTCCAGCCGCAGCTCGGCGCGCTGGATGTCGCTGCCCGAGCGGTAGAGGTCGTCGAAGTCGGCGGCCACGTCGCCGAAGATGTCGGCCAGCCAGAGGTCGGCCAGCTCGAACAGCTCGGCCGCCCGGGCCGCGTCGCTGAGCGAGGACATCGCCGACAGATAACGCCAGGTGCCGCGGGGCGCGACGTCGAGCAGCGCCATCGCCCGGGCCGCGTGGTGCAGGCCCTCGTCGATGCGGCCGATCCGGATCAGCATGGTGGCGGTGTCGGCGAGGATCTTCGCGTCGGTGGTGCGCGGGCCGATCGCGGAGCCGGTCAGCTCGGCCAGCCCGGAGCTGATCGCCACCGCCTCGGTCAGCCGGCCCAGGGCGGACAGCGCATAGACCCGGCCCATCTCGATCATGCGCTCGGTGCGGACGTCGCCATAGAGCCGGGCGACCGCCACCGCTTCATCGGCCGCGATCAGGGTCTCCGGGTGGTGGCCGCGCATGGTGAGCGCGTGCACCTGCAACGCGAGATCGCCGAGCGGGCCGTAGGGCGACACCGGAACGGGCAGCCGCTCACCCGTCACCTGTCCACCCCCGATCCGCACATGGCCCTGCGCCGGATCTCCGAGACCTTACTCTCCACGACGGACAGTGCTTCCCCGGTCCGCAAACTGTCAGAGGTCTCTCATAGGGTCGTGTGCATGAGCGAGTTCGACGTGGCGGGCGCGGCCGTGCAAGCGGCTCTCGACGCCGGTGCGCGTTATGCGGACGTGCGGGTCATGGTCCGGCGCACCGAGGCGATGAATGCCCGCAACGGCGAGGTCGAGGACGTCAGCTCCGACGAGAGCGCGGGCATCGGCGTGCGCGCGCTGGTCGGGTCGAGCTGGGGTTTCTATGCGGTGCCCGACCTCTCCGACGGCGCCGCGCGGGCGGCCGGCCGCCGGGCCGCGCAGATCGCCGCCGCCAGCGCGCTGGTGCCCGGGCCGCCGATCGACCTGGTGCCGACCGGCGCCGGCGAGGCGAGCTGGGCCAGCCCGTGCGAGATCGACCCGCTCGCCGTGCCGCTGTCGACCAAGGGCGACCTGCTGGTGCACGCCACCAGGGCGGCCAAGGACGCCGGCGCCGACATGGCCGAGGGTGTCTACCAGGTGTGGGACACGCGCAAGTGGTTCGCGTCCAGTGACGGCCACCGCATCGACCAGCACATCCGCGAGTGCGGCGCGGGGGTGACCGCGAGCGTCTTCGGCGACGGCGAGATCCAGCGCCGCTCCTGGCCCTCCCACCGTGGGCAATACGGCACCCGTGGCTGGGAGCTGGTCGACGAGCTCGCCCTGGTGGACAACGCGCCGCGGATGGCCGAGGAGGCCCGCGCCCTGATCACCGCGCCGCTCTGCCCGAGCGGCGAGACCACCCTGGTGCTCGGCGGCGAGCAGCTGGCCCTGCAGATCCACGAGTCGGTCGGGCACGCCATCGAGCTCGACCGCATCCTGGGCTGGGAGGCGGCATATGCGGGCACCTCGTGGCTCGACCTCGACCAGCTCGGCTCGCTGCGTTACGGCTCCGAGCTGATGAACATCACCATCGACCCGACCATCCCGGGGGCGCTGGGCAGCTTCGGTTACGACGACGAGGGCACCCCGGCCGCGCGGCGCGACGTGGTGCGCGACGGGCGCTGGGTCGGCGTGCTGGCCGGCCGCGACTCGGCGGCGATGGCCGGCCTGGATTATGCGGGCAGCGTCCGCGCCGACGGCTGGTCGCGGCTGCCGATGGTGCGGATGACCAACGTGGGCCTCGAGCCCGGGCCGCACACGCTCGACGAGATCATCGCGGCCACCGACGACGGGGTCTTCATGGACATCAACCGGTCCTGGTCGATCGACGACCGGCGGCTCAACTTCCAGTTCGGCTGCGAGATCGGTTACGAGATCAAGAACGGCAAGCTGGGCCGGATGCTGCGCAACCCGACATACACCGGGATCGGTCCGCGGTTCTGGCAGTCGATGGACATGCTGTCCAGCGAGACGGTCGCGTGGGGCACGCCCAACTGCGGCAAGGGTCAGCCCGGTCAGATCGGGCACACCGGCCATCCGGCGGCGCCGGCCCGGTTCACCGGCGTGCGGGTGGGGGTGCGGGGATGAGCGAGCTGACCACGGCCGGCCGGGTCGTCGAGCTGGTCCGGCGGCTGGCCGGCACGGGCGCCGAGGCGGAGGTCGCGGTACACCACGCGGCCGAGGCGCTGACCCGGTTCGCCAACTCGGCGATCCATCAAAATGTGGCCGACGCGACCACCACGGTCCGGCTGCGCCTGCACCTCGACGGGCGCACGGCGGCCGGCTCCACCACGGTGACCGACGCCGCCGGGCTGGCCGCGCTGGTCGAGCGCACGATCGCGGCCGCGCGGCTCACCCCGCCCGACGCGACCTGGCCCGGGCTGATCCGGCCGGCGCCGCTGCCACCCGGCACGGGCGAGGAGTTCGACGAGGCCACCGCCCGGGCCACCCCCGAGGAGCGGGCGGCCCGGGTGCGGGCGTTCGTGGACGCGGCCGGCGGGCTGGAGACGGCCGGTTACTGCCGCACGCTCTATCAGATCGCGGCATTCGCCAACTCGGCCGGACAGGCGGTCGAGGGCCGGGCGGCCTCGGCGGACATGGACTGCATCGCCCGCGACCACGGCGTGGACGGGGTGGCCCGGCACGCGGGCACCCGGCTGGCCGACCTCGACGGCGCCGCGCTCGGCGTGCGGGCGGCGGCCAAGGCCCGGGCCGGCGGTCGTGCGATCGAGCTCCCGCCGGGCCGTTACGCAGTGGTCCTCGAGCCGGAGGCGGTCTCCGACCTGCTGTCCAACCTCAGCCTCTGGGGGTTCAACGGGCGCGCGTCCACCCGCGGCGAGTCGTTCGCCGAGCTGGGCGCCGGTCAGTTCGACCCGGCCGTGACCATCCTCGACGACCCCACCGGCGACCTGCCGTTCGACCTCGAGGGCACGCCGCGCGCGCCGCTCACGCTGGTCGACGCGGGCACCACCAGCGCGGTCGCGCACGACCGCCGCACCGCGGCCGAGGCCGGCACCACCTCGACCGGCCACGCTTCGATCCACTCCCGCGCCTGGGGACCGATGCCCACCCACCCGCGCATGCTGCCCGGCGCGGCCGGCGCCGACTCGGACGCCGCCGCGGGCGGGCCGACCGCCGCGTCGGCCCGGCCACTGGTCGCGGCCCTGGAGCGCGGATTGCTGATCACCGATCTCTGGTACACGCGAGTGCTCGACCAGAAGAGCCTGGTGATCACCGGGCTCACCCGCAACGGCGTCTGGCTGGTGGAGGACGGCGAGGTCACCGCGGCGGTCGGCAACATGCGGTTCACCCAGTCATATCCGCAGGCCCTGGCGCCCGGCGCGGTGCGGGCGGTCGGCGCCGAGGCGATCCCGGTGCCGGACCGCTACTCCGGCCACTGGGTCACCGCGCCGGCGTTGCACCTGGCCGAGTGGAACCTCACCGGAAACGCGAGCGGCTGACCACGTCACCCGCCACAGGTGTGACAAACCGAGGGGAGCCTCAGGAAGAAAGCTCCGGAACCTCGGCGTAACGTGTGCCACACAACGCGGACGCCCGACGGCTGCGCTGACCGCTGCGCCCCCAGCACGGTCACTCATCGGGCGAGGTCAGGGAGATTTTTCGATGACGACGACGGCAACGAGGCCGGGCGCGGGGCAATCACGCGCCGCGATCGCGGCGAAGACGTTGCGCACCGACCGGTGGTGGTTTCCCCCGCTGGTCACCTTCGTGGGATTGGGCGCGTGGGTCACTTATGCGACCGTCCGTGTCTTCATGCACAGCAACTACTACGTCGAGGCATACCACTACCTCACGCCGTTCTATTCGCCGTGCATCACGAACCGGTGCGTCGAGGGGGCGGCCGAGTTCGGCACCCCGCTGCCGAGCTTCTGGCTGATCCCGGAGGCGGCCTTCACGCTGCCGTTCCTGCTGCTCTTCCGGCTGACCTGCTATTACTACCGGAAGGCCTACTACCGGGCGTTCTGGCTCTCGCCGCCGGCCTGCGCGGTCCCCGACGGGCACAAGAAATACACCGGTGAGACCCGCTTCCCGCTGCTCGGTCAAAACCTGCACCGCTACGCGTTCTACGCCGCCGCGATCATCTCGCTGATCAACACGTACGACGCGATCGTCGCCTTCCAGAGTCCGAGCGGCTTCGGCTTCGGGCTGGGCAACATCATCCTGGTGGGCAACGTGGTGATGCTGTGGGCATACACGCTGTCCTGCCACTCCTGCCGGCACATCGCGGGCGGCCGGCTCAAGCACTTCTCCGCGCACCCGGTGCGTTACCGCTTCTGGACCTTCGTGTCCAAGCTGAACACCCGGCACATGCAGCTCGCCTGGATCACCCTGGGCACGCTCGCGCTGACCGACTTCTACGTCATGGCCGTCTCCGCCGGTTGGTTCTCCGACCTGCGGTTCATCGGCTGAGGCTGAGGGATTTGACTGTGACCACGCGAATCGAACGACACCACTACGACGTCGTCGTGATCGGAGCCGGTGGCGCCGGACTCCGTGCGGCGATCGAGGCCCGGATGGCCGGCAAGCGGACGGCGATCATCTCGAAGTCCCTGTTCGGCAAGGCGCACACCGTCATGGCCGAGGGCGGCGCGGCCGCCGCGATGGGCAACGTGAACAGCCGCGACAACTGGATGGTCCACTACCGGGACACCATGCGCGGCGGGAAGTTCCTGAACAACTTCCGGATGGCCGAGCTGCATGCCAAGGAGGCTCCGGAACGCATCTGGGAGCTGGAGACCTACGGCGCGCTGTTCGACCGCACCAAGGACGGCAAGATCTCGCAGCGCAACTTCGGCGGGCACGAATACCCGCGGCTGGCGCACGTCGGCGACCGCACCGGCCTGGAGCTGATCCGCACCCTGCAGCAGAAGATCGTGTCGCTGCAGCAGGAGGACAAGGCCGAGTTCGGCGACTACGACGCCCGGATCAAGGTGTTCTCCGAGACCACGATCACCGAGCTGCTGCTCGACGGCGACAAGGTGGCCGGCGCGTTCGGTTACTACCGCGAGTCGGGCGAGTTCATCCTGCTGGAGGCGCCGGCCGTGGTGCTGGCCACCGGCGGCGTGGGCCGCAGCTACAAGGTGACCTCGAACTCCTGGGAGTACACCGGCGACGGCCACGCGCTCGCGCTGCGCGCCGGGGCCACGCTGATCAACATGGAGTTCCTGCAGTTCCACCCGACCGGCATGGTCTGGCCGGTGTCGGTCAAGGGCATCCTGGTCACCGAGTCGGTCCGCGGCGACGGCGGCGTGCTGAAGAACTCCGACGGCAAGCGCTTCATGTTCAACTACGTCCCCGACGTCTTCCGCAAGCAATATGCGGAAACCGAGGAGGAGGCGGACCGCTGGTACAGCGACCCGGACAACAACCGGCGCCCGCCCGAGCTGCTGCCGCGTGACGAGGTCGCGCGCGCGATCAACACCGAGGTCAAAGAGGGCCGCGGCTCCAAGTCCGGCGGCGTGTTCCTGGACATCGCGAGCCGGCTGCCGGCCGAGGAGATCCAGCGTCGCCTGCCGTCGATGTACCACCAGTTCAAGGAGCTGGCCGACGTCGACATCACCAAGGAGCCGATGGAGGTCGGCCCGACCTGTCACTACGTGATGGGCGGCGTCGAGGTCGACCCGGACTCGGGCGCGGCGTTCGGCACGGTCGAGGGTCTGTTCGCGGCCGGCGAGGTGTCCGGCGGCATGCACGGCTCCAACCGGCTCGGCGGCAACTCGCTGTCCGACCTGCTGGTGTTCGGCAAGCGGGCCGGCGAGCACGCGGCGGCATACACGGATGCGCTGGTCAAGCGGCCCAAGGTGGCCACGAAGGACGTCGAGACGGCGGTGGACGTGGCGCTGGCGCCGCTGAGCCGGCAGAGCGGGGAGAACCCGTACACGTTGCAGCAGGACCTGCAGGCGGTGATGGGCGACCTGGTCGGCATCATCCGCCGCGAGGGCGAGCTGACCGACGCGCTCAAGCGCCTCGAGGAGCTGAAGCTGCGGGTGGCGAACGTCGGCGCGATCGGCGGCCGCCGGTACAACCCGGGCTGGCACCTGGCCCTCGACCTGCGCAACATGCTGGTCGTGTCGATCTGCACGGCGAAGGCGGCGCTCGAACGCGAGGAGTCCCGCGGCGGTCACACTCGCGAGGACTTCCCCAAGATGAGCCCGCAGTGGCGGCTGCTCAACCTGGTCTGCACGCTCGACGCGAACGGCGACGTGCAGCTGGAGCGCAAGGCGGTGCCGAAGATGCGGGACGAGCTGATCGCGCTGTTCGACCGCACCGAGCTGTCGAAGTACATGACCGACGACGAGCTGGCGGCGTACGACGCCCTGACTGCGGAGGCGAAGTAATGGGCACGAAGCGCCACTTCAAGGTCTGGCGGGGCGACTCGTCGGGCGGCGAGATCCAGGACTTCGACGTCGAGGTGAACGAGGGCGAGGTCGTGCTCGACGTCATCCACCGGCTGCAGGCCACCCAGACGCCGGATCTGGCGTGCCGGTGGAACTGCAAGGCCGGCAAGTGCGGCTCGTGCTCGATGGAGATCAACGGCAAGCCGAAGCTCGGCTGCATGACGCGGATGTCCACCTTCGAGGACGACGAGACCGTCACGATCACGCCGCTGCGCACCTTCCCGATCATCCGCGACCTGGTCACCGACGTCTCGTACAACTACGAGAAGGCCCGTGAGACGCCGGCCTTCGCGCCGCCTGCCGGGGTCGCGCCGGGCGACTACCGGATGCAGCAGATCGATGTCGAGCGGTCCCAGGAGTTCCGCAAGTGCATCGAATGCTTCCTCTGCCAGAACACCTGCCACGTGGTCCGCGACCACGAGGAGAACAAAGAGGCGTTCGCCGGGCCGCGGTTCTTCATCCGGGCCGCCGAGCTGGACATGCATCCGCTCGACGCGCGCACCGACCGGAAGAACTATGCCAAGGACCACCAGGGCCTCGGCTACTGCAACATCACCAAGTGCTGCACCGAGGTGTGCCCCGAGCACATCAAGATCACCGACAACGCGATCATCCCGATGAAGGAGCGCGTGGTCGACAACAAGTACGACCCGCTGGTCTGGCTGGGCCGCAAGATCTTCCGCCGGGACCAGTTGGAGCAGCAACAGGGCGGCCCGGCGGAGAACATGGCACCCAGCAAGTCCGCCGGGGTCACCGGCGCCGCGGCTGGCACGCCCTATTCGAGCGCCCGCTCGCCCGAGCCGCCCGCGGTGGGCCCGGACGGCAAACTCGACGTGGCGGAGCTGCTGTCGCAGAAGGCGGCCGCTCCCTCCCCGTTCGGCGACGAGCTGGCGTTCCCGCTGCCCACCGACCGGATCAGCTACCACCACCCCGAGCCGGACAAAGACTGAGCGGCGGTAAAAAGCAGGTCCACGTCCTGACCGCGGTCGCGGCCGGTGGCGTGATCGGCGCCTGCGCGCGTTACGGGGCGGGCCTGCTCTGGCCGGCCGCCCCGGACGCGTTCCCGTGGACCACGTTCGGGATCAACGTCGTGGGCTGCCTGCTGATGGGCGCACTGATGGCGCTGGTCGCCGAGCGCTCCCTGGCGCGGTCCTTCCTCGGCACCGGCGTCCTCGGCGGCTTCACGACGTTCTCGACCTACGCCGTCGACGCCCAGCGCCTGTTCGACGCCGGGCGCGCCGGCACCGCCCTGCTCTATCTGACCGGCACCCTGGTGGCCGCGCTGGCCGCGGTCTGGGCCGGCGCCTCGCTCACCCGGCTGATCGCCCGGAAAGAGCGCCCGTGAACTGGCTGATGGTGATCCTCGGCGCCCTGATCGGCGCGCCCCTGCGCTACCTGGTGGACCGGGCGATCCGAGCCAGGCCGTTCCCGTGGGGCACCTTCGTCGCGAACCTCGTCGCGTGCACCGGGCTCGGCTTCCTCACCGGCGCCACCGCCGCGGTCGCCGTCCCCGCCGCCCTGCAGCACCTGGTGGGTCCCGGGCTGTGCGCGACGCTGAGCACCTATTCGGCCTTCTCCTACGAGACGTTGCGCCTGGCCGAGAAGGGCGCCGGGCCGCTCGCCGCGGCGTACGCGATCCTCAGCGTGGTCGCCGGCCTGACCGCCGCGTTCCTGGCCCACGCCCTGGCCACCGCGATCCTCGACTAGTCGCACACACGTGCTAAGTCGGCGTAGGGTGGCCGGGTGACCGCCTACCAGCCGTCGATGTTCGACCTGATGTCCGGGCCGGCCGTGGCCATCGAGCCGCTGCCCGGCCGCCTCGTGCGCCACCGGCTCACCGCCGGCGCCTGGGTGGACGTGCTGCCCGGCTGGGTGACCGGCTCGGACGCGGTGTTCGAGACCCTGCTCAGCGACGTCGACTGGCGGGCCGAGCGCCGCCAGATGTATGACGGCGTGGTCGACGTGCCCCGCCTGCTGCGCTGGTTCGGCGCCGACGAGACGCTGCCGCACCCGACGCTCGCCGAGGCCCGGCAGCGTCTCAACCGGCACTACGCGGACGAGCTGGGCGAGGAGTTCACGACCGCCGGCATGTGTCTCTACCGCGACGGCCGGGACAGCGTCGCCTGGCACGGCGACACTCTTGGCCGCTCGGCCACCGTCGACACGATGGTCGCGATCGTCTCCTTCGGCTCGCCGCGCAACCTGATGCTGCGCCCGCGGGCGGGCGGCCACGACACGCTGCGTTTCCCCCTCGGCCACGGCGACCTGATCGTGATGGGCGGCTCCTGCCAGCGCACCTGGGAGCACGCGATTCCGAAGACGGCGAAGCCGGTCGGTCCCCGGGTCAGCGTCCAGTTCCGCCCGACGGGCGTCGCCTGAGGTATCCCCATCGGTCGATCGATGGCGCAGAATGGGTAGCAGCGCCGAAACACGCGCTTAACAGCCTTCCGGGGCAAACCCCCTGCAAGGTGCCGTGATCATCCGACCGCAACCATCTCGTGATCGGCCAATGTTTCGGGCCCATTGACAAGCGGATGCAGGAAATTACACTCTCGGTGTAATAAGTTCCGCCACCCAGCGTCTTCCTCTGTGGACTCTGCGCAGCCTGCCATTGAGCTGCCCGATGTCCGCAGGTTCGCCTCAGAGCCGAGGTGCCGATGCCACAGCAGGACCACGACGACAGCAGCAGGGGCCTTTCCCTGAACGACATCGGCGTCCGCTTCGGCGGCCTGGTGGCCCTGGACGGCGTCTCGGTGCGGGTTCCGCCCGGGCGCACGGTCGGGGTGATCGGCCCGAACGGGGCCGGCAAGACGACACTCTTCAACGTGGTCTGCGGCTTCGTGGCGCCGACCACCGGCACCGTGACGCTGGACGGGCGGCCGATCCGACCGAAGCCGCACCAGCTCACCCGCCTCGGCATCGCCCGCACCCTGCAGGGAGTCGGCCAGTTCGCCGGCATGACCGTGCTGGACAACGTGCTGACCGGCACCGACCACGCGGCCAAGGCCGGATTCGCGTCGGCGCTGTTCGGCCTGCCTCGCTCCGATCGGGACGAGCGCCGGCTGCGCGAGGACGCGATGACCGCGCTCGACCAGTGCGGCGTCGCGCAATACGCGCACACCTATCCGGGCGGCCTGCCCTATGCGGTGCGCAAGCGGGTCGCGCTGGCCCGCGCGCTGGTCGCCAAGCCGCGGCTGCTGCTGCTCGACGAGCCGGCCGGTGGGCTGGGCGCCGAGGAGATCCTCGAGCTGGGCGCGCTGATCCGCGAGCTGAGCTGCGAGGTGCTGCTGGTCGAGCATCACATGGACCTGGTGATGGCGGTGTGCGACGAGATCCTGGTGCTCGACTTCGGCAAGCCGGTCGCGTTCGGCACCCCCGACGAGATCCGTTCGAACGACGCCGTGAGCGAGGCCTATCTGGGCGAGGTGGCCGCGTGACCGCGCTGCTCGAGGTCGAGGGGCTGACCGCCGGCTATGGCGCGGCGCCGGTGCTGCACGACCTCGCGCTCAGCATCGAGCCCGGCCAGATCGTCGCCGTGATGGGTGCCAACGGCGCGGGCAAGACCACCCTTTTGCGTACGCTGTCCGGCCTGGTCAAGCCCACTGCCGGACGGATCACCTACGACGGCGGCGACCTGCGCGCCATCAAGGTCGAGCACATGATCCGCCGTGGCATCGCGCACGTGCCCGAGGGCCGCGGCGTGGTGACCGAGCTGACCGTGGACGAGAACCTGCGGCTCGGCGGTCTCTGGCGCAAGGACAAGTTGGACGCCCGCAAGGCACTCGACGAGGTGTACGAGCTCTTCGAGCCGCTGGCCCGCCGCAAGCGTCACGCCGGGCACCAACTCTCCGGTGGTGAGCGCCAGATGCTCGCCCTGGGTCGCGCGCTGATCGGCCGCCCCCGGCTGATGCTGCTGGACGAGCCGTCCCTGGGCCTCGCGCCCCGGGTCACCGGCCAGATCATGACGCTGCTGCGCGACCTGCGCGACCGCACCGGGCTGACCGTGCTGCTGGTCGAGCAGAACGTGCGCAGCGCCCTCTCCATCGCGGACGTCGGCATCGTCATGTCGCTCGGTCGCGTCGTCACCCGCAACGACGCGGCGTCGCTGCGGGACGACGACGAACTCCGCCACGCCTACCTGGGTTTCTGAGGAGGACGGATGGACACTTTCATCTTCCTGACCTTCGACGGGCTCAGCCGCGGCGCCGTCTATGCCGCGTTCGCGCTGGCCCTGGTCCTGATCTGGCGCGCCGCGCGGATCGTCAACTTCGCGCAGGGCGCGATGGCGGTCGCGACGGCCTATGCCGGCTATTCGGTGGCGACCGCGACCGGGTCCTACTGGCTCGGCTTCGTGGTGGCGCTGGTCGGCGGCCTCGCGCTGGGCGCCGGCGTGGAACGCGTGGTGATGCGCTTCGTCGACCACTCGTCCCCGCTGAACGGCGTGGTGGTCGCGCTCGGGCTGGTCCTGGTGATCCAGGCGATCCTCGGCATGATCTACGGCAACGACTACCAGCAGGCGCAGCCGCCGTTCAGCCGGGACGCGTTCGACGTCGGCGGGATCGCGTTGCTCTCCCGGTTCGACATCTTCGTGTTCGCCGCAGTGATCGCCGTGGTCGGGCTGCTGGTGCTGCTCTTCACGAAGACCGCGGTCGGCCTGCGGATGCGGGCGGCGGCCTTCGCGCCGGACGTGTCCCGGCTGCTCGGGGTGAACGTCGGCGGCATGCTGACGCTCGGCTGGGCGCTGGCCGCTGCGGTCGGCTCGCTGGCCGGGATGCTGGTCATCCCCACCGAGCTGGGCCTGCACCCGAACGCGATGGACGTGGTCTTCATCTCGGCCTTCACCGCCGCGGTGGTCGGCGGCCTGGACAGCGCGATCGGCGCGGTGGTCGGCGGCGTGCTGGTCGGCCTGCTGCTCTCCTACGTGAGCGGCTACCTGGGCGCGACGGTCGCCCCGATCGCCGTGCTCGTCCTCCTCCTCGTCGTCCTGCTGGGACGGCCCGGTGGACTGTTCGGCTCGGTGAAGGCGAGGGCGGCGTGACCACGATGAAGGAGAAGAGCCAGGAGAGCGCTCCGGCGGTGTCCACGCCGCGGATCAAGACGCGACGGACGCTGCTGCGCAACCTCGCGCTCACCCTGCTCGCCGCCGCGGTGATCCTGGCGCTCACCTATGTGTTGCCGCCGTTCCGGAACTACCAGCTGGCCACGGTCGGCGCCTATCTCTGCGTGACCGCCGGACTGACCGTCCTCGTCGGACTCAACGGGCAGCTGTCGCTCGGGCACGGCGCGCTGATGGCGGTCGGGGCCTACACGCTGGCGATGACGCAGAACGCGCTGGCCGGGCGGGGGCAGTGGACGCTGCTGGTGGCGGCGCTCGCCGCGGTGGCGCTGACCACGGTGGTCGGGGCGGTGGTCGGGCTGGCCGCCGCGCGATTGCGGGGACCCTATCTGGCCGGGCTCACGCTCGCCGTCGCCGTGGTGGTGCCGGCCATCACCAGCACCTTCGACACGACCTTCAACAGCGACCAGGGATTCTCGGTGGCCGTCGACCCGCCGCCGCTGGCGCTGGGCTACAGCTTCCCCTATGAGCGGTGGCAGGCCTGGATCGCGTGGACCGGCGCGCTGCTCACGTTGCTGCTGCTGGCCAACCTGATCACCAGCCGATTCGGGCGCAACCTCAAGGCCGTCCGGGACGACGAGGCGGCTGCTCGGCTGGCGGGCGTCAACGTCGCGCGTACCCAGGTGTTGGCCTTTGTGGTCAGTGCGGCCTGCGCCGGCCTCGGCGGCGCACTCTTCGCCGTGCTCGCCCAGAGTGTCAGCCCGGGCGCCTTCCCTCTCACGCTGTCGCTGTTCCTGGTGATGGCGATCGTGATCGGCGGGCTGGGCAGCCTGGCCGGCGCGTTGTGGGGCGCGGTGCTGCTGGTGGTGCTGCCCGCATCCACCCATTCGCTCACCGACTCGATCGACGTCTCGGCCTCGGTCGCCCAGCGGCTCGAGGGCAACCTCCCGCTGGCCATCTTCGGCGTGGTGCTGATCGTCGTCATGCTCGCGTTCCCGGGCGGCATCGCCTCCCTCGGACGCAAACTCCGTTCCCGCTTCCCCTCGAAATCAGACAGAAAGGCCTGACATGACGCGTTACGCAAGGCGTGGGCTGGCCGTCCTCGCCGCGCTCACCCTTCTCACGGTCACCGCCTGCTCCGGCGACGAAGGCGGAGGCGGCACCACCGGTGGCGGAGGTGGCGACACCCCCGGCGTGACCGACACGACGATCACGATCGGCACCCACATGCCGCTCACCGGTCCCGCCGCGGCCGGCTACTCGAAGATCGCGCCGGCCAGCAAGGCCTACTTCGACATGGTGAACGCGGCCGGTGGCGTGCACGGCCGGAAGATCACTTACAAGATCATGGACGACACCTACAACCCGGCGACCACCCAGCAGGTGGTGCGTGAGCTGGTGCTGCAGGACAAGGTGTTCGCGATCCTGAACGGCCTGGGCACACCCACGCACACCGGCGTGCTCGACTTCCTCAAGACCAACCGGGTGCCCGACCTCTTCGTCGCGTCCGGCAGCCGCAGCTGGGACCAGCCGCAGAAGTATCCGGGCACGTTCGGCTTCAACCCGGACTACACGGTGGAGGGCAAGATCCTGGCCACCCACGTGAAGGCGACCCACCCCGGCAAGAAGGTCTGCTTCATGGGCCAGGACGACGACTTCGGCCGCGACGAGCTGGCCGGCATCGAGAAGGTCCTCGGCCCGATCGCCGACAAGCAGAACTACGTGACCAGCAACCCGAACGTGGGCCCGCAGATGGGCGCGCTCAAGGCCGCCAAGTGCGAGGTCGTGATGCTGGCGACCGTGCCGGGCTTCACCGCGCTGTCGCTGGGCACCGCCGCGAAGATCGGCTTCAAGACCACCTGGGTGGTGTCCAACGTGGGCTCCGACCCGACCACGCTGACCAAGTCGCTCGGTGCGGCCGCGCCGACGCTGCTCGAGGGCGTGACCTCGGCCTACTACCTGCCGCTGTCCAACATGGACGACAACCCGTGGATCCAGCTCTACAAGAAGGTCAACACCGAGTACGGTGGCGGCGCCGAGTTCGACAACAACATCGTCTACGGGATGTCGGTGGCGTACCTGTTCGTCCAGGCACTGCAGGCGGCCGGCAAGGACCTGACCCGCGAAGGCATCATCGCGGCGGTCGAGAAGAACGGCTTCACCGGCGGTCCGGGCATGGTCCCACTGCGCTTCTCGAAGGATGACCACTCCGGTTACGGTGGCATCCAGCTCACCAAGATCACCGGCGGCAAGGCGGCGTTCTTCGGCCCGATCTGGGAGACCGACGAGAAGGACGCGCCGGTCGCGGAGTACACCACCACACCGGCGGCGCCCCCGGCGAACGGCATCCCGGCGGCTTCTTAAGAGATCGCTTGCGGCCCGCCGCCGCTCGGGAGAGGGTTGGCGGCGGGCCTGCTTGCGGTTACTATTTGCATAGTCAGTGCAGAAACAATAGGGAGATCGGGCATGACGCAGATGACCGGCGCAGTGGCGATCGTGACCGGCGCGAGCCGGGGCATCGGATTCGCCATCGCCCAGCGGTTCGTGGCCGAGGGCGCCAAGGTCTGCGTCACCGGGCGCGACGCCACCACCCTCGAGACGGCGGTCAAGGACCTCGGCGGGCCGGAGGTCGCGATCGGGGTGGCCGGCAAGGGCGACGACCCCGATCACCGGGCCGCGGTCATCGACACCGTGGTCGGCCGGTTCGGCCCGATCACCACCCTGGTCAACAACATCGGCATCAACCCGGCGTACGGCCGCCTGCAAGATCTTGATCTGGGCGCCGCCCGCAAGATCATCGACGTGAACTTGCTGGGCACGCTCGGCTGGGTGCAGGAAGCGCTGCGCGGCGGGCTGTCCGAGAGCGGCGGCTCGATCGTGAACATCTCGTCGGTCTCCGGCGTGCGCCCGGCCCCGGGCATCGCGTTCTACGGCGTCACCAAGGCGGCGCTGATCCACCTGACCGAGGAGCTGGCGGTCGAGCTGGCCCCGAAGATCCGGGTCAACGCGGTGGCGCCGGCGGTGGTCAAGACCCGCTTCGCGACCGCGCTCTACGAGGGCCGGGAGGAACAGGTGGCGGCCACCTACCCACTGCGCAGGCTCGGCGTCCCGGAGGACGTGGCCGGCGCGGTGTCGTTCCTGTGCTCGCCGGACGCGGCCTGGATCACCGGCCAGACCATCGTGATCGACGGCGGCGTCACCCTCACCGGGGCCGTCCAGTGACCGCCCCGCAGCGGGTGGTCGTGACCGGCGCCGGTGGCGGCATCGGCGCCGCCCTGGCCCGCAGGTTCGCGGCCGACGGCGCCCGGGTCGTGGTGAGTGACATCGACGCCGCCGCGGCCGAGACGGTGGCCGCGGAGATCGGGGGTCGGGCAGTCCCGGGCGACGCCGGCAACGAGACGGACATCCGCCGGCTCGTCGACGTCGCCTGGGACGAGCTCGGCGGCATCGACCTGTTCTGCGCCAACGCCGGCGTGCTGTCCTCGGGCGGCGCCGACACCACGGACGAGGTCTGGCTGCGCGACTTCCACGTCAACGTGCTGGGCCACGTCTATGCGTCCCGCGCCCTGCTGCCCCGCTGGCTCGAGGCGGGCAAGGGCCACCTGCTGGTCACCGTGTCCGCGGCCGGCCTGCTCACGCTGCTCGGCAGCGCGCCCTACTCGGTGACCAAGCACGCCTCGCTGGCCTATGCGGAGTGGCTGCGGGTGACCTATGCGCACCGCGGCATCAAGGTGCAGGCGCTCTGCCCGCAGGGCGTGCGCACCGACATGATGATGCGCGGCGGCGGGCGGGGGGGGGGGGGGGGGGGGGGTGGAGGGGGGGGGGGGGGGGGGGGGGGGGGGGGGGGGGGGGGGGAGT